>CAZDOH010000088.1:2596-9394 GCA_964507005.1 uncultured Prevotella sp. | reverse complement strand
ATACTTCTTTTATATATTCTTTCGTTACTTTTATCATAAAGCATTAGGTCTATTGTTTCCTGTTTAATAATAACAAATTTCTATGCAGCAGTGTCTAACTTAAATATCTCTCATTTGGCCTCACACGTTATATAGCTTTGCCAAACATAAAGGTGAACCTTTCAGATTCAACCATTTTCTTATTTTCTACTAGCTAAGATATGGATAATATTTGAGATAACCAAATTTTTGGTCAACTATTTTACAATAAAATGGCCAAATTTTATGACAACAAGTATATCATTGCCATTCTTTTTGCAAAATTGTTGCTTGAAGCAGTGCTGAATGGTACATCAGACTTTTTGCATTCGTAATTTACACCGCCATTAAAAACCAATGCATATAATTTGAATTACACCAGACATTCTTTTTGCGGCAAGACACTTCGCAAGTCCTCCCGGCAGCGGCAGAGTTATGCGTTTCGAATAAATCGCCTCCCCGCTCAGTTTGGTATTCAAAAAGGTTTTTTTAACTTTGCCCTCGTAACTCCAGACCTTCCCTCTGATGGAATATCTTTATTTTGGCATTTTAGTTTTCATTTTTTCGTTGGCGTGCTACGACCTTACTGCAGGCGTTTCTACCGACGCGGGTAATTTTCTCAGTGCAGCTATGGGCTCGAAGGCCGCAAAGCTCCCGTTGCTGTTTACAGTGGCTTCGGTGGGTATCTTCACCGGTGCCGTGACATCAAACGGCATGATGGACATTGCCCGCCACGGCATATTGAATCCCGACTACTACTATTTCAACGAAGTGATTTGCATCTTCCTCGCCGTGGGTGTGAGCGACGTGATATTGCTCGACATCTTCAACACGCTTGGAATGCCCACGTCGTCTACGGTGTCGATGGTGTTTGAGCTGCTGGGCGGAAGCACGGCGCTGGCTATAGTGAAGATTCTGGGCGACCATTCGCTCAGCTATGCCAACCTTATCAACACCGACAAGGCACTTTCCATTATTCTCGGCATCTTCCTTTCGGTGGCCATAGCCTTTGTGTTCGGTCTGGTGGTGATGTGGATTACGCGCGTAGTGTTCACCTTCAAGTATCGCCAAAAGAGCCGCTGGGCGGTGGGCATCTTCGGAGGAATTTCCATAACGGCAATCATGTACTTCCTGCTTGTGGCAGGTTTCGGCAAGGCTTCGTTCATGACTGTCGAGGTGCGCGAAGCCATTGAGAGCAACAAAATGATGATATTGTGGGGCAGCCTGGTGCTGTTCACCGTGGTTTCCCAAATACTTGATTTTCTGCGCATCAACATCTTCCGCATCATAGTGCTGTTCGGCACCTTCGCCTTGGCCATGGCCTTTGCCGGCAACGACCTCGTGAATTTCATCGGTGTGCCGCTGGCTGCGCTTTCGTCTTACCAATATTATGTGGAAGCCGGCGCCGGCGACCCTGCGCAGTTCTGCGTGAGCCGCTTGCACGAGTCGGCCCACACGCCGCTGTTCTTCCTCTTTGCTGCCGGGGCCATAATGGTGGTTGCGCTGATAACGTCGAAGAAGGCGCGCAAGGTAATCAACACGTCGGTAAGCCTTTCGCGCCAGGATGCCGGCGAGGAGATATTCAGTTCCTCGCGAATAGCACGCTCCATGGTACGCAGCGCCATGAACTTCTCCGCAGCTGTTGACAAATGGATACCCGAACGGGCGAAGCGGTGGATAGACCGACGTTTCTACAACGAAGACGTGACGCTCCCCGACGGCGCGGCATTCGACATGGTGCGTGCGGCGGTGAACCTCGTGCTTGCCGGGCTGCTCATCATCATAGGAACTTCGCTGCAGCTTCCGCTTTCCACCACCTACGTGGCGTTTATGGTGGCAATGGGTAGTTCGCTTGCCGACCGTGCCTGGGGGCGCGATACTGCCGTCTACCGCATCACGGGCGTGATTTCGGTGATAGGCGGATGGTTCATTACTGCTGGCGCGGCATTCATCCTGTGCTTCTGCATGTCGCTGTTCATGTACTACGTGGGCCCCGTGGCAATGGTGGCAGCCGTGAGCCTTGTGGTGTTCATTATCATACGCAACAACCGCATGTTCAAGAAGCGCGAAGCCAACGAGAACAAGGACCAGGTGTTCCGCAAACTCATAAAGGCTACCGACAAGGAGGAAATACGCCAGCTTTTGGGCGAACACATAAGGACTAACCAGGTGGAGATTCTCGACTTCGCGCGAAACAACTACCTGCAGATAATGGGAGGACTGAAAAACAACGACTACAAGACCTTGCACCGCGCGGCAAATGCCCTCGACCTCGAAAAGAGCCTTTGGAAGAAAATGCGCCGCAAGGAACTGTTGGGTATGCGAAAACTCGATTTCCTTACCGCCGTGGAGAAGAACACTTGGTTCCACCTCGGAAGCAACAGCATTTCGCAGATAATCTACTGTCTGAAACGCGTGTCGGACCCGTGCCTGGAACATATCGACAACAACTTCTCGCCGCTGCCCAAGAACCTTATCGACGAGCTCGAGCCCGTGGAGAAAATCACTCTCGACACCATCGACGAAGCACGCCGCATGATAAGCAACGGCAATTTCGAAAAAGCCGACATCTTCATGGTGAAGGCAAACGAAACGCGGCGCACGCTTTCGGCGCTGCGCGACAGGCAGATGCTGCGTATGCAGGCCGAAGAGGGGAACCTGCGCATAGAGATTCTCTACCTCAACACCCTGCAGGAAACGCAGGAACTGATTTCCACCGTGAGGCACCTGCTGCGCGCCAGCCGCCATTTCTTTGCAGTGTAAACATCAATAACTCCTTGCGGAATGAACTTGCAGCATTCAAGACTCCTTTCTGCCATGACGGCTTACGATCGCGGCGATGCCCCGCGCATTCAGCATTTCGTGAAGGTGCACGACTTTGCCGCTACCCTTGCGCAGCTTGAGGGCGTGGGCGAGGACACGGCGTTTGTGATAGAAACCGCGGCCATACTCCACGACATCGGCATACACGAGAGCGAACGCATATACGGCAATTGCAGCGGAAAGCACCAGGAAGAGCTCGGCCCCGCCGAGGCACGCACTCTCATGGCCCAGGTTGGAGGGTACACGCTGCAGCAAACCGAACGCGTGTGCTTCCTCATTGCCCACCACCATACCTATACCGGCATCGACGCCATAGACTGGCAGATTCTGCTCGAAGCCGATTTCCTTGTGAATGCCTTTGAAGACAACTTGTCGCCCGCCGCAATCTTGGAATTCGAAAGCAAGGTGTTCCGCACGGCTTCCGGGCGACGCCTGCTGCACGACATGTTCGCGCTTACCGAGGAAAAATGAAACGCCCGCTTGCTCTGCTGCTGTTCTTTCTTGTGGCCTGCGTTTGCAGCAAGGCACAGGAACATGACGGGTGGCGCGGCAAAACACCGTCGCTTCCCGATACGGCTTATGCTTCGCATCAATTGGAAGAGCAGGATGCCGTGCTTTTGCCGCGTTTGTGGCTTCCCGAACCGTTTTATCTCAGCCCCTGGCAGCTGCACGAAGGATTCAACGCGCAGCTGGGCATGAGCGTTACTGCAGGCTTCGGCAAGAATTCCCCGCGCGGAGTGGGCATAGGCAGCAATGCCGCGTTCGTGTATGCCCTTCCGCTGGGCGGGAGGTTCTCGGCCATTGGCGGCGTAGCCATGAACACGCTGTCGTGGGGCTCAATGAAGATGCGCGACGCTTCGGTGTTCGGGGCAGCGGCATATCAGGTGAACGAGCGGGTGAACGTGTATGCCTTCGGGCAGAAAAGCCTTGTCCCCTCGGGGCAGCGTTTCCGCGCCTATCCCGGCTTCGGTGAAGACAGTTGGGGCGGCGCCGTGGACTTCAAGCTTGGCGAGCACGCGTTCCTGCAGTTCGGCGTTTCGCAGAGCCGCCGCCGCATGCCGTAAGCGAAACTGCAGCAATTTGCCTTTTTGCGCTGCATGCGCTTGCCGTTTTCCGAAAAAGAACTAAATTCGCGGAAACTGCTTTTTAATCTGAAAACTTAAAATATCATGCATCAACTTACAAACGGAAAAATCAGCATACGCACGCGGAGCCTCAGCGCCGAATTGTGCGGAATACGCAACGAAGCCAACGGCGAAGAACTCATGTGGAATGCCGACCCGAAATTCTGGGACCGCCATTGCCCCATGCTCTTCCCCACGGTGGGCGCCGTGTGGCAGGGAAACTACCGCCTCGGCGGCAAGCAATACACCATGCCCAAGCACGGCTTCCTGCAGAATGCCGAGTTCGGCGTGAAGGAAACCACCGAAAGTTCCATAACCTATGCCACTGGCGACACCGAAGCTACCCGCGCCATATTCCCCTTTGCCTTTGAACTGCAGCAGAGGTTTACGCTCGACGGCAGCACGGTGAAGGTGGAATGGACTGTCGTCAACCGCGGAACCGAGCCCATGCCGTTCCACATCGGAGGCCATCCGTCGTTCTTCTTCCGCGGCTTCAAGCCGGGAGACGACATCAAGGCGTATCTCGACTTCGACTGCCCCTCGCCCGAGTGCGCCACTGTGGGCGAAGGCGGATGCCTGGCCCCCGAGCGCTACACCCTGCAGGCTCCCGACGGCACGCTGGCCCTGCGCGACGAGCACTTCAAGGTTGACTCCATAATCATCGACAACAACCAGGTGCATTCCATCACGCTGCGCGACTGCAGCGGCAAGCCCGTGGTGAAAGTCAGCAGCGGCGCGCCGGTATTCCTCGTGTGGTCGCCCTACGGCGTTGATGCGCCCTTCGTGTGCCTCGAACCGTGGTACGGGCTCTGCGACCGTGTGGGCTACGACGGCGATTTCGCACAAAGGCCCTACACCAACATCGTGCCTGCCGGAGGTGAATGGCACGGAGGCTACGACATCGAAGTACTGTAATATATAAATATAATGAAAAAGTTCTCTCGGGCATCCGTTGCTGCGGCAGCTCTTGCGGCTTTGGCACAGATGCCTTTCACTGCTTATGCGCAGCGCGACCTCGGCGCCGAAAACACGCTGCGCATCATGTCGTACAACATCTTCAACGGCAAGCAGGCCGACGGCAAGACGTTCAACTACGACCGCCAGGCACAGATTATAGGCAGCATGAATGCCGACCTTGTGGCCGTGGATGAAGTTGACAGCATGACTCAACGCTCGAAGGGGCATTTCGCCCTGCGGGAGTATGCCGAAAAGCTGGGCATGCACTATGTCTATTCGCCGGCAATAGACTACGCCGGTGGCAAATACGGCATGGGTATGCTTGCCAGGAAGCACCCGCTGCGCGTCACACGCATTGCGCTCCCGGGGCGCGAGGAAAAGCGCACGCTCATCATTGCCGAATATACCGACTATGTGTTTGCCGCCACGCATTTCTCGCTCACCGAAGCCGATCAGCTGAAGTCGCTCGACATTGTGCGCAGCGAGGCTGCCAAGACTGAAAAGCCCTTTTTCTTTGCCGGTGACCTGAACTTCACTCCCGAGTCGGAGCCGGGGCGGAAGCTCGCGAAGTATTTCACGCTCCTCACCAACCCCAAGGATGCCACATTCCCGGCAGGCAAACCAACGCAGACCATCGACTATGTGGCGGTGTTCAAGAACGATGCCGCACGCCGCGTGGTGCTTCTCCGCAACGGCGTGCCCGGTGAAGCGCAGGCTTCCGACCATCGCCCGGTGTTTGCCGACGTGCGCCTCGCACTGCCTGCCGACAAGCTGCTGTGCTCAGAGCCTTATCTGCAAAACTTCTCGCCCTCGGGCATCAGCGTGATGTTCCAGACAAATGCCGTGGTGCACACGTGGGTGGAATACGGCACCGACACGGCGAAAACCGTAAGTGCACGCACTCTGCTGGCAGGGCAGGAACCTTGTTTCGACATCGAAAACAAAGTGGACCTCACGGGCCTCAAGCCCGGGGTGCGCTACTACTACCGCGTCTGCGCACAGGAAGTGCTGCTCAACGAAGCCTACCGCAAAATTCTTGGCGACAGTGTGCGCACACAGTGGTATTCGTTCCGCCTTCCCGACGCCAAGACCGAGGATTTCACCATGGCCGTGTTCAACGACCTTCACGACAACGACTTCCTGATGTACAACCTCGCCTCGATACTGCGCCACAACGATGCCGACCCCGACTTCGTGGTGTTCAACGGCGACTGCGTGCCCGAGCCCAACGACCGCGCGCATGCCATAAGCCGCGTCAACACCCTTATGCGCGCTGCCAACGCTGCCAATGTGCCAACGTTCATAATACGCGGCAACCACGAGATACGCAACGCCTATTCTGCCGGCATGCTCTCGCTCACGCAGAATTTCGGCGGCAAGACCTACGGGGCCTTCTCGTGGGGCGACACTCGCTTCGTGGTGCTCGACTGCGGCGAAGACAAGCCCGACGACTTCTGGGTGTATTATGGTCTGAACGGATTCGAGCAGCTGCGCCTCGACCAGAAGGCGTTCCTGGAAAAGGAACTCGCAAGCAAGGAGTTCAAGAAAGCGCGCCGCCATGTGCTCATCAACCATATCCCCATCTGGGGCGAAGGCGTGTTCACCGACGACTACCACCCGTGGACCGCGCTGTGGAGCCCGCTGCTGCAGAAAGGCAAGTTCGATGTCGACATCACTGCCCATGCCCACAGCTTCTATGTGATGGAACCGGGCGACAAGGGCAACCCCATGCCCTGTATCGGTGGCGGCGGACCGGCAATGGAAGGCGGGGAGATAGGAACCGTCATGGCCCTGCAGAAGAAAGGCGACAAGCTGCGGCTGCGCGTGTGGGACGTGAGCGGAAAGCTGCGGCTCGACCGTCAGTTCTGACAACCGG
>CAZDOH010000088.1:0-2496 GCA_964507005.1 uncultured Prevotella sp. | reverse complement strand
CGCGTGTGGGACGTGAGCGGAAAGCTGCGGCTCGACCGTCAGTTCTGACAACCGGAGAAAATCAATAAAACCGAAGCGGCGTGGAATCCCAAGAGAGAGTTTCCGCGCCGCTTCTGTTTTTGTGTCGTGGCTGTGCCCGGGGGCTTACGCTTGCGGGAGTTACAGTTTCACGCTTTTCTTTTTGGCCTTCGACTCGTTGCCTATGCGGTTAAGCGCAGTCACCGCGTAGGTGTACCGCCCGGAGCCGTCGGCATAGGGCAGCAGCAGGAAGTTGTTCGACGTGATGTCGACAATGTGCGAAGCGTCTTCAGTGTTTACGGGCTCTCCGGCAGCAAAGCGGTAGACCACGTAGCGCTGCACTTCGTCGATGGGCTTCTTGGCGCGCGGAGCCGACCAGAACAGCATGTATCCGTCTTCGGTCCACACGGGCTTGAGCTTTTTCACCTTCCCCGGCTTCTGGGTGCTGATGAAAGGCATGGCGGGGGGCAGCGCGGGACTTGAGTAGTAGCTTTGCCTGAGCGCTTCGGCGTAGTTGCCGCGGTTTTCGGCGAAAGCTGCGGCATACCACTGGCATGTGCCTGCCGTGCCGAGCGAGCGGGCGAGGTTCATCTTCGCGTAAATCTGATGGCTCTGCGGGTTCTGCGGGTCGGGATACTTTATGGTGTTTTCCACGCTTTCGCCTATGATGAGGGGGCGGTTGCGCGTGTTTTCGCTCCACCAGTTGATGAGCGTGGCATAGTCGGCCACGGGGTGCCCTATCTGCCAGTAGAGCTGCGGCATGGTGTAGTCCACCCATCCGTTGTTCACCCAGCACAGCACGTCGGCGTAGAGGTCCTCGTAGTTTTCCAGTCCGTTGGTAGCCGATCCGGGCACGTTGCCTCCGCGGCGCGCGTTATGGTAGATGCCGAAGGGCGAGATGCCGAACTTCACCCAGGGCTTCACGGCGCGTATGGTGTCGTGCATCATGCGCACCAGTTCGTTGACGTTGTGCCGCCGCCAGTCGGCACGGTCGGCAATGCCGTTGTTGTATTGCGCGTACGACTTGTCGTCGGGGATGTCGCGCCCTGCTGCCGGGTAGGGGTAGAAATAGTCGTCCATGTGAATCCCGTCCACGTCGTACCGGCGCAGGATGTCGGCGGTAACGCGGCAGATGTATTCGCGGTTGTAGGGCTCGCCGGGGTCGAAGAGCGTGAGGTCGCCGTATTTGAAGAAATGCTCGGGATACATGTTTATGGGGTGGTTGAGTGCCAGTTCGTGCTTTGCTGCCGTCTTTGCGCGGTAGGGGTTTATCCATGCGTGCAGTTCGAGGCCGCGCTTGTGGCATTCGTCAATCATCCACTGCAGCGGGTCCCAGAACGGGTCGGGCGCCTTGCCCTGCTGCCCCGTGAGGTAGTAGCTCCAGGGCTCGTAGCTGCTCTGGTATAGCGCATCGCCTTCGCAGCGCACCTGAAACATCACGGCGTTCAGTCCGTAGCTTTTGAAGGCGTCGAGATACGAGGTGAGTGTGCGCTGCATGTCGTCGCGGTGCATGCCCATGTATTGCCCGTTGACAGTCTGCACCCATGCGCCGCGGAATTCGCGCTTGGGCTGGAGAGGTGCCTGCGCCGCGGCGGTGGCGGGGAGCAGCAGGATGGCTGCCGCAATGACGGCGAGGAAAGTCTTGAATGTTTTCTTCATGATGGAGTATGGTGTAACAGTTTTTTTCGAAAGGGTTGCCTCCGGTTTTGCCCCGTGGGAGCTGAAAGGCGGTGTAAAGATAGCCATAAAAAGCGAACCGCCCGCAGTAAGCCGTGGAAAGATTGAAAGAAAGCAACTGGTGCGCTGGTGCTTCCCGCCCGCTCCCGACTTGCGGCAGGGGGTGAAAAACGCCTCGCCGTCGGCAGTGATGATTGCCGAACCGCGCACTCGTCTTGTCTTTTGATTTTCCATGAATGCTACATTATCTGTTTGCAATGCAAAGATAAAATAACATTACGACATAGAGATAAAAAAAAATGCCGAAAAAAGCATAATCATAGTCCAGGTTGGGGTGTTAAAAACGTTAATGTTAATTTCCGATTTTTCTAAACTTTGATAGTGAGTTAGTCTATCCGCTGAAACATAGCAGGTTATGCTTTTTTAAGTGTTGCAACTTAGTTATAAGTGACAAAAACAAGAGGTTATATATATAGTATTAATAATATAATAATATATATTCATTATATATAGTCTCTCTCTTTGAGAAGGGCATGACTTTTTGAAAAATCGGAAATTAACATTAACGTTTTTAACGCCTTTGTGTGTTTTTTACACAACTGTCGCTTTCCGTATTAGTTTGTCTTTCAACGCTTTCGCTGCATGCGCGATGCCCACGGCAGAAACCTTTCCACGCCCGCGGCGCTGTTTCCTGTGCCCGAAGAGTTGTTTTCCGCGGCGCACAGCGCGCGTTTTCCCCGCATTTCCGCACGAAAACGGCAGCAAAACCGCTTTCCGGAGCAGAAAAACCGTGGAAGAAAA
>CAZDOH010000087.1:0-9531 GCA_964507005.1 uncultured Prevotella sp. | reverse complement strand
GGGCTTACTCGGGACTTCCACCCGTTAGACAATGCTCATGCCGAGCATACAACAACAAGAGCCCCGCCGCAAAACTGCAGCAGGGCTCTTCGTCTTGTTATTGCAACCTTATTTGAGTTTAGCCAATGCTTCGGCTATGCGCTGCATTGCCTTGCGGATATTGTCTTCGCTGGTGGCGTAGCTCATGCGGAAATATCCCGGTGCGCCAAAAGCATCGCCGCTGACAGTTGCCACATGTGCTTCTTCAAGCAGATAGAGCGCCATATCGTTGGAATCGTTGACAACGCGGTCGCCGCATTTCTTGCCGAAGTAGCTTTCGCATCTTGGGAAGAGATAGAAGGCTCCGTCGGGGTTGTTTGCCTCAAGTCCGGGGATTTCGTTTGTGAGTGAAACTATCAGGTCCTTGCGGCGCTGGAATGCCTGGCGCATTTCCTCAACGCAGTCCTGCGAAGAATTGAATGCGGCTGCAGCAGCCATCTGGCTCACCGAGCACGGGCCGCTGGTATATTGTCCCTGCAGTTTGCTGCAAGCTTTTATTACCCATTCTTCGCCTGCGGCAAATCCTATTCTCCATCCGGTCATGGCATAAGCTTTCGAAACTCCGTTGATGATTACGGTACGTTCCTTCATGCCGGGCACCTGTGCCATGCTTGCATGTGTGCCTACGTAGTTGATGTGCTCGTAGATTTCATCGGATACAACCATAACCCTTTCGTGCTTGAGCAATACTTGTGCAAGGGCTTCGAGTTCGGCATAAGTATAAACCGAGCCAGTCGGATTGCTTGGCGAGCAGAGGATAAGTACGCGGGTATGGGGAGTGATTGCCGCTTCGAGCTGCTGCGGAGTCATCTTGAAATTCTGCTCCATGCCAGTAGCAACGGTCACGGGTGTTGCGTTGGCTATTTTGGCCATCTGCGTATAGCTAACCCAATACGGAGCCGGGATTATCACTTCGTCGCCTTCACCGGCAAGCGACATCACAACGTTGCACACACTTTGCTTGGCACCGTTGGAGCAGATTATCTGCGAAGGAGAATAGTCGAGCCCGTTTTCGTTCTTGAGCTTGCGGCAAATGGCTTCGCGCAGCACGGGATATCCCGGCACGGGCGAATAACGAGAGTAGTTGTCGTCGATAGCCTTCTTTGCGGCTTCTTTGATATGTTCGGGAGTATTGAAATCGGGTTCGCCGACGCTAAGGTTCACAACGTCGACCCCGCTCGCCTTGAGTTCAGCGCTCTTTTGCGACATCAAAAGGGTAGCCGATGGCGAAAGCCGGTTGAGGCATGCTGAAAGTTCGTTCATATATATAAATGTATTTGTTCGTTGGTGTTATTACTGTCAATTGTCTCCGCGTCCAAATATGCGCAGGATATAGAGGAACAAGTTTATAAAGTCGAGATAAAGCGAAAGGCTTCCGAGGAGGGCCAGTTTTTGCGTCTGCCCGTTCACTTCATCGCCGTATTCCATGAGCATAAGTTTAATCTTTTGCGTGTCGTAGGCAGTGAGCCCAACAAACAGCAGCACACCGACGTAGGTAATAATCCAATAGAGCACGCTGTTGGCCCAAAATATATTCACGACGCTTGCAATTATAAGGCCAACCAAAGCCATCATGAAGAAGGAGCTGAAAGAAGTGAGGTCTTTCTTTGTAGTCAGTCCAATGAGGGCCATTGCTCCGAACATTCCCGCCGTCACGAAAAACGCGCCGGCTATCGAACTCATGGTGAAGGCCAGGAATATAAACGACATGGTAATGCCATTGAGCACGGAATAGCCCACGAACATTATGCCGGCCGTAGCAAACGACATTTTATTTATTCTGGCCGAAAGTATGAGTACCAGAGCGATTTGGGCGATGAAAAGGCCCCATATCATTCCCTTCGAACTGAACACTGCCTGCAGAAGTCCAGGATTCGAGGCCACGTAGTATGCGGTAAGTCCAGTTACAGTCAGCGCCAGGGCCATCCAAAGGAACACCTTGCGCATCAGCACACGGTAGGCACTCTGAACTCTTTCGAGTACAGGATTTGCGAAATTGATTTCTCTTTCCATAATTGTCAGTATTTTGTGGTTTCTATTTCTTGAAATGCAGCGTATGCCCCATGCGCTCCTTCTTGGTGCGCAGATAGCGCTCGTTGTATTTGTTGGGCTGTATTTCGATTGGCACGTTCTCCACGATTTCCAGTCCATATGCTTCAAGCCCAACGCGCTTCACGGGGTTGTTGGTGAGCAGTCGCATCTTCTGCACTCCCAGCTGACTGAGAATCTGCGCACCAACGCCGTAGTCGCGCTCGTCGGGGTCGTAGCCCAAATGGATATTTGCGTCAACGGTGTCATAACCTTCTTCCTGCAATTTGTATGCCGCAATTTTTGCCATGAGCCCTATGCCGCGCCCTTCTTGGTTAAGATAGAGCAAAACTCCTTTGCCTTCATTCTCGATGGCGCGCATGGCGCTGTGAAGCTGTTCGCCGCAATCACACCGTTTCGAGCCGAAGATGTCTCCGGTTGCACACGAGGAATGCACTCTGACGAGCACCGGTTCGCCCGGCTGCCAATTGCCTTTTATAAGAGCCACATGCTCCTTGCCGTTGTTGGTCTGGCGGAAAGGAATAAGGCGAAAATGCCCGTATTCGGTGGGCATGTCAACTTCTTCGCCCTTTTCGACAAGCGTATCGGTCTTTATGCGGTATTCTATGAGGTCTTTAATAGTAAGGATGTGAAGCCCCCACTCTTCTGCCTTCTCGATAAGTTGCGGCATACGGGCCATGGTGCCGTCTTCGTTGAGAATTTCGATAAGGGCTGCTGCAGGCTGCATGCCGCAAAGACGCGTCAAGTCGATTGCAGCTTCGGTATGCCCGGCCCGGCGGAGCACGCCGTTATCCTGCGCATAGAGCGGGCATATATGCCCCGGCTTGCCGAAAGTATCGGGAGTGGATTCGGGATCGGCCAGAGCGCGTATGGTAGCGGCACGGTCGTGGGCACTCACCCCAGTGGTGCATCCTTCAAGTTTGTCAACGGTCACCGTAAAAGGAGTGCCAAGCAGGCTGGTGTTGTTTTCGGCCTGACGCGGCAAACCGAGTTGGCGGCACCGCGTAATGGTTATCGGGGCACACAACACGCCGCGGCCGTTCTTGAGCATGAAGTTCACCTTCTCCTCGGTTATCATTTCGGCTGCGGTTATGAGGTCTCCCTCGTTTTCCCTACTGGGGTCGTCGACTACAATCACAAACTTGCCTTGTTTGAAGTCGGCAAGAGCTTCCTCGACAGTCGACGTCTTGAAGTTTTCGTTTTCAGTCATTGTCATTTATGTTGTTTTCGTTGTTTGAAGGGAGTTGCATTATGCTGTATTCGGGGTTCGAAGTCATGTACTGCTGCAGTTTCCGGCACGAAGATACTATTTGTTTCATATCCTTGAACAGGCGGAGACGGAATTTCCACATCCTCAACCATAAAATTATTCCTATCGGCAGCAATGCTCCCGAAATGCGGTTGAGCCACGGGCTGGCAAATGGCGACACATGTGCCGAGGCGAAAATCACGGGGAAGCGGTTGATTTCGTAGAGTATCTTGCGGTCGCGCGTATTGGAAAGGTCATCGATTACAGCTTCCATTTCGGCATTGATATTCTCCACTTCGTGGTCGGGACGTGGATTGAAGAAATGCGCAGCATAGTTGGGCATGCGCCAAAGTTTCTTGCGCCGGTTGTAGTCTTCGCATTCTGCAGCAAGTTTCCCAAGAGTTTCGTAATCGTCGGCATACCGTGGGTCGTAAACCACAACCTCTTTGGCAGCGATATGGCGGTGTACGCGCAATCCCAACACGCGGTGCAGCAACCGGCGGTAAGCCTCGGGATTGAACACCACGGAGTCGTTGTTGGCCTTGTAGGTAAGGAACACACCCAGCGGTGTAAGCACCATGACACTCATCCACATGCCGAACCAAACCTGCCACGTGCCTTCCTTGGCCAATTTCATGCCCGAAGTACTTATTATATAGTAGAGAATGAATATCGAGACCGACAGCACTGTTGGTGCTCCGAGCCCGCCTTTCTGTATTATAGAGCCGAGCGGAGCCCCTATAAAGAAGAATATCAAGCAGGTGAGCGACACGATTATCTTCTGGTGCCATGCTATCTGGTATTTCCTTATCATAAGTTCATTGTCCTGGACATCGAACTTCGGCCATTCAAGTGCAGTGGTTATTTTCTGCGCCACTTCGTTGCCGTACGACGCTACACGTGCCTTTGTAGCCGTAGGCAGCGAGGCTACCAAACTGTCGAACTCTATTTTCTCGGCTTCTTTACTTATTGTGGGCAAGCGCTTGAGGTATTCCTTTATGGCCTTTGCCGCCTGTGCGCTGCGCTGCTTGGCAAGTTTCTGCTCCTTTTGGGCGTTTGCAATGCGGAAACTGTCGGGCGACTGGTACCGGGTTGCTTCGTTGCCCAACGGTGCGGCACCGACGGTAGTTGCGGCGGCGGCCATAGTGAATGCTGAACCGCTTTCGGACGGAACGGGACCGAGTTTCGCTTCGGAGGAAAGAATATTGTAGTTCGACTTCCCCACGCTGTCGCCATACAGTTGCATGGAGTCTACTCCGGCCACCAGTTCGGCCATGTTCTTCGATTCCGGACGGTTGCCTATGGCATTGGCGTCAAGAACATTGAAGTTGCTGTCGAAATCGATTATGAATTTCTTGTATTTGAATGTCTCGCGGTCGTAGGGCACATAAGCCCTTATGCGGCTGAAACTGCTTCCGGTCTGCAGGTTTTCGAACTGTTCGCCGCTGTATAGCTGCAGCACCAAATACTTGCGGTCTTCGGTAATATCGATTTTTGCCGAGTCGGAAAGCACTATCTGTGCCTTGTTGAATCCCTGGTCGGTTTTGTAGATTATCACGTCGTAAAGCATTCCCGTTTCGTTGTGTTTCTTCTTCACAAAGATATTGATATTGGGTATGCCGTTGTAAAACGAGCCTTCCGGTATCTCGAACGCCGGTGCACTTTCGTGCATGCTCATCAGCAGTGTACGCAACTGCAGTTCGGCATTAGGGCCTGTATAGTTCTGGAAATAGAACGACACTCCGGCAATGCCGGCCACAATGAGTATCAGTGGACGCATGATGCGTATTAGCGCCACTCCCACGGTTTTCATGGCAAGCAGTTCCAGCCGCTCGCCCATATTGCCGAAACTTATAAGCGAAGCCAGCAGAATAGCCAGCGGCATTGCCTGTGGCACAAGCGAGAGGGCCATATACCAGAAGAACTTTGCAAACACGTCCATTGTGAGGCCTTTGCCAATGAGTTCGTCGATATATCTCCAGGTGAACTGCATCATAAGCACGAAGAGGCACACGAAGAACGCCCCTGCCAAAAGTGTCAGGAAATTCTTTGTTATGAAGATGTCGAGTTTCTTTACCGGCCTCATGCTTTTTGGCTTGTGCGGATACAATTCCGCTTAATCGGCAAAATTACGAAGTTTCGTGCACTTGTCGGGCCGCAGCCGCCGTAAATAATCGCGAAACGGCAGCATGCGTCGGTACATGCTGCCGTTTTTAGGGATTAAAGTTGTGCGGATGTATACTTAGCGCACCACTTTCTGTGTCTTTCCGCTTTCGTATACCACGATGTATACGTTTCCGCCCTGCATTGCGTCCACTTTCACACCGTCGATGCTGTATATGGCTTTCACCTTGTCGTTGGCACCGGCCTTGGCATCGCTGATGCCGCTGACGTTGGCGTTCTTGAACTTTATGGAATAGAAGTTCACGGTCTTGAGGTCGCTCGATGTCACCTTTACGGTTGCCACAATGTCATCGCCGACGTTGGCGAGTGTTGTTGCCACATCGGCACCGTTGGCATTGGTTACGGTTTCAATGTCCTCTGCCTTGACTGCGGTCAAGCCCTCAACTTCGGCGGTATCGCCAGGAGCGCTGAAGGTGACTTCCTTGCCGCCGACCTTTGCGGAAAGAAGCGAAGCGTTGTATATGAGTTCGGCATCGTCAACGTATATGCTGTCGGCCGTGGTGCCCTTTCCTGCGCCGGCATTTGTGGAGATGGTAACGAGAATTGCCTTGCCCTTTATGCTTTTGTCAACATAGTTGAAGGGTACCGAAATGCGCTGCCATGCAAAGCCGTTGCTTTCGATGGTGGTGTCGCAGGCAGTGGCAAGCACATTCTTATAGGTATTGTCGTTGGGGTCCTGGTAGTATGTGCCGTCGGTGATTGCCGCGCTTATTGTGGCATAGGGGAAGTCTTCCACCACAGAACTCTGCTTGTACTTCACCCACACTGCCAGCGAGTCGGGGCGTCCGTTCATCACGGCATAGAAGGGGTCGCCGTTGCCGTCGGTTTCGGTTTTGCTCATGTCGAGTTCGGCATGGTTGGCGAGGTCGTTGGCCTGTATTGCCCCGGCATTCATGCGGCCGGTGGTGATGGTGCCGTTGGCCACGATGCCGAGTGCCGACGACGAAACCACGAGCACGCTCTTGCTGCCCGTTGAGCCTGGGCGTACCACGTTGGAAACGAATGTATGGGGATTTGACGATGCCTTGTTGGCCATTTCCACCAGCGAGCCTGTGGCACTGGCAAAGGAGTGCCACGAAAGGGGTTCGTCTACTGTCACTTCTTTCGAAAAAACCAGTCCTTGCTTCACCTTGTATTCCTTGTAGTTCTCGAATCCGGAATTGGGCAGCTGATAGCCCCTCTCGCCAAACATCACCTGTATTTTCTGGCTGAGGGTGGACGTCATGTCGATGTTGATGGCGGCATAAAGGCTGCCGTTCTCGATTTTGGCGGTCATAACGATAGGCACCTCGGGCAGCATGGGGCCCATCCACTGGCTTACGCCGTCGGCATCGCCCGCCTGAATTTTGGTGCTCTGCGAAGTGTAGAGTGTTGTCACGCCGTCGGCAGTGGTGCCCTCAACGCCGTTGAGCTGGATAGTGCCAATGCCGAGCGAGCTTTCGCCCATAACGAGCATGAAGTTCTTGAGGCTAAATTCGTAGCTGCCGTCACTGGCTTGGTTGAGGCTTATGGTAGCCTGCTGCTCCGACACCATGCCGTTTACGTTTACCGAAAGCACGTCGGTGTAGTCGGCAGCGCTTGCTGTTGCTGCGCCCAGTGCGAGCGCAAGAAGTGTAAAGATTTTCTTCATAAATGTTCCTTTCTTCTGTATTGTTTGTTTTGTTTCATTTCAGTTTGTAGACTACTCCCACGGTGCCGAATATCGGATAGAGTGTCTGCTCTATGGTTTTGAAGCTGCTGCGGTGCACTCCGTTGAGCCCCCAGTTGATGTCGGCATACACGCCGGTCTTTTTATGGAAATACCAGTCGGCGCCCAAATTGATGCCATACTGCCACTTGCGCATGTCGCCCGAAAAGTCGTAGCTGCCCTTGGTGTCGGGAGTGTCACCTATGGTGACCTTCGCTCCCGTGGGGTTACCCACGCGCAGATAGCCGTTGTGGGCATAGCCGGTAAACGACCGCGAGTGCACATACGACAAGTAGGGGCCCGCCTTGAGCGTGAACTTTCCGGTAGTGAATGTTGCCTCTACGGGCACGGTGAACATCCACTCCGTAACCCGTGTGGTGACATCGCCGGTGAAGCGCCCTTCAAGTTCCTGGCCGCCCCTGACAAGCTTCATATAGTAGTTCTTGACTTTTGCGTCCTCGTCCATTCCCTTGTTCTCGAAGCGCAGCCCGGCCATCACTCCCCATTTTGCATTGAAACTGCGGCGGGCATCTATGCCCAGCTGCAGGTTGTTGGTAAGTGTGTAGCTGTTGAGTTTGCGTATCGAGGCCGGCATCCCGAGCGGTGCCGTGCCGCCTACGGAGTAGCCCAGACGCAGATTGTAGGCAAGGTTTTCGAAAATGCCGTGCGCGCCGGCAGCGGCAAAAGCGCAGGCCATTGCGGCTGCGAGTATGGTTTTCTTCATTGTCAGTCCTCCTTCGTGCTTATCACCCTCACTTTGTCAACACACAGGGTGCTTCCCACCGCTCCGCAGAAATCATCGCCGCCTTTGCTCGACGAGAACACCACGGTGATGTTGCAGCCGCGGCTTTCAAGCAGTTCGTCGCTCACCTCGCCGCGATAGTCGAATGTTATTTCAAACGGTGTCCAGATGCTTGTAGGCGCCACGTAGTGCATGTCGGCAATAGCCACTATCTGCGGGCTGGTCTTCACGTTGTCGCCGTAGAGCGTCACGGCATTGCCCTGGCTGTCGTGGTTGCGGTAGAACACGGCATAGATTGCCGCGCTGTCGGTGGTATTGTCGAGATACTTGCCGCTGCGGTCCTGGAATTTGTCTCCAGGCTGGTATTTGTAGTATCCAGTGATTTTCACGGGACGGCTTTCGCACGGCACTCCGAAGCGGGTGGCATGCAAAGCATTGACGAGTGCCGAATCGAGGTTGAAAGTGCCGAGGAACATGTTGCCCGCTGCCAAGCGCTTGTTGGCTATCACGCCAAACATCCCCGTGCTGCGCGTCACGAGCTTCACTCCGTAGCCGTCGTACCCCTCTGCCAAAGGCACGGTGGGATACTCGTCGGGCTTGGCGTTGCCCATGCTCAACTGGAAGCCGGCATTGCCGCTGGCCCAGTCGCCCGAAAGCGTGCCGTCGTCGAGCGTGCGCTGCCACACGTAGTAGTGGCCGCTGCTCTCGAGCGAATAGTTCTCGAAGTCGAGGCGCATGGTGTCGCCCACGGTTTTGCTGACGCGGTTGAATGCCACGCGGTATTCGCGGTGCCATGCCTTGTCTTCGGAAGTCACCGTATAGGTAACGGCGCCGCTGCTGAAGTCGTGCACCGAGCCGCTTGCCGGCTCAATCGTTGCGCCCGGAGTAATGGTGAACTCGGGGGCGAGGGCCGAAAGGTCGGCGTTTTTCCTGACATTGAACGTCACGGTGCTGTCGGTCGACAGCACGGCAACGGCGGAATCCGACAGGTTAAAGAACACCTCATCAGGGGCGGCAACGCTCACGCTTGCCCTGAGTATATCGCATTCGGCATTCGGGGCTTCGTCCTTGAAGCACGACGCAAGAAACGACGCACACACTGCCCCTGCCGCCACAGCTTTCAATATAAAACGCATCTTGTAAACGGTGTGATTTGAACGGCAAAGTTACACAATATTATTCAGTTGCAAGCCTAAAACCCGCAAATTGAACTTTTGCCGCCCCTTTCGCGGCAAAGACTGCCGGCATACCGGGGCCGCCGCCTGCGCGCGCCGCCTATGGGGCAACCGCTGCCTTGCCGCTCCATGCCCAGGGGGACGGAAGACAATATCGCATGACCTTTTGGTTTCCAACTGTGCGGGAACGCAGAAAAAGCACCCTTTTCAAAAGGAAAGGCACATGATTCCTGCGTCGTGCGTACACAATTTTTACGCTGTGCGTATACAAATTTTCCGCTATGCATATACCGTATATAATGTGGGCGGTATTCCTGGACTTGCGCATTGCAAGGCAACCGGTAAAATCTCGGGCATTGTTTTGCAAATATCCGTCGATAGGGCTAACTTTGCGCCGGAATATTGT
>CAZDOH010000086.1:0-10117 GCA_964507005.1 uncultured Prevotella sp. | reverse complement strand
TCAATTAGATATTTTATTGGTAACATAATTTAAATTTTAACCCATATACAAAATTCCTGTGTAAAAGGATCATTGTATTTTAATTGTATTGTATAAGTATCATCTACTATCAAATCAAAACTATCTTTATAGAAGGTGAATTTCCATTTGCCATATTTAAAATTATGATTAGGGTACATTTCTTTCAACTTTTGAAGCAAATACCATTCTGCATCTTCATAAGAGTATCCTGTTATAGTTTTGGGATCTATCTCTCCTTTAATAGGTAGAGTTATTATTCTTTCGTCCATTTCTTAAATTGTGCGTAAGTATGATTAACTATTATTGGTTTATTATTCTGCCAATTTAATTCTGGAGTTGCACCATCAAGCACAACCCCAGAATTTATAGTATTCTTAAAATAATTACTTCACAAAATCAGCTTTTTGCAGGTAATCTACACTTTCAGCCGAAGCCTTGAATTTCTCTTCAAGAACCTGCTGCTCGGAATACTTGCTGCCATCGTCATTCTTCTTGTCGCTGAGCCACCCCGGAGTTTCTATCTCAACGAAATAATGCTTCATTTTGTTCTTGCGGAACTGGTTGAACACGCCTTCAAAGTTTACCGTGCCGCTTGCACCGATAACAAAATCATCCTTGATGTGAAGCAACTGGATACGCTTGGGGTATTTCTTGAGATAAGCTACAGGATCTTGACCGCCTTTAGTGCACCAATACACATCGAGTTCGAAGGCAACATATTTTGGGTCGGTGTTTTCAACGAAATATTCCCACATCAGTTTATCGCTGTCCTTGAGCTTCTGAAACTCGTGGGAGTGATTGTGATAACCTAGCGTCAGGCCATATTCCTTTGCCAGTTTGCCTACACGGTTAAAATAGTTGCACATGCGCTTCATGCCGGCCACGGTATAGTCTATCGGGTATGAAGGAACAACAAAATACTTGCCGCCGCATGCTTTCTGAATGGCAAAAAGTTGACGCCAACTTTTCATGATTTCCTCTTCCTTCGAAGGGTCCTCGTTAATACCGGAATGGGTAGAAACAATCTTTATACCGTTGTCATCGCACAATTTCTTGAAATCGGCAGCATCGAGACCGAAAACTTTCGGATCGCCGCCCCATTGCACAAGTTCCACTTCCTTGTAGCCCATTTTCGCAAGACGCTCGATTGAAGCCTTGGGATTCTGACTTACAGCTCCCATTACACTGTAAAGCTGATAGCCGATATTCTTTACTTTCTTCTTTGCTTCAAGGTTGCAGGGCATCGAAACCATTGCAACCGCAAACATTGCAACCGCAAATTTCACAAAAGAGCGGCGATTAAAACAAAAAATCTTTTTCATACAAGTATTATTTGATTGTAATTCACTTACACTGCAAAGGTAACAAATATTCACGTCAAAGTTCCAATCCCAAAAGCAATTCGATATAAAAATCTATAGCCTCGTCAATTTCCGAAATTTTTATGTATTCATCGGCAGTATGGGAGCGCGAAGATTCGCCCGGGCCTATCTTTACGGTAGGGAAAGACATCAGAGCCTGATTGCTGAGCGTGGGCGAGCCAAAAGGTTTTTTCCCCATACGCAAAACGTTTTTCACCAAAGGATGATTGAGCGAAATGCCCGATGAATTCAAGCGAAAAGAACGCGCTTTTGCTTCGCTTTCCACTGCCGAACTTATAATCTCAAACAACTCTTGATTGGAATACAATTCATTTGAGCGCACATCGGCCGTAAACGTACACTCTGCCGGAACCACATTATGCTGGGTTCCGGCATTTATAATAGTAACGGTAGCGCACGAATCCCCCAACAAATCAGAATGCCGATGAAACCGAAGATTTTTAATTCTGTCTATATCTTCGACTGCTTTATACACGGCATTAACGCCTTCATTTCTCGCGGCATGTCCGGCTTTCCCGTGGGCTACGAAATCTATAACCATAAGACCTTTTTCAGCTACCGCGGGCTGCAACCCAGTAGGCTCGCCAACGATGCCGGCACTGATTGGCGGAAACTCGCGCAAAGCCATTTCTACACCGCCTTTTCCCGAAACTTCCTCTTCGGCAGAAGCCGAAAAAACAATATTGTAAGGCAGGCGTTTGTTGCAAACAGCGATATATGCTTCCAATAATGACACCAAACTACCCCCATCGTCGTTTGAGCCCAAGCCGTAAAGTTTGCCGTCTTCCTCAGTCGGGGCATAAGGGTCGTGCTTCCAACCGGACGCAACCTTTACTGTGTCGATATGGGCATCAAGAAGCAACGTGGGGCGACTGTCACTAAAATCCGATGAAACAGAATAGACATTATTGCCGCAACGATGCATGTCAAGAGATTTTCCTTCGATGAAAGCTGCAATTTTGTCTGCCGCCGCACTTTCGTTGCGGCTCTGAGATGGAATAGCTATAAGTTCCTTCAAAAGGCTTACAGCTTCGTTGGTTGCATTGTTCATATCCGTGCTTATTACCAATGCACAAAATTATAAATTTCCGGCAACATTGTTCACCGAAAGCCAGCTTTATGAATTTTCGTTTTTCTTTTCAACATCACTACCTGCATTTGAATTATTCTTACTACATTTGCTGATATTAGCTATAAAACTTATCAACTCATAACAGTATGAAAAAATCAATCGTCCTCTGCGCCTCGATACTTGTAGCACTAAGTGCCGGCGCTCAGAAAAACAAGAAAATCCAGCCCCCAGTAATGGGTTGGAGCAGTTGGAACACACTTGCACTCAACATCAATGAGAAAAACATCTGCGCCAATGCAGATGCCCAGGTTTCATCGGGCCTTCGCGATGCTGGCTACATTTACTGCAACATCGATGACGGCTACATGGGAGGCCGTGACGCTCAGGGGAACATGACTAGCAACGACGAGCTTTTCCCGCACGGGATGAAGTACGTCGCCGAATATATACGCAAAAAAGGCCTTAAGCCCGGTATCTACAACGATGCAGCCGGCAATACTTGTGGCTCGGGCAACTTCAAGACACCAAAATTCGGGCAGGGCGTAGGTTTCAACGGACATGAAGAAGCCGACTGCGACCTTTATTTCAACAAATGGGACTACGATTTCGTAAAGGTTGACTATTGCGGCGCAGCAGGTCTCGGCTTGCAGGAAGAGCCGACATACACAGCCATCGGCAATGCCATAAAAGCCCAAAGCGCAAAACTCGGGCGCAAGATTTCCTACAACATCTGCCGTTGGGCTTACCCTGGCACGTGGTGCAAGGATGTGGCCGACTCATGGCGCATAAGCGGCGACATCAACACCAGTTGGGATTCATGGAAATATGTCATCGGCAAAAACAAATATCTCTCGGCATACTGCAGCGACGGCCACTACAACGACATGGACATGCTTGAAATAGGACAAGGCCGCCCGCTCAACGAGGAAGAAGTGCACATGGCCATCTGGTGCATACAAAGTTCTCCGTTGCTCGTCGGCTGCGACATGACAAAAATTCCCGAAAAGTCGCTTGAGCTGATGAAGAACAAGGAACTTATCGACATCAACCAGGATCCCCTCGGCCTTCAAGCTTACATAGTATACCAAAAAGGCAATTCCTCAATTTACGTAAAGGACATCAAAACGCTCAACGGCGACACGCGTGCTGTGGCGCTTCTGAACCTCGGCGATGAACCCGCAACTTTCGATGTTCCCCTCGAAATCATCGACATGACCGGCAAGGCCATTACCCGCGACCTTATACACCACACTGCAGGCCCCGTGCTTGACGGCAAAATTTCGGAAACCGTGCCGGCACGTAGCGTCAAAATATGGACAGTAAAGGGAAAGCGCATTGAACGTACCGTCTACAATGCCGGAACAGCATACATGCCCGACTTCAACGACCTTGGCGGCAACAAGCAAACCATACGCTACACCGAAGATCCTAATGCTTCATGCGGCGTAAAGGTAACATACCTCGGCGGAACTCCGCAGAATGTCATGAAGTGGACAAACGTATACTCGGAAAAAGGCGGCACTTATGACATCACCGTAAGCTATGCTTCCGAAGAAAACCGCTATCTGAAAATTACTGTAAACAACGGACAACCCGTAATCTACAAGGACCTCAACACCGGTTCGTACTCGAAATACAACACACTCACGGTGCGCGGCACGCTCAAAAAAGGGAACAACACAATTACACTCGGCTGCGACAACGGCTACGCGCCCGATATCGACGGCATTACAGTCGTAAAGAAATAACCGCGCTGTCGTACAACCTTAAAAGCGGTGGGTTGGAAAGATATCCAACTCACCGCTTCCGTTTCTCTCCCAAAAGGAAACAAAGCCAAATGTTACTGAAAGCTATATTCCCCGAGGTTTCATCTTTATCCATTTGCCCCGGGCCAAATGCACGAGATACAGCGTGCCCCGCAAACTCAGTTCCACAGCCATGGCAAACCAAACGCCCGGTAAACCGTAACGAGGTGCAAGAACCGCGGCCAACGAAAGTCTTACAATCCACATGCTGCAAAGGTTTATCACCATCGGACTTTTCGTATCTCCAGCCCCTACACACACGCATGCAGTCACAATAGCCGCCGCAAACATCGGTTCGGCGAAAGCTTCAATCCTCAAAGCTTCGGTTCCCAATACGCGGATTTCCTCTACCGGAGTAATGAAACCCAGCATTTCGGGGGCAAACACATACATCAACAGTCCCATCACAGCCATCACAGCCATACCGATTCCTACTGTCATTCGGGCAAAACTTTTGCACACATCTATTCTGCCGGCGCCAAGCGACTGTCCGGTAAGTGTCGATGCCGCATCGCCAATGCCATACCCGGGCATATAACAAAGGCTCTCAACTGTAATGGCAAACGTGTTTGCGGCAATTGCAACATTTCCCAATGGCGCAACAATAAGCGTGCTCACAATTGCCGCCCCACCCATAAAGATATTCTGCAAAGCAAGCGGTGTAGAAAGCCCTACTGCCTTTCTGATGTAGGCCCTATTCCACAGCAATTGCGAATGACGGTGGCGCAACGACAGGATGCTACTGCGGAAAACGGCGAAATAAGCCGCCGTGAAGGCAGTAACGACTACAGCGCTGAGCGTTCCCAAAGCGGCGCCAAGCACCCCAAGATTGCAGATATAGATAAACAAATAATTGAAAACCACATCTAGAAGACACATCATTATACTAGTAGCGCCCGGCACAAGCATATTGCCGCTGCTTTTCAGTGCGTTCGACGAAAGGTTTGAAAGTTGCATGAACGGAAGCGCGAAAGCATAAACCAAAAAATATAGCGAAGCATCGTGTCTGATCTCTTCGCTACCACCAAGCAAAGCCGGGAGCGGAAAAGCCACTGCGGCAGCCACAATTGCGATGGCTATACCGAGAGTGCCGGTTGCCGCAAGCCCATGGCGGAAAACATTGCGCGCACCACTGAAATCCTTGGCGCCCACCTTATGGGCTATCTGCACCGCAAAACCCATGCTTGCCGCGCTTGTTATACTGCCAAACAGCCAGGTTGTGGTTTCTACAAGTCCTATACTCGCCGAAGCCCGTTCTCCCAGATGCCCCACCATCGCCGCGTCAATGTAGAACATCATCACACTTGTGATTTGGGCAAGAACCGATGGTATGCTGAGAGCTATAATAAGCTTCAGTTTGTCAATACGCGACAGATGCTTTCCATCGCGCATTGCCGCCAACAGAATTTCGCCTTGCCTTAATTTCAACATAGCTGTAAGCGTTTGCCTTACAAACTGCAAAGTTACGAATAAAACTGCCTTCCGTTTCCAAGCCCCGACTTACGGTTGCCCGCCAAATGGATTAGCGGCGAAGCACCGGCTTTCCGTCTTCGAAAGCAATGGGAATCCACAAATGGCGGCTGTCGTTGAGATGTTTAGGATTCCATATATCAGCCATAAACAGGAAGTCCGTTCCAAAAGCCTTCTGCAAAGCAGTTGCGGTGAGCGGCAGGATATAAGTCGCCTGGGCTCCGAAGGTCTTGTCGGCCCCTTCGCCGCGACATGGATTGGGAAGTTGTTCCCACGGCCCGAAGATATTGTTTGCCCGGAACAATCTCGCGGCATTTGGAGCCCATCCCGTACAGCCGCTTGTTATCATCCAGTACGTTCCGTCTTTCTTGAAAATTGCCGGGGCTTCGTTCTGCCCACCGGGAGCCACTCTCACAAAACTGCCGTTATGGTGCATGTAGTCGTCAGTGAGTTGGGCAATCTGAATGGTAAGGTTGTCTTCGGATGAATATATATGATATGCCTTGCCGTCGTCGTCGACGAAAACCGTCATATCGCGCGACATCTGCCCCGACTTCACGTCTCTCTGAAAAAACATGCCGCGTTCTATCTGTCGGCGCCATTCGGGTGTCCACCACTCTTTCATCTCCTCAAATAGCAGCTGATGCTTCAAATCGGTGGTATCGGGCTTTGAAAAACCAATGGGGTAAAGTCCGGCGTTTACGCGCGACGACCTTACAAAGGTGAACGGCCCGACAGGATTGTCGCTGACGGCTATGCCGTAACGCGCTGCCGAATAGCCGCGACCTTTCAATTCGAGATGAAACCACATAACGAATTTTCCGGTTTTCGGATTATGCACAACTTTTGGGCGCTCTATAATGCATCCAGCTTCGATGTCGCTGCCTTTCACATCGGAAACCGGCATCACCAACCCGCGATCGGTCCAGTCCCTAAGGTTTTTGGAAGTGTAGCAACTCACGCCCATCGAACTCACGGGCCCGTTGTCGGAACGGTTTTCGCCATACCAATAGTACGTGCCCTTGTAAAGCATGATATTTCCGCCGTGGGCATTGATATGCACTCCGTTGTTGTCTTTCCATACGCCGCCGTCGGAAGGCGCCTGAGCATAGGTCGCGAAAAACACCATAAGCGAAGCCAATATTCCTGCAATCCTTTTCATGTTCGAATATGTTCAGCCAAAGCTTTTCACTTCAGTTGCATTCCTCACCGAATTTCATCTCCGCCTCATTTGCCAGGAGCTTCACGCGGTTGGAATCGTCGCGGCGGCAAACTACGAGCACATTGCCGCTCTCGGCCACCACGAAATCCTCAAGCCCTTCAAGCACGGCAACGCGCCCGCCGGAAAGCCGCACGATATTATTGCGGCAACCATGCATTATAGAAGGCGTGGCTATTGTGACATTTCCTTCACCGTCTTCTTCCACAACGCGGTGAAGACTTTCCCATGTGCCGAGGTCGGCCCATTCAAACGAGCAGTTCTCGACACACACATTGGAGATGTTCTCCAGAATCACCTGTTCTATGGAAAGGTACTGGTTCGACGGATAATACTTCTCCACAAACGCCTGCTCCTCCTCGCGCGAAAGGTTTACGAACTCCTTGAGGTGCGGCACAATATTGGGAATCAGTTTTTCCATATAGGCATGCACCGTGCGCACATTCCACACGTAAAGGCCGGTGTTCCAAAGAAACTCGCCGCTTTCCATAAACATCTTTGCAAACGAGATGTCGGGCTTTTCGGTGAACGACTTCACTGGGGCCAGCCCTTTTTCGTCGGGCTGCTCGGCCATCTGAACGTATCCGTATTCTGTGGCCGGCATCGTAGGACGCACTCCGAGCACTACAACCGCCTCGTGGCCTGCGGCAAAATCAAGCGCATGCATCACACTGCGCCGGAATTCCTCCTCGCGCGAAATATATTGGTCGGCCGGAGAGAACACAATGCGGGCATCGGGTTCCTTATAGGCAATGTGGGTGCTGGCCCATGCCACGGCGGGCGCAGTGCCAAGCCTTACCGGCTCGGCGAGAATATGTCTGCGCGGCAGCAAAGGCAGCTGCCGTTCAACTATATCAATATACTTCGTGTTGGTCGACACATATATATTGTCAGCATCAATAAATTCGGCAAAACGCCGGTATGTGGCCTGCAGCATGGTTTCGCCGGTTCCCGTAAGGTCAAGAAATTGCTTGGGCATCTTCTCGCAGCTTGCAGGCCACAGGCGGCGGCCTGTACCGCCCGCCAATATCACACAGAAATTCTTACTCATAATACATCGTTTCTTTAGGTTGGCACAATGCGTTTTGCACGCAATGCGCCCATGGTCCGAAAAACACAATAAAAGTATGAAACTATTGCGAATGCGCGGCACATCGGGTTATTAAATTATCTAAAAACGCGAAAACAATGGCTCTGCAACCGGGAATTTGCTGCTTATTCGGCGGCTTGATACAAACAAGCCCCTTACTTTGCATGGTATTGCAGAGTCTTCACATTGCCGGCATTGTCGGTGTAGGTAAGTTCGTAATTGCCCCGGAAACCGCGAAAGCGAAGTTTGCCGTCCTTGCCGGTTTTAGCCTCGGTATCGGTACGCCATTCGTGGTTGATAAGCCTGTCGAGCGCGAAGAACACTGCCTTGGGTTTCATGTCGCGTGTGAAAAGCCCCGAAGTGGATGGCTCGCCTTTTGCCCCGCAATTGTCAACTACATTCCACCATGTTATCCCCGCCACGGGTGCTGAGCTGAACCAAAGGCGATAGAGGTTGCGGGCGATTATTGCCTGTATTTTCCTGCCTTTTTCGTCATCCGACGGTGCGGTGATTGTTATTTCGCTGACATGAATGGGAAGCCCCGCTTGTGAAAGGGTGCTCAATTTGCCCCATTCGCTTTCGGGAGTCTCTATTGCGGCTCCGGCAGCTATGTCGGCGCATTGCTTGGGATTGAAAAGATGCATCTGCATTCCCAACAAGTCTATGCGGCATCCGCGCTTCAGTAGGTCGGCAGTTTGGTCTACATAGCTTTTTTCAATAAGCCAGTCGTTGATGTTCAGTTTCACACTCTTGGGGAATGCGGAGTCGGCAGTTTTGAACGATTTGTACGTAAAGTCGCCGGGCATGATGCCGTATGCCGATTTGCACAGTTTTTTGCTGTGTTGCAGCGCACCGCTTTTATAGTCTTGCGCGCTTTCGTTCACAACGTCCCAGCTTTCAATTTTGTCGCCATAGTATTCCGCTATGTCGCGTATATGGCGGTCGAAATATTTCTGGTAGTTCTCCGCAAGCTGCGGGAAAGCCTGTTCAAGTTGTTCCACGCTCATGTCATGGTATTCTTTCTTGAAATGTGTGTTGTCTTCCCTATAGTCCTTGAAGTAAGGGGATTTGCTCACGAGCCTTGCGTAGGTTTTCTGTTCTTCGGGCGAAAGCATTTCCTCTATTGTCCACAGCGGCATCTGCCATTTGCGGTTTCCCCATACTAGCGGATGTCCCTGCACGCGCAATTTGCGTTCGCGCAAAAACTCCACCACCGGGTCGCTCGCCGGTCGGCGCCAATGGAAATATTGATAAGGGTCTTCCTGCTTGTTCCACCATTCCTCGGTGTCCCAAACCTCCTCGCGGAAACGCTGGCGGCCTTTCTCCGTTTCCCAGTTTCTCCAGTAGAAGGCCACTGTGGCGGAATTGAAAAGATTTCCGAACAGCGACTTGTATTTCTCGTTAGCTTCGTGGCTGCCGAGCTGGTTGTAGTTGAATATGTGCGAGCCGTACCAGAAATCGCTTGTAAGCTGATGGATTTTCACAGCGGTGCCGGGCTTTGCATCGGGGATGTCAACCACTGCGTCAGTCTTACGGTTTTTCTCAATGTCGGCGTCTATCTTCTTTTGCACCTTCTTGTCCCATCGTTTCCAGTAAGCCTCGCTCATTATACCGTCCTTGTCTTCTTTTTGTGTGGTCGGGATTTCCGGCTTTGCGCCAAGCAGCGCCTTGTAGGTGTTTTCCCGCAAGTCGACTTGCGCCGCCACCGACAGGCAAACGCCGCAAAGCAATACCGCCGCCTTTGTTCTTTTGTTCATGATTATTGCATATTGGTTTGTTGGTAAAAAGGATAGTCAGAAAAACGCAATAAAAGTATGAAACTATTGCGAATGCGCGGCACATCAGGTTATTAAATAATCTAAAAACGCGAAAACAGCGGGCATACTTTTGCCGGTTCGCAAAATAAGCGTAAATTTGCAACCGCAACGCGCACTCGCTCCCGCAGGAAACAGGCGCAGAATTTATTGCAATCAAGCCCAGATGGCGGAATAGGTAGACGCGCTGGTCTCAAACACCAGTGAAGCAATTCGTACCGGTTCGACCCCGGTTCTGGGTACT
>CAZDOH010000085.1:0-10330 GCA_964507005.1 uncultured Prevotella sp. | reverse complement strand
TTTGTTTGGTTTTTCTTTGCAACACAAAAACCCGCATTATTTTCCGATGCAAAAATGCGAAAAAATAGAATCAAGCACCTCTTGCGGAGTTGTGCCTCCTCCAATCGCACTAAGTTCATTGTCAGCCTGTTGCAGTTCAAGACATGCTATCTCAGCAGAAATGCCGCTTTGAATGGCTTCCTTAGTTTTCTTAACATACTCAGCCGCACGTACCAACGCTTCATAATGGCGTTTGCTGACTATAATGGTTTCAGACATATCTGGTATGTCAAAGCCTTGCATTTCAACAAGTGTATGCTTGAGATTTTCCAAACCTTCGCGCTTTTTTGCCGAGATGCAAACCACCGCCGTTGAACAGTTAAAAGACTGTTCCAAATATTGTTCTACTCTTTTCTGTATATCTTTGAGTTCTGCAGAGCTGGGCACAAGGTCTATTTTGTTTATTACGGCAATAACCGAATCTATGGAATTGACGTTGTCAATAAACGGGATTTCCACAGTCTCGCGACAAGACAGTGCGCTGACTACACACAACAGTGTACGCGCTTCACTCATTTTTTCCAAAGTACGCTGTATGCCCAACTTCTCTACTGTGTCATCGGTATGGTGCAGCCCGGCTGTATCGATGATTCGGAACTCTATACCGTCAATGTAAAGGCTCTCTTCAATAGTGTCGCGCGTAGTGCCCGGAATGTCGCTCACCAAAGCCCGTTCTTCATTGATAAGTGCATTCAGCAATGTTGATTTTCCAACATTAGGGCATCCCGATATCACCACAGGAATTCCTCTGCGCATGGCATTGCCTGCGACGAAGGTTGAAGCAAGTCTGTTAATATGGCCGAGTATTTCGTCTGCCATCTGCTCCAATTGGGAATTATGGGCGAAATCAAGTTCTTCGTGGTCGGAAAAATCAAGTTCTAGTTCAAGCATTGAGCGCAACTTGAGCATTGCATCATAAAGGTGCGTCAGTTCCCGATGCAACCCGCCGCGCAATTGGTTTACAGCTATACGACTGGAACTTTCGGAACGCGCGGCAACGATATCGGCCACGGCTTCTGCCTGACTCAAGTCCATCTTGCCATTGAGAAATGCCCGTTCGGTAAATTCTCCGGGGCGCGCCAAGCGGCATCCATCGTCGACGAGTTGTTCCAGGATGCGCCCTAAAATGTATTGCGAACCGTGGCATGACAATTCTACACAATTTTCACCGGTATAGGAATGCGGAGCACGATAGATTGTTGCTATCGCTTCGTCAACGACTCTGCCGCCGGCACTTACCGTCCCAAATACTGCTGTATTGGAGGCATAATTTTCCAAAAGTTTGCCTCCGGCAGCCTTGAACAACTGCGATGCCGCCTCTATTGCTTTGCATCCGCTTATGCGGACTATTCCCAAGGCACCTCCCGGCGCTGTAGCTATTGCACAAATCGTATCATTCATTCAGGTCGCAGTTTATCAAATACGTTGCAATACGTCGTCTATCAAGGCGTCCATGCTCTGCCCGTAATCGGTAAAAGCTTCGCATTGCCTGCGGGCTGCAACTACCAGACAGATGCAGGCAGCCTTATGACCTAGTATCTTCGCAAGCCCGGCCATCGCTGAACTTTCCATTTCGTAGTTCAAGACCTGCATACCATCGTATTGGAACGAAGCCAAATGACTGTTTTGCAAAACATCTGCAGGCTCTCCCCTCAGCCAACGGCCCTGCGGCCCATAGAATCCTACTGCCGAAACGGTTATACCGCTTATTGCATCATCTGCAGCGATTCGTGAAGTGAGTTCTTCATCTTCTATTGACACGTAAGGATAAGCAGTACACTGCCCTCCGTCCCACTTCATGTGATTTACGAATGCGCGTTCCATGCCGATATCACACACTTCATTTCGCCGGGCATAAAAATTGAGCAAACCGTCCAGGCCAATAGAACGTAGCGAACACACCCGGCTGCCAAGCCCTGTATATTCCTGTAGCCCACCACACGTACCTATCCTGACTAGTTCAAGCGTTGTATGGCTTGGTTTGTCTTTACGTGCAGCGAGGTCGATATTAAACAGGGCATCCAGTTCATTCAATACAATATCGATGTTTCCGCAGCCTATGCCGGTTGACACAACGCTGATGCGCTTTGAGCCATAAAATCCGGTGATGGTATGAAATTCACGGTTGCAAACATCACATTCTATCGAGGTAAAATGCCGCGCCACTAGGTCTGCCCTTCCGGGGTCGCCCACGAGAATTATTTTTGTTGCCACCTGCCCATACTTAAGATGCAGATGGAATACAGAGCCGTCGGTATTCACGACCAACTCCGATGGAGGATATATTCGTTCGTCTTGCATGTTTACTATAAATAGGCTGGCTTAACCGGCTTGTTTTTATTGCTTTATATTGTTTTCTTCTTTGCGCACCAAGTTTTCAAGTTCCTTGATTTTAAGTGACAATTCTTCGGCTTTCCGCTCGTTTGCGAGAATTTGTTTCGACAACGAATTACGCTCCGCATCGTTAGAAGCGGCATATTTGTTGCGCTCGCTTTCAAGTTGGGAAACCAACGCCATATAGCTTTTTCGGGCTTCAACCCATTGCTCTGCGTATGCTTTTGCTTTGGCCGACTTGAAATCGGTAAGCGCTGTGTATATTCTGGCATCGTCAACCAAAAACTTAAAGTCAGCTTTGGTGTTCTGAGTTGCGTTTTCTACATACATGTTTTTCAATCGTTGCAGCCCCGCTTTGGCAATATCGTTGCTACCAGCCCATGTGGCTTTTATCGAATTTATCATAGCCAATCCTGGCAATGCTTCGCCCAACAGTTCTTCATCGTAGACATTGCGGGTAACGTTGGGCACAAAAACATAAACGCACACTTTGCCTTCGGGCTGATGACGGTCTGATGCGAACCACCCTAAATTGTTTGCTTCGTCAATAACATACAAGTAGTCGTTTGCAGGAGAATTAAATGGCATGCCTATGTTTTCGGGTTTAAGAAACTTCCCTTGGTCGGGCGAGTATCGCGACATGAAGATATCGTATCCTCCGAGGCTTTCCTCACCTTTAGCCGCAAAATAAAGCGTTGCTCCGTCGGTAAGTACATAGGGAGTTATCTGGTCATAGCCGAAATCTTCGAGACCTGGCAACGGCACAGGATCTCCCCAATTGTCGTCGGTGCGATATCTGGTATAAAGGCAACATGTACTGTCAATTTGGGCGCTATAGTATACCTTGTCGAATATCTGCGGTATGTAGGCGATGTTGCCAGGCCCGGACGGAAGTTTTTCCGTTGTAGAGACCAAATTTTTGATGTATTCGATTTTTCCAGCCTCAGTGCCGATGCGATATACTGACAACAATTTTTCCTTGTCAACAACTATTGAATCCAAGACCACTACATTTTCTACGCAAGAGAGCATATTCTGCCCCAATTTCGCTGTTGCCAATTGCTCGTTGAGCAGCTCTGTGTCAACAGATTTTCTACTCTGAAGTTCCTTTCGGATTTGTGCAGAAGCTTCTTCGAATTTGTAGGCATCCAACAATTCCTCAACTGTAAACGCAACGGCTTGCCGCTTGTTACCCTTGTTCTGGGCCACGGCATCTATAAGCGACAGCGACAGTATAATTACAAGCATCAACTTTGACATTGCCATAAAAATATTTCTGCTAAATTATAAATTATCACATTCACGGCAAAACTTTATAAAAACAAATCGCGGCTTGACGCATGCACCAGATTCCGCACAAGAGAAGCAAACTCCTTTTCGTTTTCCAAATCTTCAATGGAAAGATGAGTCTTGTAACGCCAATATTGGTTGCAGTCGGCAGGGTTGTTTATTTGTTCGTCTACCCTATTGTCAGCGCGCACGCCACCGGAAATGGACGTCCAGTCTTGAAAAGAAATCAGACACAGCATTGACTGCGAAGCCAAGTGTTGTTGAACTATTTGGCAGCATACATCGGCTGTAGCCTCTTTCGTAAAGACATCCCGCTGCAATACAGTCTGATTGTAACGCCGCGCTACGTCTTCGTTCATATTCCACCACTTGCGCATGGGAGGCATGTCGTGCGTTGCCGGGGTTGCTACCGAATTGTACGGGTTTTCGTTCATATCGGCGAACTCAACACCAAAACGCTTTGGCATAAGTTGGATTTCCAGAGATAGAATTCCGTATTTGTCAAGCACCTTGCCCACGCATTGCGAAATCATGCCCAAGTCTTCCGCACACGGTAACATTTTTGTAGCTTTTGTTATTGCTTTCAGTTTTTCAGAACCTTCGCGTTCCCACAACTGCTCATTGCGACGTTGGAAAAAGTCTTGTTGCAAACGGTAATAAGATTGTTTCTGGGCGTTATCGAGGCTTTGAAACTGTTTTGTATTGGTTGCGTTGATTGCAGGGTGAAACCTTGACCGGTCTTTTATGTCGCGCAGAAAGAGATTGCCTATGTACTCTTCACGGAATTCGAAGCCAAAATCACTGATTTCATCGGCGGAATACGGTATTGCCGGAGAGAAATGCCCGAATGCCGCGCTGCTATACGTGCGTGGTATCTCCCAAATGCGGAAGAAGCCCAAAACGTGGTCAAGACGATATGCATCGAAAAACAGCGCCATTGATTTCATACGTTTCTTCCACCACGCGAATCCGTCTTTCGACATCTGGGGCCAATTATAGGTAGGAAATCCCCAATTCTGCCCTTCTGCCGAGAAACTGTCGGGCGGTGCTCCGGTAGACATGTCTATATTGAACAGCTCGGGATGAGCAGCAATTTCACTCCCGGCCACATTTACTCCGATAGGAATGTCACCTTTAAGAACCACGTGCATACTGCGGGCATAATCTCTTACGCCTTTCATTTGCGTGAAAGCCACAAACTGTATGTACTTATAGAATTCTGCTACGAAACCATCTCTTTTGGCGCAAAACTCACTGTAGGAATCCAACCAGAAAGCTTGGGTTTCCTTAAACTTCGCGTACCTTGCATTGGATTTAAGCGTTGGTTTTACTTTTCGGTATAAGCTTCTTAAAGCCTTGATTTTATAGCAGTATGTACGCTCGTAGTCAACAGTCTCGGACTCATTAATGTCTGCAGGATATTTTCCGGAATACCCTGCCTCTCTCAACGAGATATATATGGGATGCAGAGCGAACGCCGAAATTATGCTGTAGGGATATGAATCACGCCATGTGCCATTTACTGTAGTATCGTTAATCGGAAGAAGCTGTACCACCGACAGTCCTACATTTGCTGCCCATCCCACAAATCGCTTCAAGTCAGCAAAGTCACCGATACCGGCACTGGCTTTTGAATGTAAAGAAAATAGCGGCACAACTATACCTGCGCCATACCAGTCGGAATACCGCGGCATGCGTATCCACCCGTCGTTAGCGCGCTTGGTATAATCGTCGGCTTCAGGCGCATTCAATGTACGGTTGCTGCCATTTTCCCACATGGTTTCATCGTTGTCAATTACCACGTATTTATATTGGAAATTGGCAGGAACACCAGTCAGCATTGCCTTATATTCATAGCGGGAAACTCTCTGCATCGGAATTCCTTGCATGGGATTCCAATCTCCCGTTTCCTTGCTGTTTCCTACAAGCATTACTCTTAAATCACGGCTGGCAGGTGTAAGGGCATTGACGGTAAACACGCAACAGCCTTCGTTTTCAGCGGCTGCCTTGCCGGGAACAAAGGGGAAAAGACATTGTGTGAAAGCCGAAGATTCATAGTTGATTTGGCGTATGTCGTATCGCCAAATATCGTAAAGCGAAATGTTTTCATCAGACTTGCCTACCTCAATTGAGCGGCAAGGACACACGGTTTCGCTAAAAGCTACCTGATTGTCTTCCCGCACTTCATAATGGTAAGAAAAGCTGTTGCCTTGAGGCAGGTCCACATCTAAAGTACCGCTCCAATCGTTGCTGTTGCAAGTGTTAAGAATACATACATATTCTTTCCGGCTGGCTTTTACAACGGATACAACCTTTTGTCTGCCGTTGGTTTGAAACCTGACATTGAATTCCAAGTGACACATTTTCCCTGGTTTTATCGCATTAAATCGTTTCAAAGTTAAAGAATTCATTCAATTCCTGTAAAAACTCGTTCTTCGCCATTGCTTCCTTGAAGCTTTCGGTAGGATTGAGAATGGAATTGCTGCTTTCATCGACAATAAACGACACGGTAACATTCCTATTGTTAAGTTTGGCACGAAGATAGTTTTGCAGACTTTCAGCAATTGCCTGCATTGATTTTACTACAAGGGCATTTTCGCACAAAGCCCGCACACTGCCTGAACTGTTTATTTCATACTTCATGGCTTTCATCCTGGCAGCCAAATCGTTGTGCTTGCTCGGGAGTGCTACGATGAATTCGTTCCATGCCTTGCAAAATGCCGTTTCGTCAATTTCTCTGTCTTCCGAAGGGGGCTCCGGCGAAACTTTAGCCTTTATGGGTTCTTCGGCAGAAGTTCGGGGATTCACGGGAGAGGCAGCAGGTTTGGGCTTCGGTTGCTGTATAGTAGGAATGACGAGCACGCGGCGCGGCGCTTCGCTTTTCTTCTGCGAAGAACCTACATGCCCGGCATTGTCTGTGCTTTCTGCCGGACTTGTTCCATGATTCCCGTCTGCGCCAGTGCCTGCCCCGTTTTCCTTGTTGCCTTGTGGTAAAGGAGTAGTGCCAAAAATTTTTTTCAGCTCTTTATTCTTATGCTTTTCTCCCGCCGCGTGAGCTTCGGATTCATCGTCAGCTTGCGCTGCCTCTATCAAGGTAATTTCAACAAGCAATTGTTTGTTGCGGCTCTCACGGTAGTTCAGACTGCAGTTGCTGCAAACTTTCAATACCTTGTACAGATATTTCGGACTGCATTTTTGCGCCTGATTACGGTATTCGTCGACAAAACGTTTCGAAGCCTGCAGAAGCGACAGCGTACGTTCGTCAGAAGCCATAAGCAAGTTGCGCGTATGGTGTGCCAAACCTTCGATGAAATCTCTTCCGTCAAAGCCCCGCAATGAAATCTCATTGAAATCGAAAAGCGCCTGCGGAATGTTGTGGGCTATAAGATTGTCGAAAATTCTGAAATACACACTACGGTCGAGCATGTTCAAGTTTTTAATTACTTGGGCATACGTTATATGACCGTTTGTATAAACCACTTGTTGGTCGAAAATTGAAAGCGCATCACGCATTCCGCCGTCGGCTTTCTCGGCAATCACCTGCAATGCGTCTTCCTCGTATTCTACACCTTCTTTTGTGGCTATCTTCTTCAGCTGGTACACGATGTCGCTGGTCTCGATGCGTTTGAAATCGTATATTTGGCATCGGCTGAGAATCGTGGGTATTATCTTCTGCTTTTCGGTAGTTGCCAGGATAAAGATTGCGTACGATGGCGGCTCTTCGAGCGTTTTCAGAAACGCATTGAAAGCTCCCGATGAAAGCATGTGAACCTCGTCGATGATGAACACCTTGTAGCGCCCTAACTGAGGGGGTATTTGCACGCGCTCTATCAAGTCGCGTATGTTCTGCACCGAGTTGTTGGATGCGGCGTCGATTTCATATACGTTCAGGCTGCGTCCTTCGTTGAAAGAAACGCAACTGTCGCACTGGTTGCATGCCTCACCGTTGGCGTCGATGTGCTCGCAGTTGATGGTTTTTGCAAAGATACGTGCGCATGTGGTCTTGCCCACTCCGCGCGGTCCGCAGAAAAGATATGAATGTGCGAGCTTCCCGCTTCTTATCGCTCCTATAAGTGTAGAAGTGAGTGCTTTTTGTCCTACTACGTCATCAAAGTTTTGCGGACGGTATTTTATAGCCGATACAACATAGTTGCCCATATACAGAATTCTTTTAAGTTTTAAAATGCGCTGGATATTTTTGCGTCAAGGTCCAATTGCGAGGTGCACAACACTTCCCGCGGCTTGCTGCCTATTTGAGCTCCTACGATTCCAGCCTTTTCCAGTTGGTCCATGATACGTCCGGCGCGGTTATAGCCTATGGAAAATCTCCTTTGTATGAACGATGTGGAGCCTATTCCCGATTCGACTACGGCTTTGGCAGCTTCTGTGAAGAGAGGATCAAGATGCACAGGCTCATCGCTTGAGAAAGACGAGCTTGCCGATGCATTGTCTGTCATTTCCACCTCGGGCAATTCGAATGGAGCGGGATAGCCCTGCTGGGTAGCGATGTAGTTTGTTATGCTATCAACTTCCGGAGTGTCGACAAAGGCACACTGAACGCGCACCAGTTGATCTCCGGCAAGATAAAGCATGTCTCCGCGGCCTATAAGGCGGTTTGCTCCCGTGCGGTCGAGAATTGTGCGCGAGTCTACAGCCTGCGTCACCTTGAATGCTATGCGTGCAGGGAAGTTTGCCTTGATTGTGCCGGTGATGATATTTGTCGTAGGCCTTTGCGTTGCTATTATCATGTGTATGCCCACAGCGCGGGCCAGCTGGGCTATACGGGCAATTGGCGTTTCCACGTTTTTGCCCGCTGTCATTATAAGGTCGGAAAACTCGTCAACCACTACCACTATATACGGAAGGAAGCGGTGCCCCTTTTCGGGATTGAGCTTGCGTTCGCAGAAGCGCTGATTGTATTCTTTGATAGTCCTTACCCGCGCTTTCTTGAGCAGCAGGTAACGCGAATCCATTTCCTTGCAAAGACTGTTGAGGGCATACACCACGCGGTCGGGGTCGGTAATCACACATTCGTCGTTGTTGTCGGGCACCTTTGCCAGGAAGTGGTTTTCCAGCGGCGAATACAGGCTCAGCTCCACCTTCTTCGGGTCTATCAACACAAACTTCAATTCGGAAGGATGCTTGCGGTAAAGCAACGACGTTATTATAGCATTGAGGCCCACAGATTTGCCCTGCCCGGTGGCTCCGGCAACAAGAAGATGCGGAGCTTTTGTAAGGTCGAACATGAAGGGCTCGTTGGTTATGGTCTTGCCAAGCACCACAGGCAGTTCGGCCTTGAAGTCCTTGAATTTCCCGCTGTTGATAACGCTTTCCATCGACACTATCTGCGCGTTCTTGTTTGGCACCTCGATACCTACAGTGGTTTTACCGGGAATAGGCGCTATTATACGTATTCCGAAAGCCCCGAGCGAGCGTGCGATGTCGTCTTCGAGGTTGCGGATTTTGGCAATTCTGATGCCCGGTGCAGGCGTTACTTCATACAGGGTGACAGTGGGGCCCACAGTTGCCGTGATAGCCGAAATCTGCACGCCGAATGTTCCCAACGTAGAGCGTATGCGGTCTTCGTTTGCACGTTTTTCCGCTTCCGTAACTGATATATTCTGCGTGTCGTAGTGCTTGAGCAAATCGGTAGTGGGATATTTGTAGAATTCCAAGTCGAGTTTCGGGTCAAACGCTTCGCCCTCACCATCTTCGGTTTCACCTGTTTCGTCCGTTTCGCCAGCGCCGGCGTTTTCTGCCTCGTCGGGAGTCTCGTTGTCAGTGCGTTCCGGTTCGTCGCCGTTCTCCGGCTCGTTTGCAGCATTGTCTGCAAATTCATTTTCAATCGCGGTTTCAGTCGCGGTGCCCTTCTCCGTGTCGCATTCCCCTGCCCCATTGTCGGGCGTTTCCTGCAGCTTCACGGCGCCGGGTGCTTTGGCATCGCCGGTATCCTTCTTCTTTATATGAAACTTCACCAACAGTTTTTTTGCGAAAGTCACAGTCTCGTCCAGCAGATACAACAGGTATATGATTGTAGCCACGGCCAGAGCCATGAATGTCCCCACTTTCCCCAATTTCAGAATCAGCCAGTCGCACACAAATTGCCCGTGCTTTCCTCCGACTATAAAGAAAAGCCGGTTGATAACCGCATCGGGCACGAAGAACTGCAGGGCGACGGAAAGCAATATAGTCAGAACCGAAAAGTTGGCGAACCATTTCCACAGTCTTATCCTGCCGATTTTCATAAGTCTGAAACTCACAAGAATCAAGAAGGCAGGCACAAAGACAGACGCAAGGCCAAAGCAGTCGTTTATCAGGCATGAAGCGAGCGAAGCGCCCGAGATGCCTCCCCAATTGCTGATACGGCGAGCGCTCTCCCCGCCTTCCAGTATGCTTTGGTCAAGGGCTCCGGTAAAGAAAAACGAGACCATGGACATCGTGGTAAAAAGAGCGAATACCAGCACCAAAAGCCCGGCAATATACCTTAGGTTTCCGCTGTTCATAAACATCTTGCTTTCTTGCCTGACGCCGGAAATCGTGGCGCTGGATGCTTTGCTTTCAACTTTGTTCCTGTTCTTTTTCTTCGTTTTCTTTGTCGATACCATTACAGACTGATAAAAATATTGGGCAAATTTACTCATTTCCCTTCGTATGGCAAGCCGCGGGG
>CAZDOH010000084.1:0-10416 GCA_964507005.1 uncultured Prevotella sp. | reverse complement strand
TACTATCATTGGCATTCTTGTGTATGAGTGCTATGGCAGGTGAACCGGGAGTGACATTCCTATTCACCAATGGGCAGAAGGCAAGTTTCACGTTTGCCTCCAAGCCGGAGATTGTTGTTAGTAATGACGGAATAACTGTTTCGTCTTCAAAGTCTAATCCTGTAAGTTATACCTTTGCAGATGTACAGAAGTTCTATTTCGAGGACAATATCGAGACTGGTATTCAAGGTGTCAGTTCAGATGCCTCAGTCAGCCCAGTGTTCAGTTACAGCAATGGGAAAATAACCGTTACTGGGTTGAAGGCTGCTGAATGTGTGAGTGTGTTCTCTGTCAGCGGCAACAAGGTTGGTGAAGCCAAAGCAGACAATGCCGGCTGTGCATGTATTGACATTAGCAGCGTTTCCTCTTGCGTTTATGTAGTAAGCACCAGCAATGGGGTAAGTTTCAAACTCTTAAAGAAATAAGGAGGACGATTATGAAAAAGATATTTGCTCTTTTATGCATGATGCTGTTTATGACACAGTTTGCTGTAGCGCAGAACACACTATTTGTGCTTTCAAAGATAGGAAACCTTACTGCATATCCGGCCAGCAAAGTGACATTTGATGATATATTCACTTTTACATACGGAGATGTGACAGAGGTGACAGAGGAATCATTCACAGCATCTTTTACAGTAACCTTCAAATCAGATGAATACAAATCTCTTAAGCAGACTCCAGAAGTTGGAATCTGCATTTCAGATTTTAATGAAAATCCTACAATTGCTGATGACAAGATAGAGAAGGGTTCTTCACTTAAAGAATACACATTTAGTGTTTACGGACTTGACGCTGGTACAACATACTACTACCGCGCATATGTAAAGATTGGTGAAGCTGTATGTTATGGCACTATATGTCAAGAGGCAACATTGGGTAAGAAACAAGAACAAGACCAAGAATATACAATCATCAATGGTCACAAATTTGTTGACCTTGGCCTTCCGAGCGGGTTACTTTGGGCTGAAACTAATATTGGAGCTGAGACTGCATACGATGACGGGAACTATTATGCATGGGGCGAAACTACTACAAAAGATTCTTATAATTGGGATACTTATAAGTATGGTACATCAGATGGAAACATGACCAAGTACAACAAAATAGCTGGCAAAGCAGTTCTCGACAAGGAAGATGATGCCGCCTATGTCAACTGGGGCTCTTCTTGTCGTATGCCAACCGAAGATGAGTTCTCTGAACTTCTCAATTCCGGTAACTGCACCTGGACTTGGACAAGTATGACTACTTCTTCCGGAAACTCAATCGAAGGTTATAAATTTACCAGTAAGAAAAACGGCAACAGTATTTTCCTCCCGGCTTCGGGCCGCCGCATTGGGGGCGTTCTCTACGATCACGGCTCGCAAGGCTACTACTGGTCGAGTATGCGCTACGAAAGTGTGAGCTACGCGTACTACCTCTACTTCGACAGTAGCCACTATAGAAGCGACATCATCAAAGACCGTTACTGTGGCTTGTCCGTTCGCCCTGTCGCAGAACCTTAGGTGGGCGTAATGCCCACCTCTAGAAGCGATGCATATCGCTTCTTCTTGCGCCGTAGGCGCCTTTTAATAATAGCGCCAAAGGCGCTCTAAATTATCAAGAAAATATATAGAAACAAAATGAAGATACGAAAATTATATACAATTCTGTGTTGCATGGTTATGATGGCACAGACAGTTCATGCCCAACAAAATATGTATGTTGTAGGCGATAATGGCAGCGTGAATGCTGTCGCTGTTTCGTCAGTAAGCTATGCTACGTTCAATGCCAGCGACAAATGGTTCACCTTCTCCAATGACGGCATAGAAGGTGCAACAAAAAACTTGATTAAAGCTGACTGTACTGTAAAATTGGCAGCAGAGTCTGAAGTAAAGTCTCTTTCTGTAACCCCTGAAGTAGGTGTCTGTTACTCAAAAGATAATGCCGTTCCTACGATAGAAGACGACTGTCTGTCGTTGGGATCAAAGTTAAAGAGTTATACGTTTACATTGGAATCCCTGATTTCGGGTACCACTTATTATTTCAGACCCTATGTGAAGTTGGCAAATGCTGTATTCTATGGTGACATTGATACGGCAAAGACGCGTGTCACAACAGATAATAGTAAGATTATTAACGGCCACATGTTCATCGACCTCGGTTTGCCAAGCGGTCTGCTTTGGGCAGAGACCAATATCGGGGCAGAAACAGCTGCTGATGACGGCAATTACTACGCTTGGGGCGAAACGAAACCTCAGAGAACAAATAGCTATGAGTGGTCTTCGTACAAATACGGTTCTTCTAATTCAGATTCAGAACCGTCTAAGTACAATGATTCCGATCATAAGGATGTTTTGGATAAGGAAGATGATGCCGCCTATGTCAACTGGGGCTCTTCTTGTCGTATGCCAACCCGAGCAGATTTCAAAGAACTTCTCAATTCCGATAACTGCACCTGGACTTGGACCAGTCAGACCACCTCTTCTGGTTCTTCTGTTGAAGGATACAAAGTCACCGGTCCGAACGGCAATTCAATCTTTCTCCCTGTTTCGGGCTACCGCACCCATGGGAACCTCTACTATCACGGCTCGTACGGCCGCTACTGGTCTAGTACGCTCATCACTGTCGGATTAGTGTACACCCTCCACATCGGCAGTAGCATCCACAGTTGGCGCAGCCAAATGAGCTACGAAGGCGTCCCCGTCCGTCCCGTCGCAGAACCCTAAGATGCGCTAAATGCGCATCTCTTTGAACTTGTGCGAAGCACTCTTTAATCTTGCGCAGTAGTTGCGAAAAACAATAGGCTGCAGTCTTGTTTATGCAAGGCTGTGGCCTATAACTTTTTGAAGAAGGAAGCTTTTAATCTCAACTGTGTGCTTCCGATGCCCAAAAACAAACGTAGTGATTGTGCGGCAGTGTGTTAGTCCTTACGGCCTCCCTAAAGCCCGTGAGGGCTGACTCCCACTGTGCCTGCGTAGTAGCGTGCTGCGTCCCCGCTGCACGAGCCTCCTTAGAGGCTAATCCGCTGCCGAAATGTTATTCGCTGCAAAAGGATAAAATTGGAAATGAGGATTTTGCGCAACAACTTGTAGCGTTGACCATTAAAATTGGCAATGATATTCTTGTTTACCCTACCCTAATTTAAGCCGTTCAAAAAAACTCTGCGTAGTCGAAAGCAAAACTCTGCGTAGTCGAAAGCAAAACTCTGCGTAGTCGAAAGCGTCACTTGAATTCCAGAAGCTGTATGTTTTTGGACTATTTTCTTGTTATCCTTATTTCCGCATAAAGTATTTTATAATTCTGCCCCACTGGCAGGGCTTACAAAAGCAGCGCTGGCAACGATGTTATAGTCCCGACAATTGCATCGGCACACATTTGCTTTGGCTGCCCGTCGTGTGTCGCTCTGTTCCAGCCTTCTCCCTTTAGCCATATTGTGCGGCAGCCCAAGGAAGCAGATGGCATAATATCTTTGTCGTAACTGTCTCCTATAACAACTACCGCGTGCGGTTCAAGGCCAAGGAGTTCAACTCCCATTTTGAATATACGGGGGTCGGGCTTTCTTACGTTCACTCGCGAACTTTCCACAACGCCGGAGAAATAGCAGTGCAGGCCAAAGTCTTTCAATACCGTTTCCACGTTGCCGTAAAAATTGCTGACAAGCACCATGGGAAACTTTCCATGCAGTTTTTCGAGCACATCCTTGCTCCTCCGTATATTTTCCCTTGCGTATTCATAGCAGTAACATGCGGCTTTGCGTATAATGCCGCTTTTTTCGGCACTGGAGGCTCTGGAGGGCATGGCGTTGTTTTCCAAAAGACGGGAAACTTCAATCTCAATCTTCTTCAGCATCACGTCACGAAACGTATCATCCGGCATTATCACCCTATGCGTCGCCAAATACCTTTCGGCATAGACATAAGCCTCCCGCCAATTGTCATCGTCCAAAACGACACCGCAACTTTCAATGCCCTCGCGGAGGATATAAGACCAATGGCGCCCTTCGGAATCCAGAGTACCGCCATAATCAAATACCAGTCCCTTTATGTCTTCAAACTTTTGCATTTCTGTTACCTATTTTGATGAGAAGTATGCCAATCGCTACCCATACGAGTTCGCGTATTCGGGTAAGCAATCCGGCAAGCACTCCGAACGCCCCCGACATCGACAGCCCGCCAACGGCCAAGGCAAAGCCGCCTTCGCGCGTGCCCATTTCCATAGGCATGAAGAAGAAGAGATTGGCAAAAAGCGAGGTAAATGCCTGTATCAATATACAGTCCCAAACGGAAACGATGTCGGTGAGAATCGTAAATATGAGCCATAATTCTATGCACCCCACTATTCTGGCCATGAATTCCAAAAAAAGCGACAAATAGAAGTTGCATTTGTTCTGGCGGTGAAGCGCGGATATTTGCGAGTCAATGTGTTCTATTGTGTCTTTTTTCTTTTCTACAAAGTTGTTTACCCTGTTGCGCAAGCCGGGAATGTGGGCAAAGGCTTTAAGTGTGCGCATTGCAAAACCGTTTTTGTAGCCCCGCATAAAGAAATATATTCCCACAAAGCAAAAGCCAGCCACAATTGAAAGCATGATGCCCGTACCGGTATTGATGCGGTTAAAGTATATGAGCAAATACAGTATTATAGAAAAGGCCCAGAAAATAAAGTGGGAGAAGATATGCATCATGGCATAAAGGAGCACCGACGACGTTGCCTTTGCCACGCTATAGAAGCGACTGAGTTCCATAATTCGGTAAGGCTCGCCGCCAAGCACTCCCACCGGAGTGATATAATTCAAGGCATATCCCGACACAGTGAATTTGAACACTAGCGGGAAAGGAAGCCGCGGCCCCTTGTTGTCGTTGTTTATTATCACGGCCCACGACCATGCGTTGAGCATGTAAATGGGTATCCATATCAAGAGTACGGCAGCAAAGCGCCAGCCGGCCTTCTGGATGTTCTGCAATGTCTCCTCGTACGACAAATCCATCGTGAGAAGCATCACGACTATTGCCGCTATGCCGACAACAAGCAGTATGTTATTTATTTTCCGTCGCATAACTGTCTTTCAATAATGGCTCGTTATCATAATAGCCTTCGTCTAGCAGCATAAGTATATGACTGCAAAGACTTTCATGACATTTACGCAACCAAAGGGCCAGCAATGTAAACCCTATGATTTCAACGGCGATGTATAGCCATGGGATGTTCAGCAAGCAGGCTACGTAGAGCGTAATGGCCCGGCAATTGAAGGTGAGTATGTTTGCGTATTTCATCATTGGCTTGCTTTCCTTGCGGAAGTCGAGACGGAATCCGTCAGGCGCTACATTGTTCCTGTCATTGCGTATTGTCTTGAGCAGTTTTTGCAGACATGGCGTCATCTGCTCCTGACTGCGGGTATAACGCGAATAGAAGAACAAAAAGACTCTCCACCAGAAATTGCCCTTGCGCGGCAGTTCGCGCATCTTCTGCCGCTGTGTTTCCGAATTGTCGAGTTCGCTGCTTCCGTCGCCGAAAGAGAAATACATATGCACGTTGCGGTAGTAGTCGGCCAACTGGCATTGCCTGGCGTGGCACAGCGCCGAGACGACAGTCAGCGCTAACACCGCCACTCCCCAGTGTAGGTGCAGCAACGGAATCGGCTCATTCCATAGACGGTAAACTATTGCCAGATATATGGCGGCAAACCATACGTCGCCGGCGAATCCGTCGAGCATGCGCCCCCAGCGTGTCTTTTTGCCGGTGAGCCGTGCCAGTTGCCCGTCTGCGCTGTCGTAAAAGTTGGCCCATGCCAGCAGTACCACTCCCAATGCATTGTGGAGAAAGTCGGTATAACAGAACATCCAGCCTGCCGCTACTCCTATTACCATAGACAGTATAGTTACCACATTGGGGGCGATGCCCAGTTTCTTGAATGCCAAAGTCCATAGCAAACCTATCGGGCGTGTATACCACACGTCAATCCATTCTTCGGTATCTTTGCTCTTATAGGTTGAGCTTATGAGTGCACGGTATTTCGCAAACATGTCAGATTGTTTTTTCAGAATAGTTATTGTTTCGACACTGGGCTTCAAACAAATGCGCTATGGCAGTTGCAGCTTCAGTACGACAGCACGAGAAGCTTGGCCAGTCGTTGAAGTCGATAATGCGGAATTCCCCGTTGCTGCCGACGATGCAGTCGCCACCATAAACCGGCATGCCCAGTGCCTGGGATATCCGGTTGCATTCGGCTTCGAGGGCTTTGCGGTCATAACGGTAATGATGCGGTTCGCCGTTGATGGCTTCGGCTCCAAATTTGCCTGTCCCGCCGTTTTCAGTAGGCAGGCACGTATGGAAAAATCCCGTGCCGTCGACGCCGTAGAATTTCAGCAGGTCACCTTCTTCGTGGCGGTTTATCACGGCGCGCCCAATGCCGCGACGCCTGAAATCTTCCCAAACCCGTTGCAACTGCGACTCGTTTTCCACGAAGCAGACGTCGCCGGCAGTCTGAGCGCATTCTTCGCCGCGCTTCACCCACAACGGATAGCCGGTTTGGGGAACATCGCCGGTATTCAGCACCTCGCTCGCGGGAATAGCGAAATTTCCCGCCATCAGACGCTGTGTTATATAAATCCTGGTATTTCTTAGAAGTGCCGAAGGGGAATTCATTACCACGGCACCATCCTTTTCCTTTTCTTCGAGTATTTCCAGAACGCTTCTTCGTCTTGCCATAGACAAAAACATCCGGCCGCGAAGCCGTGAAGCGTCATGTATGTCGTCTTCGGATACCGTTTCCACACAGAAACCGTCTTGCCGTAAGACATTGCTGACTTCCTGCAGAACAAGTCTGTCGTTTTTCTCCGAATTGGGAGAAAACTGTGTCGACCTGCCTATTGCGGTGATATGGTTGTCAGTCGTCTTCATCAAGCAATTCCTCTGCTTTGGCTATGTCGCTCACGTGGTCGACATCCACGATTTTCCCAAAAACGCAAGCCTTGAGGTTCAGTCCGTCGGCCACCATACGCCGCTGGAAATTGCGCATGCGGCTTATACCTTCGGCCATGCACCTGCCGAGTGTGGCTATTGCCTTTGAGTCGAGGCAATAGATACCTCCCGATATGTAGCTGCAGTCTTCGCGTGTGTCGAGAAACCCTGTTATACGCATGTCTTCGGTTACCTTCACGTAAAGAGGCTTTTCGTCGTCAACATACGATGTCACAGCCATCAGTCCATCGCAGTCGGCTTGCTGCCACATGGATATATAGCGTGCAAACTCACTTTCCTTGAAAATGGTGTCGACAGTGGTAAGGCAGAACTTGTCGGGGCCGAGATACGGGCTCAGTCCGTAGAAGGTATGCATGCTGCTTTCGGTGGTTTTGGCAACGATCCTCACGGGTGTCTCTATCTTCGGCTTTCTGGGGCATGCGTGCAGAGGACCTTCGTTCAGTATAGTGTTATAGTGCGCCTTCAGATGTTCCAGGGTCAGACTTGTCAGCGTATTCACCGCCACTACCATTTCATCGGCATTGTTGTTGTCGAAGATTCTCAGCAGGCGGTCAATCAATGCCTCGCCCTTTACCATGGTCAGCGGTTTGGGCGTCTGTGCCCCTTCGCTGCTTAGCCGCGACCCTTCACCGGCGGCAAGTATTGCGAATTTCATACCTGTGGTTGTTTTTCGGTGTTACCGCGATGCGTTGTCCTCACGCCTGTCGCGCTGTTCCACTTTAAGGGGATCGGCATGTGCCTCGTCATATTTCAGGCGGTTGCGATAAATGTCAATTGCCTCGTAGATAGCTTGCCGCATTGAACTTTCGTCAGCGGTGTTCTTGCCTGCAATGTCGAATGCAGTACCGTGGTCGGGCGAAGTGCGAACCATGTCAAGGCCGGCGGTGAAGTTCACTCCCTGTGCCATGCCGAGAGCCTTGAGCGGGGCCAGGCCCTGGTCGTGGTACATTGCCAGCACGGCATCGAAACGACGGTAGGCTGCATCGCCGAAGAAGCCATCGGCGGCATACGGTCCGAAGCACCCCATGCCTTCTTCTCTCAGTTTTGCGATGGCGGGCGCGATTTGCTCACTTTCCTCGTTGCCCAGCAGACCGTTGTCGCCGGCATGCGGGTTCAGTGCCAAAACGGCAATTCTCGGCGCCGATACCAAATAGTCCCTGCACAGTGAAGCGTTGAGCAGACGGAGTTTGTTTTCCACCACGTCTTGCGTCACGACTTCGGCGATTTGGCTTACAGGAACATGTGTCGAGGCAAGGGCCACACGCATAAGTCCATTCGACAGTATCATCAGGGCTTCGCCGCCCAGCCGCTGCTCAAGATATTCTGTATGGCCCGTAAACGAGCCTTCGCCCTGCATGTTCCATTTGCATACGGGGGCTGTCACCAGCACATCGTAGGCACGGTTTGCATAGTCGGCCATTGCGCGGTCGAGGGCAACGAGCGCGGCGTGCCCGCTTTCACGGGTGGCCTGGCCGAAATCCACCTTTACCTCTTCGTCGAAACACGACACAAGGTTCAGTTTTCCGTCAACGGCATCCTCCGCATTGTCTATGGTATTGAAATTGGTGGTAAGCCCAAGTGCCTTGCGATGGAACGATGCCACGCGCGAAGAGCCGTAGATTATAGGGGTACATATGTCAAACATCGCGGGGTCGGCAAATACCTTCAGTATCACTTCGTAGCCTATTCCGTTGATGTCTCCGTGGGTTATGGCCACACGTATTTTTCTCGCGTTTTCCATTTTGTCATTCGTTGCTGCTCCCAGGCTGCCGCCCACAGGGGGCGGAGTGTATTTCCGTGGGTAGCGTATGTCTATTCTATTTGTAATTTTGTCTTTGAGGCCAGCATACCGCAGGCAGCCGAAATGTCGAGTCCGCGCGAGCGGCGCAGCGTGGCATTGATTCCACATGCGCACAGGCGATCGACGAATGCCGTGGCATCGGCATGTAGCGGAGCCGCATAAGCCGCTCCAGGATAGGGATGAAAGGGTATCACGTTCACCCGGCAGTCGAGTCGGCGAAGCAATGCCTTCAAGGCCGACACGTGATGCGGTGTGTCGTTGCAACCTTTCAGCAGTATGTACTCGAACGAGAGGCGGCGCTGATGACTTCCCTCGCGACGGGCGCCTCCTCTGATGTCCCTGAACGCCTCAACCCCCGAAAGGTAGTCCACCACATCGGCTATGGCGTAGGCTTTTTCAACGGGCATGATGTCCATGCGCTCGTCATGGAACGGAGAATGGAGGCTTATGGCGATATTGCAGCGCGTGTCGTTGACAAAGCGCTTCAGCGCAGGCAGTAAGCCGCATGTCGACAGCGTTATGCGCTTGGGGCTCATTGCGGCCGCTTCGGGCGACGTCAGGAGGAATATGGCTTTTACCACGTTGTCGTAGTTGTCGAACGGTTCGCCCTGCCCCATGAATACTATATTAGTAACCTGTGGGCGCTGCGGCAGACTGTATATCTGAGCCAATATATCGGCTGGCGTCAGTTGCGAATAGAAACCCTGCTTGCCCGTAAGGCAGAACTTGCAGTGCATCTTGCAGCCCGACTGCGACGAAACGCACACCGTGGCCCTATCGCCTTCGGGGATAAACACCGTTTCCACGGGCGTACCCGCTGCCGACGTGAACAAGAATTTTTGGGTTCCGTCGCCCGATACTTGTAAATCTTTCCATTGGCGCACTCCCGTACAGTAGTGCTTCGAGAGGTTTTCACGGCCAGTTTTGCTGAGGTCGGTCATCGCGTCCAGCGATGCGGCTCCTTTTTCGTACAGCCATTTCATCATCTGGCGGGCAGCAAAGGGGCGCATACCTGCCTCGGCGGCCACCGTTTCGAGTTCGCTGCGCGTCATGCCCAGCAGCGGGACAAGGTGCTCACCGCAGCCGGAGGTGGATGATGTTGTAGAAGAGCACATAAATACCTGATATTTTTTGACACGCGCCAAGGTGACGCACTGCCTTATTAAGGCGGCGAGCATACCCCTAAAAGAAGGAATACGCCCGTCCACTTTTGAGCCGATACCCGGACTTGAACCGAGGACCTACGCATTACGAATGCGTCGCTCTACCAACTGAGCTATATCGGCAAGCGGTTGCAAATTTAGGTCATTCTTCGGTAATGGCCAAGTTTCAACGCAATTTTCAGACATTTCTTTGTTCAACTTTCCCGAAAAGCCCGCTCCGGGCTCTTGCCTACACACGGATGTTTCTTTGTGCTTCACGTTTGGCCCCTCTGCTTGCGTACTGACATGTGCCGCCCCACCCTACACCAACGCCTGCTCACAGCCTCAGTAATTCCGCCCCCGCCCGGCCGTTTCTTTCGCGTTTTGAAGTGAAATTGTAAAGCCCAGCGGCGACGCAACATTGCATTGCGTAATTGCGCCATGCGCACAGCGCGCTGACGGTAAAGCTTGGAAG
>CAZDOH010000083.1:7612-10448 GCA_964507005.1 uncultured Prevotella sp. | reverse complement strand
CGAAAGTAGGAGGCAAAACCTTTTATGATTAGCATTTACCTCCTACTCGATTAGGTATATTGCCCCAATAGCCTAGAAACGGCTAGAGCCGTCGAAGCAGTGGGTGCAGACTTTGCATTTCGGCAGCCCTATGGATTCCACAAGGTTTTCCACGGTGTTGAACCGCAGTGACGTGAGGCCCAGCCGCTCCCTTATCTTTCCGACCATAAGCCTGTATTGCGGCGAACCGGTTGTGGCGTATGCCTTGAGGTTCCTGTTCATGTCGCCTTCCTCTTCCTGTATGATGCGCCGCGTGATGAGTTCCAGATCGCTGCGCGAAGAGGTGAAGCCTATGAAGTTGCATCCGTAGACGAGCGGGGGGCATGAAATTCTGACATGCGCCGCGCGTATGCCGCAGTCGTAGAGCATGCGCACGTTGTCGCGCAGCTGTGTGCCGCGCACTATGGAGTCGTCGCAGAAGAGCACGCTCTTTCCGCGCAGTATGGCGGCGTTGGGTATCAGCTTCATCCTGGCCACGAACTCGCGCCGTGTCTGGTTGCTGGGAGTGAAGCTGCGCGGCCATGTGGGGGTGTATTTCGATATTGCCCTTTTGTATGGCTTCCCCATTCCGGCAGCATAGCCGTAGGCCATGCCCACGCCCGAGTCGGGGATGCCGCATACGCAGTCAACGTCGGTGTCGTCGGTCCGCCCCATGGTTTCGCCGCAGGTGAACCTCACTTTCTCTACGTTGATGCCCTCGTAGCTTGATGTGGGGAATCCGTAGTATACCCACAGGAACGAGCATATCTGCATCTCCTCGTTGGGTTTGCGCAGCTGCACCGCTTCGGTGGCGCTGACTCTCACTATCTCGCCCGGGCCGAGGTTGCGCACTTCGGCATAGCCGAGGTTGGGGAAAGATGTCGTTTCGCTGGCCAGGGCATAGGCTCCCTGCTTGTGCCCGAGCACTATGGGCGTGCGTCCCAGTTTGTCGCGCGCGGCAACGATGTCGCCGCTGTCGGTGAGCAGCAGCATGGAGCATGAGCCCTTTACCTTGCGGAAAACGTTCTCGATGCCTTCCACCAGCGTTTTGCCCTGCACTATAAGCAGTGCCACCAGTTCGGTCTGGTTTGTCTTGCCCGACGACAGTTCGGCGAAATGCTGCCGGCGCCCGAGAAGTTCGTTTTCCAGTTCTGCGATGTTTGTGATTTTTGCCACCGTTACAATCGCAAAGCGCCCCAGGTGGGAATTGATGACTATGGGCTGCGCGTCGGTGTCGCTTATAATGCCTATGCCGGCGTTGCCCTTGAATTTGTCGAGCTCGTCTTCGAACTTGCTGCGGAAATACGCGTTTTCAAGATTGTGGATGCTGCGCTGAAAGCCGTCTTCGCTGCTGAATGTCGCCATGCCGGCACGGCGCGTGCCGAGGTGGGTATGATAGTCGGTGCCGTAGAACAAGTCGTTTACGCACGGGCTCATGGATACTGTTCCGAAAAAACCTCCCATAAAAAGTGTTGTGTTGTTGTTATGCTGAATGTATGCGCAAAAATATAAAATAATTTCCATAATCCCGCACCGCCTCCGCAGCGGCGTGAAACCTGCGCCGTGCAACTGTTTGGCTTCCAGCAGAACGAAAACGGCTGAAAGCCGCGGGAAATGCAAAACAATTTCCCGGGCCGGCCTTAAAAAGCTGCATTAATCTTGTGTATGTGCATTTTGTTTGTAACTTTGCAGAAATATATATATAAATGCGTATGCAGGCTCTGCGCTAATGCGCGGGCAATGCAGGAGCAAGGGAAAAACAAGGGAAAATAAGGATTGAAATGGAATTTACAGCCAAGCAGATAGCCGCTTTTTTGGGCGGCAGCGTCGAGGGTAACCCCGATGCAATTGTCAGCACCTTTGCCAATATCGATGCGGCAAAAAGCGGTGCCCTCACATTTTTCTATGCCAGGGAATACGAGAGTTTCGTCTATACTACCGGAGCCGGCATAATACTCGTTCCCGAAGATTTCAAGCCTTCGGCGCCGGTGCAGGCAACGCTTGTGCGCGTCAAGGACCCGCGCGAGGCAGTGGCGCGCCTTCTGAACCTGTACGAGCAGAGCAAGCCTCGCCGCAGCGGCATCAGCGGCCGTGCTTTCGTAAGCGAAAGTGCAAGGATAGGCAAGGATGTATATATCGGTCCGCTGGCGTATGTGGGTGACAACGTCTGCATTGGCGACGGCACGTGCATCTATCCGAATGCCACCATAGAGGAGCGCACGGTGATAGGGCCGGGCTGCACGATATACCCCAACGTTTCGGTATACCACGACTGCCGTATAGGGGCGAACGTGATACTGCATTCGGGGTGCGTGATAGGGGCTGACGGATTCGGCTTTGCGCCCACTCCCGACGGCTACGAGAAGATTCCGCAGATAGGCAACGTGGAAATCGGCGACAACGTGGAAATCGGCGCCAATACATGCGTCGACCGCTCGATGATGGGCACAACCCGCATCGGCAACGGCGTGAAGCTCGACAACCTGGTGCAGATTGCCCACAACGACGAAATCGGCGACCATACCGTAATGTCGGCACAGGTGGGCGTTGCGGGAACTACCAAGATAGGCGAATGGTGCGTGTTCGGCGGCCAGGTGGGAATCACGGGCCATGCCCGCATTGCATCGCGCACCCATTCCGGCGCCCAGGCGGGAATTGCCGGACCCATACTCAAGGAAGGGCAGACTGTGCTCGGCTCGCCGGCAATCGACGCACGCCGCTTTGCCAGGGCTGCGGCCGTTTTCCGCAATCTTCCCGAAATGTACAGGCAGGTGAACGAAATGCAGCGGAAACTGAATTCAGACAATAACGGAAACAA
>CAZDOH010000083.1:0-7512 GCA_964507005.1 uncultured Prevotella sp. | reverse complement strand
TATAATATGCTTAAACAGAAGACACTCAACGGCAGCTTCTCCCTTCACGGAAAAGGACTGCATACAGGATTGGCCCTCACGGTAACGTTCAATCCGGCCCCCGAAAATACTGGATACAAAATACAGCGCATCGACCTTGAAGGCGAACCTGTGATATCCGCTACGGCCGAGAATGTGGTTGAAACTACACGCGGCACTGTGGTGGCCAAGGGCGATGCACGCTGCTCTACGATAGAGCATGCCATGGCAGCGCTCTACGCTTTGGGCATAGACAACTGCCTCATGCAGGTCAACGGCCCCGAATTTCCTATACTCGACGGCTCGGCCGAGCCTTTCGTCAAGGAAATAGAGCGCGTGGGCGTGAAGGAACAGAATGCTCCCAAGGACTTCTATATCATAAAGAAGAAAATCGAAGTGCATGACGAAGCTACGGGCTCGTCGATAGTGATACTTCCCGATGACGAGTTCAGCATTACGGCCATGATATCCTACGGCTCGAAATGGTTCTCGAGCCAGTTTGCCACTCTCAACAGTCTTTCCGATTTCAAGGCCGAGGCTATGGCAGCGCGTACCTTCGTGTTCATGCGCGAAGTGGAGCCGTTGCTGAAAGCCGGCCTTATAAAGGGCGGAGACCTCGACAATGCCATTGTGATTTACGAGCAGGAAGTGAGCCAGGAAAGTCTCGACCAGATAGCCGACGAAATGAAGGTGCCCCGGCGCGACGCCACCAAGCTCGGCTTCATTTCCGCACGCCCGCTGCAATGGGCCAACGAGCCCGCGCGCCACAAACTGCTCGACATCGTGGGCGACATGGCGCTTGTGGGCCGTCCCATCAAGGGGCGCATCATCGCAACACGCCCGGGACATACCATAAACAACAAGTTTGCCCGTGAACTGCGCCGCGAGATACGCGCACACGAAATCCAGGCGCCTGCCTACGACCCCAACGAAGAGCCGGTAATGGACGTGAACCGCATACGCCAGCTCTTGCCCCACCGTTATCCCATGCAGCTCGTGGACAAGGTGATAGCCATGGGCTCGAACCATATAGTGGCCGTGAAGAACGTAACTTCCAACGAACCGTTCTTTACAGGGCATTTCCCGCAGGAACCGGTTATGCCCGGAGTGCTTCAGGTGGAGGCAATGGCGCAGGCCGGCGGACTGCTTGTGCTCAGCACCGTGGAGGAACCCGAGCGCTGGAGCACGTATTTCATGAAAATCGACGACGTGAAGTTCCGCCGCAAGGTAGTGCCGGGCGATACGCTTATTTTCAACGTGCGTCTGCTGGCACCGGTGCGCCATGGAGTGTCGTCGATGAAAGGACTGGTGTTCGTGGGTGAGCAGATAGCCTGCGAAGCTACGTTTACCGCACAGATAGTAAAAAACAAGTGACACAAAATACCGCTGCTATGAACAAAATCAGCCCGCTGGCTTTCGTTGACCCCGAAGCCAAAATCGGAAAAAACTGCGAAATAGGCGCCTTCTGCTTTGTCGACAAAAACGTGGAGATAGGCGATGACAATGTGCTTATGAACAGTGTGACTGTGCTCAGCGGAGCACGCATCGGAAACGGCAACACTTTCTTCCCCGGTGCCGTGATAAGTGCCGTGCCGCAGGATTTGAAATTCCGCGGCGAAGAGACAACGGCAATCATCGGCGACAACAACCGCATACGCGAAAACGTTACCGTAAACCGCGGCACGGCAGCCAAGGGCCGCACTATCGTAGGCTCGGGCAATCTGCTTATGGAGGGAGTGCATGTGGCCCACGATGTTACGCTCGGCAGCGGATGCATAATAGGAAACTCCACAAAAATAGCCGGCGAGGTGACCATCGACGACTGTGCCGTGATAAGTGCCAATGTGCTCATACACCAATTCTGCCACGTGGGCGGCTATGTGATGATAGGCGGAGGCACACGCTTCAGCCAGGACATTCCTCCATATATTACCGTTGCGCGCGAGCCCGCTGCATACCAGGGACTCAATCTCGTGGGGCTCCGGCGGCGCGGATTTACTCCCGAAACAATCGGCAATATCCACGAAGCCTACCGCATCCTCTACCAGAGCGGGCAGTTGCGCAACGATGCCCTCGAGGAAATAAGGCAGAAATTGCCCATGAGCAAGGAGATTGTATATATCATAAACTTTGTGGAGACCGCCAAGCGGGGAATAATCAAATAACGCGCAGCACAACAAACGAAACATATGCTATTCCGATTTACAATAATAAGCGACGAAGCCGACGAATTCCTGCGCGAAATCAGAATCGACGCCGATGCCACTTTCCTGGATTTCTGCCGCGCCATACTGAAATCGTGCGATTACGAAGACAACCAGATAACAAGTTTCTACATCACCAACGACGAATGGGAGAAACAGTGCGAGATAACACGCGAGGACATGGGCAACTCTCCTTACGACGAAGATGTTTATACAATGGAGAACACCACTTTGCGCAGTTTGCTCGACGACGTTCCGGCAAGGCTCAAGTTCGTTTTCGACACTTTCAACAACCGCGCCTTCTATATAGAACTGAAGGAAATGGTGCCCGGAATGAGCATTGCCGAAGCTGAAATCACGCGCAGCATCGGCGAGGCTCCGGTGCAGGTACAGGTAGAGGAGAAGCCTGCGAAAAAGAACGGGAAAACTGCTTCAGCCAGCGACGACTTTGCTTACGGCGACTTTTACGGCTCTGAAGGCTTCAGCGATGACGAACTTGAAGGCGAGGGGCTGGATATAAGCAACGAGCCCGACGGTTCGTGCGACCCGCAGTCATTTTGAAATCCCGGCCTTGGGCAATCTGATTGTAGTTACAGGCCCCACCGCCGTAGGCAAGACCGAGGTGTGCATAAAGCTGGCCCACACTCTTGGCGCTGCGATAGTCAATGCCGATTCGCGGCAGATTTTCCGCGAGATGAAGATTGGCACCGCGCGTCCCGACGAGGAAGAACTTTCCAAGGCGGAGTTTCATCTTATAGGTACGTTGTCGGTCGGAGACTACTACAGCGCTGCGCGTTACGAGGCAGATGCGCTGAAAACAATTGCCGGGCTGCACCGCACGAATCCCAACGTGATTCTTTCGGGCGGAAGCATGCTTTATGTGGATGCCGTGGTAAACGGAATAGACGACATCCCTACAGTTCCCGTTGAAACGCGGAATCTTATGAAGCAGCGGCTTGCCGACGAAGGACTTGATGCGCTTTGCAGCGAACTGCAGCGGCTCGACCCCGAATACTTCGCAACAGTCGACAGGAAAAATCCGCGGCGTGTGCTCCACGCCCTTGAGATATGCCATTCCACGGGCCGTACTTATACGTCGTTCCGTACGCGGACGGCAAAACCGCGCCCTTTCAATGTCGTCAAAATAGGTCTCAATTTAAGCAGGCCCGAACTTTTCGACCGCATAAACCGGCGCGTTGACCGCATGGTGCAGCTCGGGCTTGAAGACGAGGCACGGCGGCTTTATCCCATGCGGCATCTGCAGGCGCTCAATACTGTCGGCTACCGCGAAATGTTCATGTATTTCGACGGAGAATTCACTTTGCCCGAAGCGATTGCAAGAATCAAGAAAAATACCCGGGTATATGCGAAAAAGCAACTCACATGGTATCGCCGCGACGACAGCATCGCCTGGTTTCGTCCTGACGAGTTTGAGGCGATACTAAATTTTATAGACAAACAAACTCACGGAAAGTCTTAATTTGCTACATTTGCAGAGCGGCTTTTTGAAAGCCGCGGCATAACAAGAAAGCTAATGAACAAGAAAAAGCTCGGCAGACTCATAAAGCTGCTAACATTCCTGAAAACAAAGCTGCGGCAGTTTGGCCGGTGGTATAAAGCACAGTTCAAAGGGCGCCCCTGGTGGTACAAAACCATTGCCGGGATTATCTCGTTTGTCGCGTTCGTGATATTGTATTTCACGGCCGTAAACCTCAACTTCTTCTGGCTCTTCGGCAAATCGCCCACCATACACAGCATCATGCATCCCGAAACTTCCGAAGCTTCCGAACTCTATAGCGAAGACGGGCAGCTTATCGGCAAGTATTTCAACGAAAACCGCACCCCGGTAAACTACAATGAAATAAATCCCGTGTTTTTCCATGCCCTTATCGACACCGAAGACGAACGCTTCTACAGTCACCACGGCATAGACTTTACGGGACTTTTCGCGGCGGCAAAAGACATGGTGAGAGGACACGCCCGAGGGGCTTCCACCATAACGCAGCAGCTTGTGAAGAACATGTTCCGCGTACGCACCATGTATTCTACGGGACTTCTCGGAAAAATCCCCGGCGTGAAGATTCTCATAATGAAAAGCAAGGAGTGGGTGCTCGCGGTGGAACTTGAACTGTTTTACGACAAGGAGGAAATTCTGACGATGTATTCCAATACCGTTGATTTCGGTTCGAATGCATACGGAATCAAGACTGCGGCAAAGACTTACTTCAATACTACTCCCAAGGAACTCACGGCGGCGCAGTCGGCTGTGCTCGTGGGGTTGCTCAAGGCCACGAGCTACTACAACCCTCGGCTTAATCCGAAAAACAGTCTCATGCGCCGCAACGTGGTGCTCGACAATATGAAGAGTCACGGCCACCTTTCGGCCGCAGAGTGCGACTCGCTGCAGAACACCCCCATTGATCTCAATTTCAAGGTGGAGACTGCCTACGACGGCAAGGCTCTTTATTTCCGCGAAGCCGTGGCCGACTATCTGCGGCAGTGGTGCAAGGACAACGGCATCGACCTTTACAGTGCCGGGCTCAAAATATATTCCACGCTCAATCTCAAGATGCAGGAATATGCCGAAAAGGCGCTTGTGAAGCAGATGCGCAACGTGCAGCGTAATTTCCGCAACCATTGGGGCAACGAAGACCCGTGGCGCGACGAGCACCATAATGTGATACCAAATTTCATAGAAAACCTTGCGAAACGCACTTCGCAGTACAAGGAACTGGAACAAAAATTCGGGACGCAGACCGACTCAATCAACTACTATCTCAACCTGAAGCACAAGGTGAAAGTGTTCGACTACGAAGGCGAAAAGGAAATGGAACTTTCTACCATGGACTCGATACGCTATATGGTGAAATTCATGCATGCCGGACTGGTGGCTATGGAACCCGACAACGGGCATGTAAAAGCTTGGGTGGGTGACATTGACTTCAAGTCGTGGAAATACGACAAGGTAACTGCCATGCGCCAGCCGGGTTCCACGTTCAAGCTATTTGTGTATACCGAGGCCATGAATCAGGGCATTACTCCATGCTCCCGCCGCCGCGACGAGTATTTTGCAATGGATGTCTACGACAACCGCACCAGGCAGATGGTGCGGTGGGCGCCGACAAATGCCAACGGCAACTTCTCGGGCGACAGTGTGCCGCTGCTCCACGCTTTCGCACAGAGCATCAATAGTGTTGCCGTGCGGCTCGGGCAGGAAGTGGGGATAGGAAATATCATACGCACGGCCCATGCCATGGGCATAAAGTCGAAACTCGACGATACGCCGTCACTTGCCCTCGGCGCTTCTGACGTCAATCTGCTTGAACTGGTAGATGCCTATTCCACCATTGCAGCCGATGGGCGCCAGCGCGACCCGGTGCTTGTGACGAAGATTGTTGACCGCCACGGCCGCGTGATATATTCCGCGGCAGATGAAAGTAAACAGGCAGTGTCGTACCGTTCCGCCTTCCTGATGCAGAAAACGCTCGAGGGGGGCTTGAACCTGGCCGGCGGAACGTCAATGTCGTTGGGCGGCTACGTTGCGCCTTACCGCAAGACAACCGATTTCGGCGGCAAGACCGGAACCAGCAACAACCACAGCGACGCATGGTTCGTAGGCGTGACTCCCGGACTTGTTGCCGGAGCATGGGTAGGCGGGGAATACCGCTCGATACATTTCCGCACCGGAGCGTTGGGGCAGGGAAGCCGCACGGCGTTGCCAATTGTGGGATATTTCATGCAGTCGGTTTTCGGCGATGCCCAGTTCTCGAAATACCAGCGGAAGTTCGGTGCAGCAAAGGAAGAAATATCGCGTTCGTGCTACCAGTGCGACTATGTGTCGCGGGCAAGGGCCCGGAAAGATTCCGTGCAAGCCGCAATCGACAGTCTTGAATTCGACGTAACGCTTGATATGCAGGAGACGCATGGCGAACCGGCAAAGTCTGCTGAACCGTCAGCGGACAAGCCCAAGAAAAACGACAACGGTGAGGTGAATTACGACGATTTGCTGAATTGACGGCCCGGTTTCTCCGTTAGTTTCTATGGAAAGATTGTGGAACAAAGACTATTTGCGCGTAATGCTCGTGAATTTCATGATGTATTTCGCGTTTTATCTGCTCACGCCTCTGCTCCCGCTGTATCTTAGCGAAAAGTTCGGCGCCTCGAACAGTGTGATTGGCATCGTGCTTTCGGGATATGTGGTGGCCGAAATAGTGGCACGCCTTTTCAGCGGATATGTAGTCGACAGTTTTGACCGCCGCAAGGTGCTGCTGTGGAGCGTGGCTTTGTTCTTTGCTTTCTTCGGCGGATATATTGTGGCCGGAACGCTGCTGATGTTTGCCATTGTGCGCACTTTGCACGGACTTCCTTTTGGAGTAGTCACCGTGGCTAACAGCACGGCGGCGATCGACGTGCTGCCTTCGTCGCGCCGCAACGAGGGCCTTGGGTTTTACGGTTTGAGCAACAATCTTTCGATGGCAATAGCTCCAAGTGCCGGAGTGTTTGTCTATAAGCTGACCGACAGTTTCTCACTTTTGTTCTGGCTTTCGTTTATTGTGGCGCTGGGGGCCGTGGTCGTGGCTTCCACGATAAAGCTTCCTGCAAGGGCTCTGAAAAAAGTGAAACGCCCTGTGTCGCTCGACCGCTTTTTCCTGACCCGCGCTTGGTTGCTTAGCGTGAATATAATGTTTTTCGCATTCTCTTGGGGGCTGATGAGCTGCTACATCGCGCTCTACAGTCAGAAAGTCCTCGCCATGACAAGCGGAACCGGTACGTTTTTCATGCTCATATCGATTGGCCTTATAGCTTCGCGTCTTCAGGGGGCCAAGGCTTTGCGCGAAGGAAAACTCACGCGCAACGCTGCCGAGGGAATGTGCATTTCCCTGGTGGGGTATTTCCTGTTCATCGCCTTCCCTTCGCAGTTCACTTACTATGCAGCGGCGTTGCTTGTGGGATTGGGCAACGGCCATCTTTATCCTGCTTTCCTGAACATGTTTGTGGCAACGGCGCGCCACGACCAGCGCGGAACGGCCAACTCGTCAATACTTGTGTCGTGGGGCGTTGGAATGGGAATCGGAATACTGTCGGGAGGAATGATAAGCGGTGGCCTTGGCTATTCGTTTGCCTTTTGGGTGAATTTTGCCGTAAATGCCGTGGGAGTAGTGCTGTATTTTGCAGCTACACGCCGGTTCTTCCTGTTGCGAAGAATTGAACAGGCATAGGACAAACGGAAAGCGGCCTACCGAAACCATTGAGCCAAATATCGTTTGCCGCGAAAAGTTTCCCTGCAGGT
>CAZDOH010000082.1:0-10786 GCA_964507005.1 uncultured Prevotella sp. | reverse complement strand
GAAGGATTGCGCAGTGCCGCAGAATTGACAGCCACCTTGTCGGCTACGGCTTCGAGCAGGCGTTCCACATCGGCAACCGATGTCACTCCCCCGCCAACGGTAAAGGGTATTGACACGCCTTCGGCCACGCGCCTCACCATATCGGTGAACGTGCGCCGGCCCTCAGCGCTCGCCGTGATATCGAGGTACACCAGCTCGTCGGCCATCTGGGCAGAATATATCTTCCCCATTTCCACCGGGTCGCCGGCATCGCGCAACCCCACGAAATTCACGCCTTTCACGGTGCGCCCGTTTTTTACGTCAAGGCATGGTATAATGCGTTTTGCCAACATGTCGTTTTCTTCCTATTTATTGTTGTTGCGGGCGCCGCCCTTCAAGTCCTTGTTTATTATAAAACGCTCGGCAAGCTGCCGCATGTCTATCTTGCCTTCATAAATGGCTCTTCCGAACACCACGGCAGGTATTCCGGCCGCGTCGAGTGCCTCAATATCTTCCATACAGGCCACGCCGCCGCTGGCCACAAGGCGGCAGTCGGGGTAGCGCTGCATTATTTCCCTGTAAAGCTGAATGTTGGGGCCGCAGAGCATGCCGTCGCGCAAGATGTCGGTACAGAGCACCCGCCTCACGCCCAGCGGCCAGTAGCGGTCAAGGAGCCCGTAAAGCGTAACCCCGGAATCTTCGGTCCAGCCATGGGTGCGCACCTTGCCGTCCAGCACATCGGCCGAGAGAATAAACCTGTCGGCGCCCCAATGCTCTATCCAGCGGCTCACTGTATCAAAAGCTCCGACAGCCATGCTGCCTATGCTCACAGCTTCGGCGCCGGCACCGAAAACCTGCTCAAGATGGGCTTCGCTTTTAATTCCGCCGCCAAAATCCACCCGGAGCCCAGTATTTTCGGTAATCGTACGCAAAACGTCAATATTCACCGGCTCGCCGCGCTTTGCCCCGTCAAGGTCCACAACGTGCAGAAAGCCGTAGCCAAGGCTCTCGAACAGCCGCGCGGCCTGCAACGGCGAACCGCTGTAGGAAGTGGCTTTTGAATAGTCGCCCTGTGCAAGACGCACACAGCGCCCTCCTATTATATCGATTGCCGGAATGGGAACTATCATAACCGAAGGAAATTTTTTAGTATCGCCTCGCCGGCCAAACCGCTTTTTTCGGGATGGAACTGCACCGCGTGGAAATTGCCGCGGCTCATGGCTGCCGTAAATTCTCCGCAATAGTCCGACTTTGCCGCCGTAAAGGCATTCAGAGGTACATAATAACTGTGAACAAAATAAGCATAGCTGCCTTCGGCAATGCCCCGGAACAGCGGTCCGTCCAGATCCCGAAGCGAATTCCAGCCCATGTGGGGAATCTTCTCCCCATGCTGCGGGGCGAAGCGCTTCACGCACGCACCTTCGAAAATCCCCAAGCACTGTGCGTTGCCCTCTTCCGAACTGTCGCACATCAACTGCATGCCAATGCAAATGCCGAGTACCGGCTGGGAAAGCGAACGAATCACATTGTCGAGCCCAGTTTGCCGCAGATAATGCATCGTAACCGAAGCCTCGCCCTGCCCGGGGACGACAACACGGTCTGCACAGCGCAATACATCTACATCATCGCTTATCACACATTCCGCGCCGAGACGGGAAAACGCAGATTTCACAGAAAACACGTTTCCCGCAGGATATTTCAGTATTACAGTGCCCATTCTTTGACTTTTGTCTTTTTTGCTCAAATGCAAATTTAAGAAATATATGCTTAACGGAGCACTGCTAGCTGTCCTAAATGCCGTTTTTCGCCCTTAAACATTGAAAAATCACACTGAACGGCGGTTATAAACGAACTTATGTATGCTGCAGGGGTTTTGTCGTATTGACGGAAATCCCTAAATTTGCCCTTGATAATATCTAGGTTGCATGAAACGCTTTCACTTGGCCATACTCGTATTCGCCTGCGGACTTACAAACGTGTCAGCGCAGTCGTTTTTCCATACCAAAGGGAAAACTCCAACGTACAACGAGACTATCGTGAGAAAATATGTTGACACACTTGCAACTATTGTAACCGTAGACTCGATTATGAATGCAGATTCCGACAAGGAAACAACGCTCAACAATCCCTACTACTACCCTCTGCTTCTCAATCCCACGCTCTACGATTCTCCCATCAACAGCATCATGAAAGTCGACACCGGCACGCATTCGCGTTCCCACTATCTGCCCTCGGCTTACGACTGCTTTGGCGACAGCGTGCAGCAATACATGACAAGCACCATGATGTGGGCATATACAAACGTGCCGTGGCTGGTGGGCACAACACAAAACGACGTAAACAAGGCAGCCGGCATAAGAAAGGAAATCGTAGACCAGCCGGTAAAGGAAGTTACGCACATCACTCCGCAAAGCAGCGAGACAATCGACCTCGGCATTGAAGACGCTTCATACAATGTCATTACAAGGCGGCCCAACTTCTGGGCGTTCTCGGGCAAAGTAGACTTCAGCATGTCGCAGAACTATGTAACCGACAACTGGTATCAGGGAAACCAAAACAACAACTCCTTCTCGATAGTTACCGACCTTAAAGCCAACTACAACAACCAGCGCGGCTTTTCGTTCAGCAACAACCTCATCGCGCGCCTGGGATTCATCAGCCAGCGCAAAGACACCAAACACAAATACGCCACCAACACCGACAAACTGCAGCTCATCAGCAGCATCGGCATTTCGGCAGTAAAGCACTGGAACTATTCGCTGCAGCTCAATGTCTGGACTCAGAACTATCCCAAATACAGCAGCAACAGCGACAACGTAACTTCCGACTTCCTGTCGCCCGTGGAAGGCAACCTTTCCGTCGGCATGAACTACAGCATCGACTTCAGCACGAAGAAACGCAAGAACATCTTCCATTTCGATGCCAATATAGCCCCACTCTCGTATCATGCAAAATACTGCGACCGCAAGGCGCTGCGCAACAACCACGGTATCCCCGGCAAACACCATGCCTGGAACGACTTCGGCCCCAATGTCACCATGAACTATTCGTGGCAGATATGCAAAAATATAAGGACTACCGGGCGCATCTACTACTATTCGAACCTGCACTACGTGAGCGGTAACTACACCAGCACTACCGACTTTACAATCAACAAATATCTCACGACCAAGCTTTACATGTACACCATTTTCCAGGACAACCGCTACGTTAACGGCAAGGCCGAATTTCTGCAGTTCCAGGAAAACCTTTCGCTTGGTCTGACTGTAAGCTTCTAAAACTCATGCGAAAGAAAAGCCATAAATTGCGTGGAATCGTATCCTGCGCCGTATTTGCAGTTGCAGCTATAATCGGCGGCGCTGCCTACGAATGCAAAAGCGATTCTGCAGTTGCCCCCCGGCTGGAAAACAAGGCAGAAGAAGAAAACGCTAAAGCATCTAGCGAAATTTCTATGCGCAAAGCGCCGGAACGCTGTGCTGAAAGAAAAAACACGCAAAGCGCAAGGAAGATAGAGATTCCCGCCAAGCTTCATGCCACTCCCGAAAGGATTCTGAAACGCCAGGCCTACACGGTGTCGTTCAACCGCGAAACAAACCAGCCCAACTGGGTGGCGTGGTGCCTGGAAGACTATGAAACAACGGGAACCGCAAGGCGAAGCGACGAGTTTCTTGCCGACCCCGAAGTGCCCGAGCCGCACCAAGTGGAGACAGGCGACTACCGGAGCAGCGGATACGACCGCGGGCACATGGCTCCCGCTGCCGACATGAAATTCAGCGCGCAGGCCATGAAGGAATGCTTCTATATGAGCAATATATGCCCGCAGACTCACGAACTGAACGCCGGCGCATGGGCGAAACTTGAAAACGCCTGCCGGAGATGGGCCGGGAAATACGGGAAAGTATATATAGTATGCGGGCCAATATTCCGGGGCACGAAACACAAGCATATAGGCCGCCGGCTGTCAGTCACCGTTCCCGAGGCTTTCTTCAAATGCATCTATGCCGAGCCTGACGGCAAACCGCAAGCCATAGGATATGTCATGAACAACAGCACTGCCAAGCAGAACATGAACAGCGCGGCAATGTCGGTTGACGATGTAGAGAAAATTACAGGGATGGACTTTTTCTGCAACCTCCCCGACAAGATTGAGAAGCAGGTGGAAAGCACGTTTTCGCTTAAAAACTGGCAGTAGAAACTGCCAGTGCGGCATTGCCCGCCCCCGGCCGGCGCGCCTCAGCTTTTGAAATATACGCGTTTCACTCTCTCGCTCACCGACGTAAGCACCTCGTAAGGAATTGTAGCCAGTTTGTCAGACAATTCCGTTATAGGCAGACTGTCGCCGAAGATTTCCACGCTGTCGCCTTCGCGGCAAGGGATGCCGGTAACGTCCACCATAGCCACATCCATGCATATATTGCCCACAAAAGGTGCCGGCTGCCCTGCCACGAGGCAGTATCCGTTGCCGTTGCCCAACCGGCGGTCAAGGCCGTCGGCATAGCCGATGGGAATGGCGGCGATACGGCTGTCGCGTGTCAGCGTAGTGCGGCGTGAATAGCCAACGGTTTCACCGGCAGCCACGCGATGTATCTGCAGCAGCGTAGTGCGCAGCGATGCCACATTCCGCAGCATGCGGTTGCCGAACGGGTCTATGCCGTAAAGCCCAAGTCCGAGCCTTACCATGTCAAGATGATATTCGGGGAAGCGCTCGATTCCGGCAGTGTTGCATATATGGCGTATGATCTTTTCGCTGCATGCTTGCTGCAATGCCAGGCTCGCCTTGTAGTATACGGCAAACTGGCTGCGGGTGAAGTCGTCGAACTCACCGCCATCGCTTCCCACAAAATGCGAGAACACGGAGCGCGGCACCACGGCATTCTGCTCTTTCAGACGTTTTATCAGCTGCGGCATTTCGTCGGGCGAAAAACCGAGGCGATGCATTCCCGAGTCAATCTTGATATGCACGGGATAGCCGTTGACGCCCTGCCTCTTGGCTTCGCGTATCATGGCATCGAGTATTCTGAAACTGTAGATTTCCGGCTCAAGGCGGTATTGAAGCATGGTGCGGAACGCCGTCATTTCGGGGTTCATCACCATGATATTTGCCGAGATGCCGGCATTGCGCAGATACACACCCTCGTCGGCCACGGCAACTGCCAGATAATCCACGCCGTGTTCCTGCAGGGTGCGGGCCACTTCGAGCGAGCCGCATCCATAGCCGGAAGCCTTCACCATGCATGTTATCTTCGTGCCGGGCTTCAGGAACGAGCGGTAATGGTTGAGGTTGTCAACAAGCGCCCCAAGGTTTACGTTGAGCGTTGTTTCGTGCACCTTTTGTGTGAGCAAGTCGTAAACTTTTTCGAAAGCGAAGCGCCGTGAACCTTTGAGCAGTATGGTTTTGTTGCTGAAATCCAGCGCCCCGCTCGCCAGAAGTTCCCCGGTAGTGGAAAAGAAGCGCGACTCGACGTTGAACAGCCGGGCATGTCGCGACAATTCCTTTCCCACTCCTATAAACAATTGCGGGTGCCGGGAGTTTATCATGTCCGCCACAGTCTGGTAAAGCCTGTCAAGGTCGTTGTCGCCCTGCAGTATGTCACTGAGAATCACCACGCGGCTTTCGGGATTGTCGGCAGAGCGCCGGTTGAGAAAGTCGAGGGCAATATCCAGCGAATTCACATCGGCGTTGTACGTGTCGTTGATAACCGTACACCCCGAAGCGCCCTGCGTGAGTTCCAGCCGCATTGCGATAGGCTCGAGGCTCTGCATGCCCTTGTGCACCGCATTGATGTCAAGGCCGAGATACAGGCAGATGGCAAGGCAATGTATGCTTGCGGTAACCGATGCGCTGTCGATAAAGGGAATGCGATAGAAAGCCTGCACACCGCGATAGCAGTAAGCGATATCGGTGCAGTCGGCAAGGCGGCTTACGGATTTCACAAAAAAAGGAGCTTCCGGGTTGCGCATAGACCATGCAAGCAAATGGCGCGAGGGTTTGGCGATGGTTACGCATTTCTGCACAATAGCGTCGTCGCAACAGTAGACCAAGACATCGCAATCCTTGAAGAGCCTAAGTTTTTCCAGGCATTTCTCTTCCATACTGCCGAAGTTTTCCTGATGCGCATTGCCGAGGTTTGTCAGCACCCCGATAGTGGGCTGCATCACTTCGCGCAAAGATTCCATTTCCCCCGATTGTGATATGCCCGCTTCGAAAATGCCGATTTGAGTCTGTTCGCTCAGATTCATTACCGAAAGCGGCACTCCTATCTGGGAATTGTAACTGCGGGGAGAGCGCGTCGTCACTATCATCGGCGAAATAAGCTGGTTAATCCACTCCTTGACCATTGTCTTCCCGTTGCTGCCTGTAATGCCGATTACGGGGATGTTGAAGCGCTCGCGATGGCGCTCTGCCAAGCGCTGCAATGCTTTCAGCGGCGAAGGCACCACAAGGAACACGGCCTCGGGATATTTCGCCGCATAGTCTTCGGGGAGTGCAGAAACCATGAAACTTCTCACTCCACGGCAGTAAAGTTCGTCAATATATTCGTGTCCGTCGCCGGAAGAAGTGCGGATGGCAAAGAAGAGTGTAGTATCGGGGAACACAAGCGAACGGCTGTCGGTAAGCAGCCATTTTACCTTTGTTGCGGCACTTCCGTAGCGGCGTGCGCCTGTGAGCATTACGATTTCGTCTATTCTGTATTTCATGACGTAATTCGCTTTATGGTTCTTGTGATAGTATTTGTGAAATATTGTTTCGTTCTTCGTGGAAGTCTACCTGCGGATATTTGGCAGCCAGACAGTTTATTTTGTCGAGCGTATTCCGCATCATAGCAAGATATTGCGCGCTGTGGCGGTCGCTGGGGCGGTGACTTAAAGCCTTTGCCACTGCGCCCCATTCATTCACAAACGACTGTGCGTTGCCGGAAAAACTGGCATCGGCAAACTTCGTGTAGATATAGTCGGCAGCCTGCTGTGAGGGATGCACCATATCGGGGGCATAGAAACGGTAGTCGCGCAATTCGTCGTTGAGAATTTCAAACGAAGGGAAATAGCAGCAGCGACCGTTGCAGCGCTCCACAAGTTCTTCGGCCACGAGCATCAGTTTTGCCTTGCTTACATTAGAACTGTGCATGCCATAGTGAAGGTAGCGGTAGGGACTTACGGTAAACACTACGGCGATACGGCTATTAAGGGCAAACAAAAGGTTCAGCGCTGCTCCAAGGCGTTCTACGGCCTGGCTTATGTCAGTATCCCGCTCTTCGAACATGCCTGCCGGCTGGCGGTGGCAGTTGGCAACAACGCAGCCGGAGCCATGCCCAAGGAAATAAGCGCGGCTTGTACCGAAGGTAACAGCAAGCAGCCGGGCATTGAGCAAAGCCAAAGATGCACGTTTTACTGCCGCTTCAGTTTTCTGCAACAGTTCCCCGCTGGTATCTGCACTAAATCCCGTGCCAAACATCCAGCTATACCATTGCCCGTCAGCCGTAAACGCTGAATCTGAAAGCCTGGCAGCGGTTTCGTCTGCCTTGCCAAGCAATATTTCAAGCGCCTGGGCAATGGAAAGAGGATTGTAAAGGGTTCCGAAAGGATTGACAAGGCAATTGAACTTGTCGCAGGCCATGCGTTTTCCGATTTCATTTGAAAAACATGAGCCAAGAAGTACGACAGCGTCTCCCGCTTCGAGATTCAAACCGTTGTTTGTGGTTTCAATTTCGGTTCTGAACTTCATTTGTCGCACGTCGGAATGGTTTCGACTACAAAGTTAAGCAATTTTCGCGTGTTGCTTCTGCCGTTTCAATATGATTTGTGCCCATCAGTCGCTTAATGGACTAATGGGCACAAAATTATACGGGGAATGTTGACTGCGGAAAGATTACTGGTTGTCGTTTCCCGGAGCCTTTTCTATGAGCTCCATAAACTGGTCGAGCTTCGGGGTGATGATTATCTGCGTTCTGCGGTTACGCTGCTTGCCAAGCTCGGAGTCGTTGCCGGTAAGCGGATTATACTCTCCGCGTCCGCCGGCAGTAAGCCGTTTGGGGTCCACTCCGTAGTTGTTCTGCAGATACTGCACCACGCTGGATGCCCTAAGGCAGCTGAGGTCCCAATTGTTGCGGATATTCTGCCGCGAAATGGGCACGTTGTCGGTGTTGCCCTCTACCAGTACATCGTAGTCCTTGTAGTCCTGTATTATTTTGGCAATCTTTTCGAGAGTTTCGGCAGCGCGGTCGTTGATTTCATAGCTGCCGCTCTTATAGAGCATATTGTCGGCAAGCGAAATGTAAACCACTCCCTTGAGCACCTGGACGTTCACTTCCTTCTGTTCCGACTGCGAAAGCGAGCGCGTGAGGTTGTTGGTAAGCACCATGTTGAGGGAATCGCTCTTGCTTTTCACTTCCACAAGATGACGGATGTACTGGTTCGATTCGTTTATCTGGTCAACGAGCTTCGAGATGTTCAAGTTAGTCTGACTTCCTGCGGTGAGGCTTTTGTCGAGCGATGACTGCAACTTTTCGAAGTCTGAGCGTGCCTGTGACAGTTGCTCCTCAAGACTTGTAACCCGTGCCTTGCTTGCCGCCAATTCAGAACGCACTTCAGCAAGTTTGTCTTTTGTATTCTGTATATTGGTAGAAAGCACCTTGTTTTCGTTCTGGCAACTTTCCAGACTTTTTTTGCTTGCACAACTGCCCAATACAAGAACAGCCGACACGATTGCAAACAGTTGTATTGAATTTCTAATTGACTTTCTCATTGTCTTTCTGGTTTTGGTTATTATGTTCTGCAGCAAAAATAGGAATAAATATTTTACCGCTACCATTGCCGGCGTTATTTTAATCTTTATTGTGCAGGGTGCGGGGAAGTTATACAAAATTTAAGCAAACCGGCTGGGCATTTTTATTCTTTTTTGCCCCCGCGTATGCCGCTCCCGGCGCTTATCTCCCCTGCCCTAGCCAGCGCCTTGCTTATGTGGTCGCATATATTGTCTTTGCCAAGCAGTTCATAGAACCCCGCCTTCTCCAACTGGGCGTTTACTTTTGGGCTGACTCCCGAAAGAACAATCTGGATACCTTCCTTGCGGCTCATATTGCAGAGGTTTGTGAGGTTGTGAATACCCGTGGAATCCACAAAAGGCACTTTGCGCATGCGTATCACCCTAACTTTAGGGCGGTCGCCGAATGCTGCCATCACTTCCTCGAACTTATTGCCGGCACCAAAGAAATACGGACCGTTTATTTCGTAGACTTCAACGCCTTTGGGTATGGTGTAGTGCTCAAGGTTTGTAGAAAGGAAATCATATTCCTTGTTCAAGTCGATTTCGTCGTCGGTTATTGCCTTTACATCGGTAGTTTCTGCCATACGTTTCATAAACAGCAGGCAGGCAATTATAAGCCCCACTTCTATCGCCACAGTGAGGTCGAACACTATAGTCAAGAAGAAGGTTATAAGCAGAACGGCAACATCGCTCTTGGGGTTCTTCAGCAAGGCCTTGAACGAACGCCACCCACACATGCCGTAACTTACTACTACCAGCACTCCAGCCAGGCATGCCATAGGAATGTAGCGTGCCAATGGCATGAAAAAGAGAAACACAAGCAGCAAAACCACAGCATGAACAATACCTGCAATTGGGGTGCGGCCCCCATTGTTGATATTGGTCATTGTACGCGCGATGGCCCCTGTAGCCGGTATTCCCCCGAATATCGGTGACACAATGTTTGCCACGCCCTGCGCCACAAGTTCCGTATTTGAATCGTGATGGTCAGCAGTTACGCCGTCGGCTACGGTAGCCGAAAGCAAAGATTCAATCGCTCCGAGTATGGCAATCGTAAGCGCAGGAGACACCAAGCCTTTTACGGAATCCCATGTCAAAGCAGGCATATGGGCAGAAGGCAAGTTTCCGCTTATTGTAAAGCGGTCGCCTATCGTCTCAATGCTTGTCACTCCCGCGAAGTTCTTGAGAAGCAGTGCCGCAACAGTTACCACTACGATAGCTACAAGCGAACCGGGGATTTTGCGGCTGAAGCGAGGCGTAACAACTATAATCACGATACTGATGACGCCCACTAGTGTACACCAAATGTCTGCAGTTCCAAAATTGCTGATATACGCAATCCATTTTTCGATAAAATCAGAAGGATTCGTTGCAAGCGAAAGTCCGAAAAGGTCCTTTATCTGCGTTGTGAATATCGTTACCGCTATGCCGCTTGTAAAGCCTACAACTATAGGATATGGAATATACTTTATGATTGTGCCAAGTCTCAGCAGTCCGAAAAGAACCAGAAACAAGCCTGCCATAAGCGTTGCTATAGCCAAACCTTCCATTCCGTATTCCTGTATGATTCCGTAGACAATTATGATAAAAGCACCCGTAGGGCCTCCTATCTGCACTTTGCTGCCACCAAGGATTGATATCACCAGGCCTGCAACAATAGCAGTCACGATACCTTTCTCTGGAGTAACGCCCGAAGCTATACCGAAAGCGATAGCCAACGGAAGCGCCACAATGCCAACAATAATGCCGGCCATTAAATCAGCGGTAAAAGTTTTACGGTTGTAGTTGTGGAGACAAGAGAACAGCTTTGGTTTGAGAAATGTTAATGTCATATAAATGCGTATTTCTTTTTTTGGCGTGCAAAGTTAACGACTAAGGAAATAAACGCGAGCGCCCCTGAGTGTCAAAAGCGACAGGAGCAATATTTACACTGTACCGTTGCCAAGCGGGCTTTGCATGCTATATGCAAGAAAGCAGCCCGCCCCACCGGAATTACTGCTCCGGCATAGCGCAAAAATTGTATACGCAAAGCAGAAAAATTCT
>CAZDOH010000081.1:0-11233 GCA_964507005.1 uncultured Prevotella sp. | reverse complement strand
GATGAGCTCAAGGTCTTTCTTCGAGGCTTCGGCAAACTTGTCGGCGGGCAGCACCTGCTTCAGCTTGTAGATGTTGTCGACGAGCTGTGTCTGGTACTGCTTGGCCACGGGCACCACGGTGCTCATGGCGAGGTCACCAAGCACACGGCTTTCTATCTGGATTTTCTTGGTGTAGGTTTCCCATTTCACCTCGTTGCGGGCGGCAAGTTCCTTGCTGGTCATTACTCCAGCGCTTTCAAACATCTTTACCGACTCGGGTTTGAGATAGTTGTCGTAGACCAAAGGCACGGAGCTTTCACAGTCGAGTCCGCGGCGCTTGGCTTCGGCAACCCATTCATCGCTGTAGCCATTGCCTTCGAAATGTATGGGCTTGCAGTATTTTATGGTGGAGCGCAGTTCCTCGAGTATGGCGGCGTTCTGCTCGGCCCCTTCGGCTATGCGCTTGTCAACGGCTTGCCTGAAGAGGGTGAGCTGCTCAGCCATGGCGGTGTTGAGCACTATCATGGCAGCGGCACAGTTGGCCTGCGAGCCCACGGCGCGGAACTCGAAGCGGTTGCCGGTGAAGGCGAAGGGCGAGGTGCGGTTGCGGTCGGTGTTGTCTACCAGCAGTTCGGGCACGCTAGGGATGTCCATCTTCATGCCCTGCTTGCGGCTGAAGTCGGTGAGCTGCTGGATGTCGCTGTTCTCGATGTGGGTGAGAATGTTGGTGAGCTGCTCGCCTATGAACGACGAGATGATGGCGGGGGGAGCCTCGTTGGCGCCGAGACGGTGGGCGTTCGACGCGCTCTCGATGCTGGCCTTGAGAAGGCCGTTGTGGCGGTATACGGCTGCCAGGGCGTTGACTATGAAGGTGACGAAGCGCAGGTTGTCGGTGTCGGTCTTGCCCGGCGACATCAGTCCGATGCCCGTGTCGGTTCCCAGCGACCAGTTGTTGTGCTTGCCGCTGCCGTTGATGCCCTTGAAGGGCTTTTCGTGGAGCAGCACGCGGAAGCCGTGGCGGCGGGCTATGTTGCGTATGAGCGACATGATGAGCATGTTGTGGTCGTTGGCCAGGTTGCACTCCTCAAACACCGGGGCGAGCTCAAACTGGTTGGGGGCCACTTCGTTGTGGCGTGTCTTTACGGGGATTCCCAGCTTCAGGGCTTCAATCTCGAGTTCTTTCATGAACTGCATCACGCGGGGCGGTATGGCACCGAAGTAGTGGTCTTCGAGCTGCTGGTTCTTCGAGCTTTCGTGGCCCATCAGCGTGCGGCCGGTGAGCAGAAGGTCGGGGCGTGCGGCGTAGAGCCCTTCATCCACGAGGAAATATTCCTGTTCCCAGCCTAGGTAGGCGAACACTTTTTTGACGTCGGGGTTGAAGTAGTGGCACACCTCGGTTGCGGCCTTGTCAACGGCGCGCAGGGCCTTGAGCAGCGGTGCCTTGTAGTCGAGGCTCTCGCCGGTGTAGGCTACGAAGATGGTGGGGATGTAGAGGGTGTCGTCGACGATGAAGGCGGGCGACGAGGGGTCCCAGGCCGAATAGCCGCGGGCTTCGAAGGTGTTGCGGATGCCGCCGCTGGGGAACGACGAGGCATCGGGTTCCTGCTGCACCAGCAGCTTGCCGGTGAATTCCTCGAGCACGCCGCCGCGGCCGTCGGGCTCCACGAAGGCGTCGTGCTTCTCGGCGGTGCCTTCGGTGAGGGGCGAGAACCAGTGGGTGTAGTGGGTGGCTTTCATCTCGATGGCCCAGCGCTTCATGCCTTCGGCTACGGCGTCGGCTATGGAGCGGTCGAGAATGTTGCCGTTTTCAATTGTGTCGGTGAGTTTGCGGAAGATGTCCTTCGGAAGGTAGCGGCGCATCTTCTCCTTGTTGAAGACGTTCATGCCGAAGTATTCCGACGGACGCAGCGACGGCTGCTCTACTGGTACGGGCTTTTTGCTGAAAGCCTCTTCCACGACTTTGAATCTCAGTGTTGACATAATTTTTGTGGTTTTGGTTATTGGTGTTGTTCTTTTTTCTCTTTTAGCTGTTGAGGTATTTGTCAATGCGTGCGGCTGCATCGCGTCCCGAAGCCATGGCTCTCACCACGAGCGATGCCCCGCTCAGTGCGTCACCGGCTACGAAAACGTTTTCGGGCAGTTCGTGCTGGGGCTGGCGCAGGAATCCCATGGCCAGCAGCACGAGGTCCACCTTCATGGTTTCCTTGCGCCCTGTGGCTATCATCTGCGGGCGGCTGCCGTCGGTAGGCGAGGTCCATTCTATCTCCTCGAGTTCGGCTGCCGTGACGTGGCCGTCGGTGCCCGTGAAACTGTTGGTGTTCACCAGCCAGCGGCGGGTGCAGCCTTCCTCGTGCGAAGAAGTGGTCTTGAATATGCGGGGCCATTCGGGCCACGGCGTGGCGGGGTTGTAGTCCACGGGGGGCTTGGGCATGATTTCTATCTGCGTCACGCTGCGCGCTCCCTGGCGTATGCAGGTTCCTATGCAGTCGCTGCCGGTGTCGCCGCCGCCGATTACCAGCACTGTCTTGTCTTTGGCCGTCACGAGGTCTTCGGGGGCGAAGTGGACGCCGGCCAAGATGCGGTTCTGCTGCGAAAGCAGTTCCAGGGCGAAGTGCACGCCCTTGAGCTCTCGCCCGGGCACTTTGAGGTCGCGCGGTGTAGGTGTGCCGGTGCACAGGCAGTAGGCGTCGAAGCCTTCGGGCAGGCGGTCGGGGTTGATGTCGGCGTTCATGGCGAACTTGATGCCTTCGGCTTCGAGTATGCGCATGCGGCGGTCGATGATGGTCTTGTCGAGCTTGAAGTTTGGTATGCCGTAGCGCAACAGTCCGCCGGGGGCTTCGTTGCGGTCGAAGAGCGTGACGTCGTAGCCGCGGCGGTTGAGGCGGTTGGCGCACACCAGTCCCGAGGGGCCGGCACCTATCACGGCCACGCTCTTGCCGTTGCGGGCATAGCTCTTTGGCTCGATGTAGTTCTCGCGGAAGGCGGCCTCGATTATGGCAGCCTCGTTTTCGCGCACTGTCACCGGTTCGTGGCACGAGAGGTTGAGCACGCAGCTCTTCTCGCACAATGCCGGGCACACGCGCCCCGTGAATTCGGGAAAGTCGCTTGTAGAACTGAGTATCTCGTAGGCGTCGCGCCACTTGCCCTTGTAGAGGGCGTCCTGCCATTCGGGCTGGCGGTTGCCCAGAGGGCATGCCCAGTGGCAGAAGGGCACTCCGCAGGCCATGCAGCGCGATGCCTGCAGGCGGCGGTCGTGGGTGTTGAGCGTCTGCTCAACCTGACTGAAGTCGTGTATTCTTTCGTGAACCGGACGGTAGCCGGCTTCCTTGCGGTGTATGCTTAAAAATGCTTTGGGGTCTCCCATTGTCTTCTTCTTCTTTTGGTTAAAATTCCGTTTGTACGGCTGCCACTTTCTCCTGCAGCTTTCTCATCTTCTCTTCCTGCAGCACCTTGGTGTACTCGATGGGCACTACCTGCAGGAACTGCTCGGCGTATTTGTTCCAGTCGTCGAGCATGCGGCGTGCCAGCTCACTGCGCGTGTACATGTAGTGGCGGCGTATGAGGTCCTTCAGCTCCTTGTTCGACACGGAGTCTTCCACAAGCGAGAGCTCCACGGAATCCATGTTGCAAAAATAGTCAAAGTTGTCGTTGTAGTTCCACACGTAGGCAATGCCTCCGCTCATGCCGGCGGCGAAGTTCTTGCCCGTGGGGCCGAGTACCACCACGCGTCCTCCGGTCATGTATTCGCAGCAGTGGTCGCCCACGCCCTCAACTACGGTCGTGGCTCCCGAGTTGCGCACTGCGAAGCGTTCGCCGGCACGCCCTGCGATGTACACCTCGCCCGAGGTGGCTCCGTAGAGCAACGTGTTGCCGGCTATAGTGTTTTCCGAAGCCTGGAAAGTGCTGCGGCGCGGCGGCATTACCGAGATGATGCCTCCGCAGAGCCCCTTGCCCAGATAGTCGTTGGTTTCGCCCTCGAGCGTGAAGTCGATGCCGCGTGTGAGGAATGCCCCGAAGCTCTGGCCTGCCGAGCCGCGGAATTTCACGTTTATGGTGTGCTCGGGAAGGCCTTCGCCGCCCCATTTCTTGGCTACGGCGCCCGAGAGCATGGCTCCCACGGCGCGGTCGGTGTTTTTCACCACGCAGTCGAGCGACATCTCGCTCTTGTTGTCGATGGCGTCGTGCAGCTTGGCTATGAGCTGTGTGTCGATTACGCTGTCGATGTGGTGGTCCTGCCCTGTGATGTTGCGGGTGGCAGCGCCGTTTTCCTTCGACGGCATGTAGAGCAGGCGGCTGAAGTCGAGCAGGCTGCCGTTGGTGCACTGGGTGTTGCGGCGCTCGATGAGGTCGGTGCGCCCGATGATTTCGTCCATAGATGTGAAGCCCATCTGGGCGAGGTATTCGCGCACCTCGGTGGCGAGGAACTTGAAATAGTTCACTATGTATTCGCTGCGGCCCAGAAAGCGCTTGCGCAGTTCTTCGTTCTGCGTGGTAACGCCCATGGGGCAGGTGTTGGTGTGGCATTTGCGCATCATCACGCAGCCCAGCACTATCAGCAGACTTGTGGCGAAGCCGAACTCTTCGGCGCCGAGCAGTGCCATGAGCACTACGTCGCGGCCTGTCTTGAGTTGCCCGTCAACCTGCAGCTTCACCTGTCCGCGCAGTCCGTTGCGCACTAGTGTCTGCTGTGTGTCGCTCAGTCCCAGTTCGGGCGATATGCCGGCATAGTAGATTGACGAGCCCGGCGATGCACCGGTGCCGCCGTCGGCGCCCGAGATGGTGATGAGGTCGGCCTTTGCCTTTGCCACGCCTGCGGCTATGGTGCCCACGCCCGATTCGGCTACGAGCTTCACGCTGATTTTGGCTGCGGGGTTCACGTTCTTGAGGTCGAATATGAGCTGTGCCAAATCCTCGATGGAGTAGATGTCGTGGTGGGGCGGGGGCGAGATGAGCGATATGCCCGGTATGGAGTGGCGCACCTTGGCTATGATTTTGTCAACCTTGTAGCCCGGCAGCTGCCCGCCTTCTCCCGGCTTTGCGCCTTGCGCAATCTTTATCTGTATCTCGTCGGCATTCACGAGGTATTCGGCTGTTACGCCGAAGCGTCCCGATGCCACCTGCTTTATGGCGCTGCGCAGCGATGTGCCGTCGGGGCGCGGCTGGAAGCGGTCGGAATCCTCGCCGCCTTCGCCGGTGTTGCTGCGGCTGTGTATGGAGTTCATGGCCAGGGCAATAGCCTCGTGTGCTTCCTTGCTGAGGGCTCCGAAACTCATGGCGCCGGCTACGAAGCGCTTCATGATGTTTTCTATGGGCTCAACCTTGTCGATGTTGATGGGGTTGCGCTTGAAGTCGAAGAAGTCGCGTATGAATATCGGGGCTTCCTTCTCGTCGGAAAGCCGTGTGAATTCCTTGAACTTGCTGTAGTTGCCGGTGCGTGTGGCAAGCTGCAGGGTGCGTATCGTATCGGGATTCCAGGCATGCTTGTTGCCGTCCTTGCGGAAGCAGTATTCGCCGGTGAATTCCAGACGCCCCGTGGTGTCTGCAAAGCCGCTGCGGTGCATCTTCGAGTAGTCGCGGGCAATCTCGGCAAGCCCGATGCCGTCGATGGGCGAGGGCATTCCGCCGAAATACTTGTCGCTGAGTTCCTTGCCAAGACCTATGGCCTCGAAAATCTGTGCGCCGCGGTATGAGCGTATGGTGCTGATGCCCATCTTGCTCATGATTTTCAGCAGTCCCTTGCGCACGGCCTTTATGTAGTTGCTTTCTGCCGTGTTGTAGTCGAGTTGGATTTCGTTGCGCTTCACAAGGTCGTCGATAATGGCGAAGGCCATGTAGGGGTTGAGGGCGCTGGCTCCGAAACCGAGCAGCAGCGCGGCGTGCTGTGTCTCTCTCACTTCGCCGCTTTCCACCACGATGGCAGTCTGCACGCGCTTGCCCACCGAGATGAGGTAGTGGTGCACGGCCGACACTGCAAGCAGCGCCGGAACGGGGGCATGCCTTTCGTCGATGTCGCGGTCGGAGAGCACGATGTAGTTCACGCCGTCGTCAACCGATTCCTCGGCTTCGCGGCAAAGGCGGTCGATGGCATGCTCGAGTCCTTCGGCACCTTCGTCTACGGCGTAGAGCATCTTGAGCTTCACGGTCTTGAAACCCTTGTAGCGGATGTTGGTGAGAAGGTCAAGCTGCGTGTTTGTGAGAATGGGGTAGGGCAGGCGCACCATCTTGCAGTGGCCTTCGGCGGGAACGAGGATGTTCATGCCCACGGCGCCGATGTATTCGGTGAGGCTCATCACCAGTTCTTCGCGTATCGGGTCGATGGAAGGGTTGGTGACCTGCGCGAACTGCTGGCGGAAATAGTTGAAGAGAAGCTGTGGCCTTTCCGACATCACGGCCAGAGGCTTGTCGTTGCCCATCGACATGGTAGGCTCCTTGGCGTCCTTGGCATACGAAGCCACAAGCTTTTCCACGTCTTCCTGCGTGTAGCCGAACACGCGCTCCTTGCTGCGCAGAGCTTCCACGCTGCTGCCGATGTGGCGGCCGCTTTTGAGCTTGTCGAGCTCCACGCGGTTTTCGCTGAGCCAGCGCCGGTAGGGGAATTCCTCGGCCAGCTGCTTCTTCAGCTCTTCATCGTGTATTACACGTCCTTCCTGTGTATCTACGAGAATCATCTTGCCGGGCTGCAGACGACCCTTTTCCTTAATGTCCTGAGGCGGAATGTCGAGCACGCCGACTTCCGACGACACCACCATCATGCCGCTCTGCGTGATAGTGTAGCGTGCTGGGCGAAGGCCGTTGCGGTCGAGCATGCCGCCTGCATATCTGCCATCGCTGAAAAGCAGGGCTGCAGGGCCGTCCCACGGTTCCATGAGTATGGAGTGGTATTCGTAGAATGCCTTGAGGTCTTCGCTGATGGGGTTCTTGGCGTTGAACGATTCGGGCACGAGCATCGCCATGGCGTGGGGCATGGAAAGGCCCGAGGCAACGAGGAACTCAAGCACGTTGTCGAGCGAGGCGCTGTCGCTCATGCCTTCCTGCACGATGGGGCGCAAGTCCTTGATGTCGCCGAGAAGCGGAGTGGAAAGCACGCTTTCGCGGGCCTTCATCCAGTTGCGGTTGCCGCGGATGGTGTTGATTTCACCGTTGTGGCACAGCATGCGGAAGGGCTGCGCAAGGCCCCATGTGGGGAATGTGTTGGTGCTGAAGCGCGAGTGCACCACGGCAAGCGCCGTAGTGAAATAGGGGCTTTCGAGGTCGGGGTAGAACTTGCGCAGCTGCGACGACGTGAGCATGCCCTTGTATATGAGGGTGCGCGTCGAGAGCGACACGAAGTAGAAATCGTTCTTGCCTTCGATTTTCGATGCATTTACCTTATTCTCGATATGCTTGCGTATGATATATAATGTACGTTCGGCCGATTCCACGTCGGCGAAACCCGTTACGAAAATCTGCTTTATCACAGGTTTTGTTGACATTGCATCGCGTCCAAGCACTTCGTCGCAGGTAGGCACGTCGCGGATGCACGAAAGGGTGAGCTTGTGGGCTTCGGTTTCGTCTTTCACGATTTTCATGATTTCGCTGCACGACTTTTCGTCCTGCGGCAGGAATATCATGCCCGTGCCGTAGCGTCCGCGCTCGGGCACTGCAATGCCCTGAAGCAGTATGAACTCGTGGGGGATCTGCACCATGATTCCGGCGCCGTCGCCCGTTTTGTTGTCAGCGCCTTCGGCACCGCGGTGCTGAAGATGCTCCAGCACTTTCAGCGCATTGTCAACAATGGCGTGCGATTTCTCGCCGCTGATGTTGACTACCATTCCGATTCCGCAGGCATCGTGCTCGTTTGCAGGGTTGTAAAGCCCGTGGCCCGCTTGCATCGTGCTTTGGTAGCGCACGTGCGTCAACATTTCATTTTCGGATTTACTCATTACAATAATTTTTCTTGTCGTTATCGGGTGCAAAGTTATGGATTTATTGACAAGTGGAAAACCAAAAACGAAAATAATTTTACAAAATGTCGGAAAAGCGGAGAAATAGTATCAAAATGACGTCAAACGTTGGCTATTTGAAGCATTTGTTTTTTGTGATGCCATCTGCGCTTAGCATTTGGCAAGCTATAGTGCTCCGATGTGGTGCGCTTTGCCGAAACTTCGTATCTTTGCAGCCACGATGAGAAAGCTGTTGTTCATATTATTGTGCGCATTTGCGTGCGCTGCGGTTTCGGCCCAGAGCGTTTTCGATGCCCGTGGAAACCGTATAGACGGAAGCGAACAGTACGGGTCGCATTTCGCAAGCGAAGAGGATTCTACCGAAGACGAAACCCCAATGCCTGCAGGGCTGTATGTGTGGAAGGTGAACGAAACTTTCGGCGACAGGTTGGCAAGCGAAATCGACACCATGTCGTACCAGTTCCAGAATTCCAATTTCACCGAGGGCACGACGGGGCAATACAATACTCTCGGCAATATGGGCTCGCCGCGCATCTCAAGGCTTTATATGAAAAGGAAAGTGATGAGCGACTTTGTTTTTGCCGACCCCTACGATTTCTTCCTTGTGGAACCCGGAGATTTCGCGTTTACCAACACGCTCTCTCCCATAACCAACGTCACATACCACGAATGCGGCGACAAGACCGACGGCGAGGACCGCATCACGGGGCTTTTCGCCATAAACGCCGGAAAGAAAATAGGCCTCGGCTTCAAGCTCGACTATCTCTACGGGCGGGGATACTATGCCAACCAGACCAATTCGCAGTTCGGCGCTTCGCTCTACGGCTCGTACGTTGACGACAAATACGAGGCGCACCTGCTTTTGGGAGCAAACCATTTGAAGATGGGCGAAAACGGTGGAATCGACGACGACAAGTACATCACCAATCCTGAAAGTCTGCCCAACAAATACGCTTCCACCGACATACCTACTGTGCTGAGCAAGGCATGGACAAAAGTCTACACCAACAACGTGTTCTTTTCGCAGCGCTACAATGTAGGTTATTACCGCACCCGCGACCGCAACGGTGAAGTCGTGAAGAACGACAAGGACACTCTGCTTACCGACCCGCAGCAGATTGCCGCCCTCGATTCACTGCAGCGCGATTCTTTGATGCGCCTCGAGGAAGAACGCAAATACTATACAAGGGAATTTGTTCCCGTAACGAGTTTCAACCATGTGCTTCGCATTGACGGCAACACGCACAAGTATATCAACAACCGCATCCCCGACGGATATTATCTTAACCAGTACATGGACGGCGACTCGGTGAACGACCGCACGCATTATCTCAATGTGTCGAACACGCTTTCGGTGCAGCTGCGCGAAGGCTTCAGCCGCTGGGCAAAGGCAGGGCTGGGCATTTTCGCACGCCACGAACTGATGCAGTACAAGCTGCCCGAGAGCCGCAGCTCACAGAAAGACTTTTACGAAAAAACCTACACCGAAAACCGCCTTACGTTCGGGGCAAGGCTTTCGGGCAACCAGAGCAAGTATGCCAAATACGATGCAACGGGAAGCGTTTCGCAGGCTGGAGATGATTTCGGCATGTTCAACGTAGACGGCAACCTGCGCTTCATGCTGCCGCTGAAAAGCGACACCCTGCAGCTGAGGCTTCATGCATCAGTGAGCAACAACAGGGCATCGTTTTATTTCCGCCACTATCACTCGCAGTTTGCATGGTGGGACAACGATGACTTGAACCACGAACTGCGTACGCGTTTCGAGGGAGTGCTTTCTTACAACCGCACACGCACCAACCTTCGCGTGAGCATTGAAAACGTAAAGGACTATACGTATTTCGCCCTGTCGCAGGCAAGGCGCGCCGCAGCATCCGACACTACCGCAGCTTCCTCCTGGTCCAACGGCGTGGGCGTGAAGCAGCGCAGCGGAAGCGTGCAGGTGATGGAAGTAGCCCTAAACCAGAACTTCAGGTTCGGAATCTTCAACTGGGAAAACGAGGTGGTGTATTCCACAAGCAGCGACAAGGACGCTATCCCGGTGCCGGCGCTTTCAGTGTATTCCAACTTGTATCTGCTTTTCAAGATTGCAAAGGTGCTGAACGTGCAGTTCGGAGCCGACGTGAAGTATTTCACTGAATATTACGCACCTGCCTATTCGCCCATGATAGGGCAGTATGCCGTTCAGAACGAAGCAAACCGCGTAAAGGTAGGCAACTATCCCATCGCTTCGGTTTATGCCAACTTCCATCTGAAGCACACAAGGTTCTACCTCATGGCTTCGCACGTGAACAAGAGCAGCAACGGCGGGCGCTATTTCCTTACTCCGCATTACCCATACAATCCCATGACAATCAAATTCGGAATTTCATGGAATTTTTTCAACTGACATTTTTCAACTGACAGTTTGCAATTTCCGCGGTAACTGCAAAGCACGGGAAAACTTCCCGTTGCTTTTCAAAAAGCACGGTATGTAAATCAAAAGATAGCAGATTTTTCTTTTAGCGCGTGCCTAGGTAGCTTTTTGCAATCTTGGAGGCTGTTTTTACCCTGTTTTGAGCGCAATAATATTTACAATGAATATTTTTGTGTCAATATAAAACTTCGTATTTTTGGGCACAGTTTTTTTATAGAGTGTCTTGTAGTCAGGATATGTATTTCGTAGAACTTCCCGACATCGGTCAGCAACGCTTGTCGTTCTATCTGGCAACCGAGGAATACGCGGCAAGAAACATTGACCGCGACCCCTTGTTTTTCTACTGGCAGGTGGAGCCTACGGTGATATTCGGCCGCAACCAGTGCATGGAAAGCGAAGTAGACGTGGACTATTGCCGTCAGCACGGCATACAGCTGTTCCGCCGCAAGAGCGGGGGAGGATGCGTGTATGCCGACTTGGGTAACCTCATGCTTTGCTACATCTGCCGCGGCGACGACGTACAGTTCACCTATTCGCGCTTCGTCACTATGGTGCTGGCAGTGCTCAAACGCTTGGGAATAGACGCCAGCGCTACGGGGCGGAACGACATCACCGTGGGCGGGCGGAAAGTAAGCGGCTCGGCTTTCTACCACATCCCCGGGCGCAACCCTGGGCGCAATATTGTACATTCCACGCTTCTCTACGACACCGACCTCGGCAACATGACGCGCAGCCTTACGCCGCCTGCCCGCAAGCTGGCAGCCAAAGGCGTGGAAAGCGTGCGCAGCCGCATTGCATTGCTCAAGGACTACACTCCGCTTACGCTCGCCCGGATAAAGCAGGCGTTCCGCCAAATGCTCTGCGGCGGCAAAACCGTGAAGCTTTCGCTGCAAGA
>CAZDOH010000080.1:0-11445 GCA_964507005.1 uncultured Prevotella sp. | reverse complement strand
CGGCGTTGACGGTAAGGACGGAATTGACGGGATTACGCCGTTCATAAAAGTCGACCAGGACGGATACTTCACCGTTTCGTACGACAACGGCAGCACTTTCAGCCGCATGCAGGACGAATACGGCGATGGCATACTGGCTGTGGGCACTTCGGTGAGAGTCACAACCGACGCTGTCGGCAACTACGTCTTCGTGCAATACTACAACAACGATACCACCAACATCGTGAGGGAGATAGAAACGCCCATCTCGTCGAGCGCAGCAGCCACAATCAAAGCCATAGAGGAAAACGAAAAGACACACGTCATCACGCTGACAATGGCCGACGGCACGGCATTCACGTTCGGCAAGCAATTCGTCTACCCCACCAGCATAGCCATACTCACAACCGAGACGGTGAACATCACGAAGCAAGGCACGGCCACAATAGAATTCAGGGTAAACCCGCAAACGGCCCTCTTCGACTACGACACACAGTCGGAAAACTGCCAGATAGAGCTTGACAAGGTGGGCACTTCCCGGGCTTCGCGCAGCTACGTCACCAAGCCCACCGCCTACCGGCTGGCAAAGGTGGAACAATGCTTCGACGAGCAGGGCGTGGCCAAGCAGGGGCAATACAAAGCCACAATCGAAGACACCGGCAGCGGCAGCGTATACGACGACCAGGTGGCGCTAGTGCTCAACACCTCCGACGCCAACGGCAACCAGCTGCTGATATCGTCTTCGGCATTCCGGCTGAAATACACCAGCAACGTGTTCACGTACTTCGCCCTTCTGAGCAAGCAGAATGCCAGTGTGCTGAAAGACGTGGAAGCGGAAATCGACGGCAACGACATTCGCCTTTACTCCCCATACATCACCGACGTAAAGCAGCTGACGCCCACATTCCGCAGCAACGGAAGGGTGTTTGTGGGAAACACCGAGCAGACTAGCGGAGTCAGCACCAACGACTTCACCGGCGACGTGACATACAAGGTAGTTTCCGACGACGGCGAAACAAACCTCTACACCGTGAGCGTGAAGTATTCCGGGCTGCCCGTGATGGAGATAAACACTCCCGATGGCGTAGCAATCACAAGCAAGGAGACGTGGACGCCCGGCGTAACCTACAACATCGTAAATCCCGACGGGCAAACCGAATGCGCGGGCAAGATGCAGATGCGCGGCAGGGGCAACTCCACGTGGGGGGCGCCCAAGAAGCCCTACAGCATAAAGCTCTACGAAAGCACACCGGTGCTGGGGCTCGCCGCCGAACGGCGCTTCGACCTGCTGGCAAACTACTACGACCGCACGCTGATGCGCAACGACGCAAGCCTATACATAGCCCGGCAAACCGACGGCATGGACTGGAACCCCGACGGACGGTTCGTGGAAGTGGTGCTCAACGGCAGGCACGTGGGCAACTACTATCTGTGCGAGCATATAAAGGTGGGGGAAAACCGGGTGAACATAGCCGAGCCCGACAAAACGGCAACAACCGGCGACGCAATTACCGGCGGCTTCATAATGGAAGTTGACAAGCACATGGACGAGGCTTTCACGTTCTACTCCACCCGGCGCCAGCTGCCCTACATGTTCAAGGACCCGGAAACAGTGAGCGACGCGCAGTATGCCTACATGAAGCTGTTTGTCGACAGCATGGAAACGGCGCTCTACGACGACACGAAATTCGCCGCGCGCGAGTATCTGAACTATATGGACGCCGACTCTTACGTAGACTGGTGGCTGGTGCACGAGCTGACGGGCAACCTCGAGCCCACGTCGCCGCTGAGCTGCTTCATGCACAAGGACCGGAACGGGAAGATGCAGGCCGGACCGGTATGGGATTTCGACCTTTACACCTTCCAATACAACAACCACTGGGCCATAAGCTACGCGCTATACTACACGCGGCTGTTCGAAGACGCCTCGTTTGCCGCCCTGGCAAAGACGCGCTGGAGCAAGCATTACGAAAAGTTCGGCAAGGCAGCGGAATACATCCAGTCGCAAAGCAACCGGCTCGAGCATTCCGACGAACTCAACATAGCCTTGTGGCCCATAAGCACGCGCGTAAACGGCGACGAGACAATGACATTCCGCGAAGCAGTGGAGCGGATGCTGACAAACTACCGCGAGCGGCTGCTGTGGATAAACAAGAAGATTACGGCTTTGTAAAACGCAAAACGATGCAGGCTGCCATACCGGCAATCTGCACCGCAACTGGCGGAAAGAGGGGGATTCGAACCCCCGAAACGCTTTAGACGTTTACACGCTTTCCAGGCGTGCCTCTTCAACCACTCGAGCATCTTTCCTTGCAAAAGGTTGAAAAACGGTTTTTGGAACCGGGCGCAAAGTTAACACTTTATTTTCGAAAAGCAGCAATCCCGGCCACAAAGATTTTAGAAGCATTGCATTTGCTACGCATAAAAGTTTTACGCAAAGCCTTGGCGCGTCAACTCCAGGCTTTAGGAAAAATGCTGCGTGCCGTGAGCGTTGTCACCCTATACACTTCGTCTACCGTGGTGCCGTATATTTCCGCCAGCTTCGCCGCAATATACGGTATAAACGACGGTTCGTTGCGCTTGCCGCGCATTGGCACGGGAGCCATATACGGGCTATCGGTTTCGAGCACTATGCGCTGCAGCGGCACCGTGCGGCGCAACACCTCGGGAAGCGTCGACTTGCGGAACGTCACTATGCCGCCCACGCCCAGGGCAAAACCCGGGAAGCGCAGGAAGGCTTCGGCTTCGGCGTCGCTGCCCGAGAAGCAATGGAACACGCCGGAAAGCTGCATGCCTCCGTTTTCGCCCAAAGCCGCCACGAGTTCGGGCGCAGCATCGCGCGAATGTATCATCAGCGGCAGGGAAAAGCGCCTTGCCCACTCCGTCTGCCGGCAGAAAACTTCGGTTTGCCGTGCCTTGTTGTCGGAGCGGAAATGCAAGTCGATGCCCACTTCGCCCACTGCCACAAAGCCGCCCGTCGCCTCAAGCCTGCTTTCCATCGCGTCGAGCACGTCATCGCTGTCGTCGTTTATTTCTTCGGGATGAAGCCCTATCATCGGGAAGCACAGGCCGGGCCAGGCGGCGCAAAGCTCGAGCACGGGCCCCAGGGAGGCTGCGTTCTCGTTGGGAAGGAATATCTTCTCGGCTCCCGCTGCCACGGCGCGCTGCACCACGGCATCGCGGTCGGCGGCAAATTCCTCGCCGTAGATATGCGAATGTGTCTCTACAAACGTCACGGCTTCAGTTTTTGCGCCCCACCAGCGACTCGATGAACTGCCACACCGTGCTCCGCCCTTCGTTTTCCGTGGCAATCGAATCGAAGATTGCGCGGCTCATTTCAAAATACCGGCTTATGGCCTGCTGGGCTATGCTGCCGATGCCGAGCCTGTCGTATATTGCGGTGACACCCGCTATTTTGCTTTCTCGCTGGCTTTCGCCGGCATCCATCCACCGCAGCAATTCGGCGCGGTCGTCGCCCTTGGCAATCTCCAGGGCCTTGATGAGGAGGAAAGTCTTCTTGTTGCACGCAATGTCGCCGCCTATTTTCTTGCCGAACACCTTGGGGTCTCCGTAGACGTCAAGCCAATCGTCCTGCAGCTGGAAGGCAATGCCCACGGTTTCGCCCAGGCGGTAGAGCTTCTGCGCCGTTTCGTCGTCGGCGCCGCCTATAAGCGCGCCCATCTTGGCGGCACAGGCAATGAGCACGCCCGTCTTGAGGCGTATCATCTCGATGTATTCGCTCTCGCTGACGTCAAGGCGGCTTTCGAAATCCATGTCATACTGCTGCCCCTCGCCTATCTCGATGGCCGTTTCGGTAAAGAGCCGGGCGAGTTCCTGTATTTTCGGGGTATTCATTGCCAGCAGATGCCTGTAGGCCAGCACCAGCATCGTGTCGCCCGAGAGAATTGCGGTATTGGCATCCCAGCGCTTGTGCACCGTGGGTTTTCCGCGGCGCATGTCGGCGTTGTCCATCAGGTCGTCGTGCATCAGCGTGTAGTTGTGGTACGTCTCGATAGCCAGCGCAGCCTTGAGCGCCTCGCCGGTGTCGCAGCCGAACATATTGCCAACCAGCATCAGCAGCACGGGGCGCAGCCGCTTGCCGCCCGCATCAAGGGCGTATTCCACGGGAGCGTAGAGATTGCGCGGCGCAGCGGGATATTCCACGCTTGCCAGCGCCGAGTTTACCATGTCGGTAACTTCCTTTATCGTATAAGGTTTCATATTCTGAAATTTTTTCTGCAGCCAAACAACTAAAACGAGAAGACAACGGGAACCGTAACCCTCACGACGCTGACTTTGCCATGCACCTTTCCGGGCTCCCAGCGCGGCATGCGCTTGATGGTGAGCAGCGCCTCGCGGTCGAGCAGCGGATGCACTTTCTTGGTAACCTGCGGGTTCTTCACATTGCCGTCGGCATCCACGAGGAACGACACCTCAACGCGGCCCTGCACCTTGTTGCGCACGCAAATGGGCGGATAATACAGGTTTTCCGTCAGCCACTGCATCAGGCCTTTCAGCCCGCCGGGGAACTGCGGCATCTGCTCCACCACCTCGACAGGCGAAGGGAAGCGCGACGACACGCCGGGGTCGGGCATCGAGTCGTTCGCAGCCAGCATGCTGTCGGGCACAGCCACAACCACAGGGCCTTCGGTAGGCTTGCCGGGAGCGTCGGTGCCGAGTATCAGCTGCGACTCAACGCTTTCGTCGGGCGATATCTCGGGAGTGAACTTTATGGCATCCTTCACTTTCCTGACGTTGACACGCTGGGCGATGTCGACGACTTTCAGCTCGTAGTCTTTCTTGTGCTTGTGTTCCGGTTTCTTGAGTTTCGAGAAATTGGCAACGGCGTCGGCAGGCTCTGTCCCGGCAGCGGCAAGCTGCCACTTCAAGGCTATCACGGGCGTAGCCACCAGCAATACGAACGTGCCGCAAACGGCTATCAAGGCCCAAAGCATGTATTTGCCCTCATTGCGGCGCAGCACGTAGGCACCGTATTCCTTGTTGCGGCCCTCGAATACAAGATTACACCAGCGTTTTGATAATAAAAGCGGATTCAACACGTTTAATATTCAGATATTGCATTAAGGCGAAAGCCGCCCATACGGTTTGCCTATGCAAAAATAACTCGGATAATCGAGAAAAATGTACCTTTGTCACAAAATTTAGAGGTTAAATGAAAAAACTCCCGCTGCTAATGCTTCCGCTGCTCTTTGCCCTTTCGGCAAAAGGCCAGGAGAAGTCGTCAACATTCAATTTCCTCAAGCTTCCGGTATCGGCCCACGCCGCCGCATTGGGCGGCATGAACGTCTCGGTAGTTGACGACGACCCGACGCTGGCATTCACCAATCCCGCGCTGCTCGCCTCGGTGAGCGACAACACTATAAACCTCAACTACATGTCGTATCTGAAAGGCTCGACAGTGGCATCTGCTTCCTACGCAAAAGCCGTAGGCGAGCGCCACACGCTCGGCTTCAACGCCAATTTCATAAACTACGGCAGCATGGACGCCACCGACGCCACAGGGCAGACCACGGGCAGCCTCACGGCAAAGGACTTCAGCATTGGGGCACAATACAGCTACTCGCTTTCGAACAGCTGGGTGGGCGGCGCCACAATGAGATTCATAACATCGAAGTATGCGGAATACTCGGCATGCGCACTGTCGTTCGACCTCGGGCTCAACTATTTCGACGAAGACAAGGACTTCTCGTTTGGCATCGCCATGCGCAACATCGGCGCCCAACTAAAGAAATTCGACGACCACAGCGAACATCTGCCTTTCGACATCGACCTCGGCATTTCGAAAGGCATGAAGCATGCGCCCGTCAGGTTCTCGCTGACGATGACCGACCTCACACGCTGGAGCAGCGACTACTATTACACCGAAGACGGAAAGAAAAGTTCGTTCGGGCGCATACTGTTCAACCATTTCGTGATAGGCGTAGACGTCATACCGTCAGAGAACTTCTACATCTCGGCAGGCTACAACGCGCGCCGGGCATCAGAACTGAAGGCTGCGGGCTCGGGGCACTGGGCAGGCTTTTCGCTTGGCGGCGGACTGAAGCTAAGCAAATTCAAACTCGGCGTGAGCTACGCGCGCTATCATGTGGCGGCATCCTCGCTGCTGGCAAACATATCCTACAACCTTTAGGCAAAGGCACAGAAATATGAAAAAGATCATCATAGCCATCGACGGCTATTCATCGTGCGGCAAAAGCACCATGGCACGCTCGCTGGCACAACGCATAGGCTACATATATATCGACACCGGAGCCATGTATCGCGCAGTAACGCTATACTGCCTCGAAAACGGACTGGTGACCGGCGATGGCATCGACACCGCGAAGCTCGCCGAAGCCATGCCGTCGATACAGGTGTCGTTCACCATCGACAGCAACTCCGGCGGCATAGTGACTATGCTCAACGGGCGCGACGTGGAACACGAAATACGCACGCTCAGAGTGTCGCAGCATGTAAGCCCCGTGGCGGCGCTGCCGTTTGTGCGCCAGGCACTCACAGCGCAGCAGCGGGCAATGGGAACGCAGAAGGGCATAGTGATGGACGGGCGCGATATCGGAAGCACCGTGTTCCCCGATGCCGAACTCAAGGTGTTTGTAACCGCTTCGCCCGAAGTGCGCGCACAGCGGCGCTACGACGAGCTTGCCGCCAAAGGGCAGAAAAGCGATTTCAGCGAGATACTGAAAAACGTTGAAGAGCGCGACTATATCGACACCCACCGCGAAGTTTCGCCGCTGGTCCAAGCGCCCGGAGCCGTGGTGCTCGACAACTCACACATGACTCTTGCCGAGCAGGACGAATGGCTCATGCAACACTACCGCCAGGCTGCCCAATGAACGTAAACGTAGAAATCGACGAAGGTTCGGGCTTCTGCTTCGGAGTGACGCGTGCCATAGGCATGGCCGAAGAAAAACTTGCTTCCGGAGAGCGGTTCTACTGCCTGGGCGACATAGTGCACAACGACATGGAATGCCGCCGTCTGGCAAAGCTAGGCATGCGCACCATAGGCCACGACGCCCTTGCCGACGTGGGCGGGGCGCAGATACTGCTGCGAGCCCACGGCGAACCGCCAGCCACCTACACTGCCGCCCGCGAGCGGAACATCGGGATAATCGACGCCACATGCCCCGTGGTGCTAAGGCTGCAGCAACGCATAGCGAAAGAATACGCCCGCCACGACGGCGCACAGATAGTGATTTTCGGTAAACGCGGGCACGCCGAAGTGCTGGGGCTTGTGGGCCAGACCGAAGGCAATGCCATAGTTATCGAAAACCTCGACGACGCTTCGCGGCTGGACTTCAGCCGCCCCATACGCCTTTATTCCCAAACCACACGCGCCCTCGACGATTTCCGGGCCATAGTGGACTACATAAGTTCGAAAACCGCAGGGAAGGCACCGTTCGAATGGCACGACACCATCTGCCGGCAAGTGGCAAACCGGCTGCCCGAAGTGACAGCCTTCGCCGCACGCCATGACGTGGTGCTTTTTGTATGCGGACGGAAAAGTTCGAACGGGCACGTACTCTTCGAAGCATGCCGCAAGGTGAACAAGCGCTCGCACTGCATCGAGCTGCCCGACAGCATAGAATGGCAATGGTTCGCCGGCGCCTCGAGCGTGGGAATATGCGGAGCCACATCCACACCGCGGTGGCTGATGGAAGAGTGCGCAGGAGCGATAAAGAACCGTCTGAATGCACAATAAGCGGGCAGCATGCGCGTTCTACCAAATAGACAGTAACCTATTTATAACTTAAAAACAAACAGCAATGAAAAAGTATCTTGCAGAACTCGTGGGCACTTTCACCCTCACGTTCCTTGGCTGCGCAACAGCGGTAAGCCTTAACTGCGGAAGCGACACTGCGTCGATAGTCGGCACAGCACTGGCTTTCGGACTTTCAGTAGTGGCAATGGCCTACACCATAGGCGGAATATCGGGCTGCCACATCAACCCCGCCATCTCGCTCGGCGTTTTCCTTAGCGGCAGAATGAGCGGCAAAGACTGCGCAATGTACATGGTGTTTCAGGTAATCGGCGCCGTGATTGCGGCAGCAGCGCTCGCCGGCATAGTAGCCACCGACCCGGCAATTGCCGCAGGCACCAGCACCGGAGCCAACGCCTGCAACTACGGGCAAGCAAACGGCTTTGTAGTGGAACTTGTGCTCACAATGCTCTTCGTGCTTGTAGTGCTCGGGGCAACATCGAAAACCAACGGGGCAACCAACAACTTCGCCGGCCTGGCCATCGGTCTGTCGCTTATACTGATTCACCTGGTGGGCATACACTACACCGGCACATCGGTAAACCCCGCACGAAGCATCGGTCCGGCACTCTTCGAAGGCGGACAGGCACTTTGCGACCTTTGGGTATTCATCGCAGCTCCCCTCTGCGGCGGTGCGCTCGCAGCACTGGTGTGGAAAATCATCGCTCCCGCAAAAGAAGCATAATCCACAACAATACGCATACTGAAAGTGTGCCGCAGGGATTGCCCGCGGCACACTTTCCTGTTTTTCGGCGGCTGCAAAGTCTAAATGTCGAGCGTAGCCCCGGCCATAATCGTAGCCCGCGGCATGAGGAAGCCAAGCATCGTCTGATAGCGCTGGGCAAGCAAATTCTCGCCGCGCACATATAGCTTTACGGGCTTTGCCACACGGCAACTTGCCGTAAGGTTCCACAGCACAAAATTCTCTTTCACGGCACTGCTTCCGGTGGAAAGGTACAAACCGCCTATCCACTGCACTCCGGTAGCCACTTGCCAGCGGTTTTTCGTCCAGTCGGCCCCGGCATACAGCTTGTTTTCGGGAGCGCCGGTTACCGGGTTGCTCATGTGCAGGTAACTGTAGTTGGCATTGAGCGCAAGGCAGTTGCTTGCCTTGTAGCGCGCCTCGATTTCAACGCCGCAGTTTTCGGTGCGCCCGGTATTTACGTTTTTCATCTTTCCGTCTACAGTCACCGTGCTTATAAGGTTTTCGGCTTTTATGTAAAACACATTTACCCCAATGTGCATGCGCCCTGCGAAGGGATTGCCGGCAAGCGACACTTCGTAGTTCATAAGCCTTTCGGGATGAAGGTCGGCGTTTGCGGGGCGGAACATGTAGAGCTCGCGCAATGTAGGGTTGCGGAAGCCTTTGCCTACCGAAGCGCGCCAGGTATACCCTCCGCTAGAGAGGTACGACACTGCCGCCTGCGGCACAACCTCGGTGCCGACTGCCGAATGGCGGTCGACGCGCACTCCGGCATTCAAAGCAAGACCGCCTACAATTTCCTGCCGCATGTCAACGTATCCGGCAATCTCGTCCTGCCGCTTGTCGGCAAGCGTTTTCCGCTCGCGCGTGGCAATGACGCGGTTCCATGCCTTGCCGCCGAAATGCTGCCAGTCGAAGCCCACTGTGGTGCGGTTGCCGCGCAGAAGGCGCAAATTGGCATAGGCGCTGGCTCCGCTCATGACGTCGTTGTGCAGATAAAGCTGCGTCTGCGGAGTGCCGCCGGGATGATAGCCGTCGTTTATATTGTGGTGCCCCCAGTCGTAGAAAGCGCGCACCGCCCCCGAAACCTTTCCGTAGTCGCCCTGCAACTGCAGCGAAGCCAGTCCGCGGGTGATTTTCGAGTCGTTGTCGATATACGGATTCGATTCCTCGCCGGGATTGGAAGCGTTGAAATGCGTGACATTGACATCGGCAGTAGCTTTCAGGTTGGGCGAAAACTCATAGCCGAGCTTGGCGAAGCCGGAATATTGCAGGAAGCGGCTGTTTGCGCGGTGGCCGTCGGTATGTGCCCAGCCCAGTCCGGCCGTGCTTGAGAAGCGGCCGCATTTCGTCTGGTTTACTGCCTGCGCCTGCACCGTGCCATAGCTTCCGCCTTCCATCTGCAGCGTAGTGTGGGAGCCGTCGGCAGCAACCTGCCGCGTCACGATATTCACTGCGCCTCCCATGGCGTTAGAGCCGTAAAGCACCGACGACGGGCCGCGCATTACTTCCACCTGCTGCGTCATCATCGTCTGGTAGACATCAGCCACAGGGTGCCCCATAAGTCCGGCATATTGCGGCTGGCCGTCTACAAGCACCAGCATCTGTGCGCCGCTGCCTATTCCGCGCAACTTTACGGTGCCGGCTGCGCCCGTAGAGACACCGTAGCCCAGCACGCCGCGTGACGTAACGAAAAGTCCCGGCACAAGTTCGCTTATCGACGGCATTATGGAAGTGCGGAAATTCTTTGTCAGCTGGCCGCGAGGCACAACGCTCATAGTGCCGGCAACATACCTGCCGTCGTCGCCGGCGCGCCGCGAGGCAGTAACCGTAACCTGCTGCAGGGTGCGGTCTTCCAGCGTGTCGCGCGGCGTCTGCGCACTAACAGTCTGCGACATTGCAAAAATTGCAACCGGCAGCAAAAAACGCCCGCTCATTCTGCGTCGATGCTTACAAGTTCGTAGCTCTTGCTGCCGAGCCCGATTTCCGCAGCATGGTCGATGGTATGCGTGCCGTGGCGGGAAGTGATGCGCTGCTTCAGCGGGGCATTGTCGTTGTCGGCCGACGGAGTCATGTTGAAGATAATGTCAACGCATGCCTGGTCGAGGGCGACGGGGTCGGTTGAGGCAAGAATGCCGTAGTCTTTGAGCGTGGTTGCCGCAGGATGCGAAACGCAGTCGCAGTCTACCGACATGTTGTTCATCACGCTTATGTATATTATATTCTTGCCGAAGAAGTCGGCAACGCCCTGTGCTGCGGCAGCCATAGATTCCAGAAAGCCGTCCTGGTTGCCCACATTGCTCCAAAGGTTTTCGGGAGTGTCCACCACGCCTGCGCTATGAATATACGCCTTGCCGTTGGCCGAAGCCACACCGATGCTCTGGTTCTTGAGCACGCCGCCGAGCCCGCCCATAGGATGCCCCTTGAAGTGTGCGAGGTTTATCATAAACGTGTAGTTTTTCAGATGCGAGCCTACGATGTCGTATTTTATATGCGTGGTGTCCTTTACGGGGATTTTCATGTCGCCTTCCGAATCCATGATATCCACCTTGGCAATTTTTGTAAAGCCATGCTCCTCAGCCACCTTGAGATGCTCTTCGGTAGTGCTGCGCTTGCCGCCGTAGGCAGTGTTGCACTCCACGATGGTGCCCTTCACCTTCTTCACCAAAGGCGCAATGAGCGACGGCTGGAGATAGTTGGGGTTTCCCGCCTCGCCGGTGCTGACTTTCACTGCTACTTTTCCGTGGGCCTTGACACCGAGAGCCTTGTACACGGCAAGCAGCGACTGGGGAGTTATTTCGCGGGTTACATACACTTTAGGCGTTTGGGCAAAAACGTCAAGCCCAATCATTGCCACAATCGACAAAACAAGCGTCCGTTTCATATTTACAGTTTTTTCAATGAGTTTCTGCAAATATAGCGGTTTTGCATTTAGCGGAAACGCCAACCGGCGTTTGTGGTAGTAATTCCGGTAATTGCGGTAACT
>CAZDOH010000079.1:0-11752 GCA_964507005.1 uncultured Prevotella sp. | reverse complement strand
TGGAGCGCCTGCTCGAAGCCGGAGCCGACAAGGTAGCTGTCAATTCTGCGGCATTGCGCAATCCTTCGCTCATCGATGAAATAGCTTCGCGCTTCGGTTCGCAGATATGCGTGCTGGCAATTGACGCGCGGTTCGACGACGGGCAGTGGCGCTGCTATCTCAACGGAGGGCGGACGCCGACGTCCTGGCTGCTTTTCGACTGGGCCCGTGAAGGCTACAACCGCGGAGCCGGGGAGATACTTTTCACCAGCATGGACCACGACGGCACCAAGCGCGGTTTTGCCAACGATGCCTTGCGCCGTATCGGCAATGAAACGGGTATTCCGCTCATTGCCTCGGGAGGGGCCGGCTGCCGCGAAGATTTCCGTGATGCCTTCACTTTGGGAAATGCCGATGCGGCGTTGGCCGCAAGCGTGTTCCACTACGGCGAAATAAAAATACCGGAACTTAAAAAATGGCTGCGCGAAGAAGGCGTGGAAGTGAGACTATGACACGCCGCTCACGATGCAGCCTAACATATATAACTGCAAAAACACTGCAACAATGAATATAGATTTTGAAAAAATGAACGGCCTTGTGCCTGCCATCGTTCAGGACAGTCTTACACAGAATGTGCTGATGCTGGCCTACATGAATGAGGAAGCTTACCGCACAACGCTTTCCACCAAGCGCGTGACTTTCTACAGCCGTTCGCGCAAATGCCTCTGGACTAAAGGGGAGACCAGCGGCAACTGGCTTGAACTTGTAAGTATAAAACCCGACTGCGATAACGATACTCTTCTTGTCAAGGTTATTCCCCATGGCCCTGCATGTCATTTGGGCACCGATACCTGCTGGGGCGAGGAAAATAGGCGCAACCCGATATTGTTTTTAAGCGAGCTGCAGGACTTCATCAACAGGCGGCGCGAAGAAATGCCCGAAAAGTCGTACACCACGAGCCTTTTCCGCGACGGAACGAACCGCATGGCGCAGAAAGTGGGCGAAGAAGCTCTCGAAGCGGTAATCGAAGCCGTGACGGGAAATGATGAAAGGCTCGTGTATGAATGCTCCGACATGCTGTACCATCTTGTGGTGTTGCTTTCCTCCAAAGGCTTGCGCATTGAAGATGTTGCAGCCGAACTCGCCGAGCGTCACCAGCCCGGTTGGCAGAAACATTGAAAGACTCCTGCGATGAATCCCGAAGTAAATGCAAATCCCGAAGTTCCCGCTCCACAGCCGTTGATAGCTTACGAAGGAGTGTCGGTAGGGCACGAGGGCAAGGCTGTGCTTAAAGAAATTACGTTCAACGTTTTCCCTGGCGATTTTGTGTTTCTTACAGGCCAGGTAGGCTCCGGCAAAAGTTCGCTGCTGCGCACCATTTATGCCGATTTGAAGCCTATGGGCGGAAAGGCAAACGTGCTGGGGTACGACATGACGGGCATGCGGCGCAAGAATATTCCCGAGTTGCGGCGGCAGTTGGGGATAGTTTTTCAGGACTGCAAATTGCTGGGTAATTTCACGGTAGAGGAAAACCTGGTATTTGTGCTGCGCGCTACCGGCAAGCATCACCACAGCGAAGCTCGGCGTCTTGCTGCCGAAGCTCTGCAATGGGTGGGGCTTGAAGGCAAGGGAAACAATTATCCCGACCAGCTTTCGGGCGGCGAGCAGCAGCGTGCCTCCATTGCCAGAGCTATTGTAAACCGGCCCAAAGTGATTTTGGCAGACGAACCTACCGGAAACCTTGACCCCCAGGCGGCAGAAGCCGTGACGGCAATGCTGAAACGGCTGAGCGAAGACGGCGCGGCAGTGATAATGAGCACGCACAACATGCAGCTGGTTGAAAAGAACGGTGGCCGCGTATTCCGTTGCCACGACGGAGAATTCAGTGAACTGGCTGCAGACAATAATCCATAACAGAAAACAACTATCTATGAAAGTAATGAAGTTTGGCGGTACCTCGGTTGGTTCGCCTCAGAGAATAAAAAACGTGGCGCAGCTTATAACTTCGCCGGAACAGAAAATAGTAGTGCTCTCGGCCATGTCGGGAACCACCAATACTCTTGTTGAAATAACCGACTACCTCGGGAAAGGCAATCCGCTGGGCGCCAACAATGTGATAAGCCGGCTTGAAGCCGTTTACCACAAGCACGTGTCGGAACTCTATGCAACTGATGAATACCGCAGTGCCACAGACAAATTCATTGCGGAGGAATTCAATTTCCTTCACCGGCTTACGCGGGCAGAATTCAGTGAAGTTATAGCAAAGGAAATACTTGGGCAGGGGGAAATCATCAGCACAAACATGATGACCAACTATTTGAAGGAGTGCAATAAAAGCGTGTTCCTGCTGCCTGCCCTTGACTTTATGTGCATCAACGCTGCCGGTGAACCGGATGAACTGCAGATTGCTTCGAAACTGAAGGCTTTGCTCGAAGCCAACAGCGGCTATGACATTTATATCACCCAAGGCTTCATCTGCCGCAACATACAGGGAAATGTTGACAATTTGCAACGCGGCGGTTCCGACTATACAGCCTCGCTTATAGGAGCTGCGGTAAAAGCCGATGAAATCCAGATATGGACAGACATTGACGGCATGCACAACAATGACCCTCGCTTTGTAGACAACACCCAGCCCGTGGAGCAGCTGAATTTCGATGAGGCGGCAGAATTGGCTTATTTCGGTGCCAAGATACTGCATCCGACTTGCGTTTTGCCTGCCAAATTCGCAGGCATACCGGTGAGGCTCCTCAATACTATGGACCCGGCAGCCAAGGGCACTATTATCAACAACGAAATACGTCGCGGTGAAATCAAAGCCATAGCCGCAAAAGATGGCATTACCGCAATAAGAATTGTATCTTCGCGCATGCTTCTTGCTTCGGGATTCTTAAGCAAGGTGTTCAATATATTCGAAACTTTCAACACCAGCATAGACATGGTGACGACGTCCGAAGTGGGGGTGTCGATGAGCATTGACAATCCTGCGCGCCTTGATGAAATAGTGGGTGAGCTGAAAAAATATGGCACAGTTGACATTGACCGTGATATGTGTATAATCTGTGTGGCGGGTGACCTCTCGTGGGGCAATGTCGGTTATGAAAGCCTTGCTGCCGAAGCCATGGCGTCTGTTCCGGTGAGAATGATATCCTATGGCGGCAGTACACACAATATTTCATTCCTCATACGCTCGTGCGATAAGGCAAAGGCCCTGCAACAACTAAGCGGCAAACTATTTAGCGCCAAGAGCTAGGAACTATGACTGAAAAAGAATTGTGCATTCCGGGAATTGCTACCCCGTATTATGTATACGACCGCACTACGCTCGAACGTACGCTTGATGAAATAGCTGCCTGTCGCGGCGATATTGCGGTGCATTATGCCGTTAAAGCCAATGACAATCCCGATGTGCTTCGCCTGATATCCTCGTACGGACTTGGGGCTGATTGTGTGAGTGGCGGTGAGGTGGCAAAGGTTTTGGCCAACGGATTTCCTGCAAGCGGCACTGTTTTGGCAGGAGTGGGTAAACGTGATGACGAAATAGAGCTGGCGCTGCGCAATGGCATTTATTGTCTCAACGCTGAAAGTGAAGAGGAATTGGCGGTGATAAACCAGATTGCTGCCGAAATGGGAGTTACGGCTTCTGTAGCCATTCGCATCAATCCCAATATTGACGCTCATACTCATGCCAATATAACAACCGGAACCGAAGAAAACAAATTCGGAATTCCAATCGGAAGCATTGATGAAACCCTGTCGTTTATAAATAGTTGTAAATCGCTGCAGTTCAAAGGTCTTCATTTTCATATAGGCTCGCAAATCACAGAATACAACTGCTTTAGTTTACTATGCGCTACAATCAATCGTCTGGTTGGCGAATTGGCGTCTCAAGGCGTCATGTGTGAGATGGTTGATGTAGGCGGTGGATTGGGTGTTGATTACAATGCTCCGAGTAAAAATCCCATTCCAGACTTTCGGGGATATTTTGACGTGTGGCGCAATGGCTTGAATCTTCCAGCGGGTACCAAGGTGCATTGCGAATTGGGACGCTCCGTGGTAGCTCAGTGCGGACATTTGATTACGCGTGTGCTTTTTACAAAACATACTGCAAACCGCAAGTTTGTGATTGTCGATGCAGGTTTTACCGACCTTGTCCGTCCTGCCCTTTACGATGCATGGCATGATATTGAAAACATTTCTGCCTCCGAAAACGCCAGTCGCGAGAAGTGCGATATAGTTGGCCCTATATGCGAAAGCAGCGATGTATTTGCCAAAGACCGCGAGATTGCTGCTGCAAGACGAGGAGATTTGTTGGCAATACATTCGGCAGGAGCCTATGGCGAAGTGATGGCGTCACAGTACAATGCCCGTCCGCTTATAAAGGGATATTTGAAGTAATTTCTTTAGGCGTGCACCTGTGATATGCTTGACATTAAATTTGTAATTTTGTGTATCGGAACAAAAACCTTTTTTTAGATGAATAAAAAACTTCACATCGCCTCGATTTGTGTACAAGGAGGCTATGAACCTAAAAACGGAGAACCAATAGAGTTGCCTATAATCCAAAGCACAACATTTAAATACGACAACTCAGACGAGATGGCAATGCTTTTTGACCTTAAGAAAGAAGGCTATTTTTATACTCGTTTGCAAAATCCAACCAACGATGCTGTAGCTCGCAAGATTGCTCAGCTTGAGGGTGGCGTTGGCGCTGTACTTACCAGTAGCGGTCAGGCTGCTAATTTCTATGCGGTTTTTAATTTGTGCCAGGCTGGTGACCATATAGTGACTTCCAACGAAATATATGGCGGTACTTTCAACCTCTTTGGCGTGACATTGAAGAAACTCGGCATAGACTGTACTTTTGTGAATCCCAATGCCGATGAAGAAGAAATTCGCAAAGCCATACGTCCTAACACGAAGGCTTTGTTCGGCGAAACTATCAGCAACCCGGGCTGTGCTGTGCTTGATATTGAAAAGTTCGCCCGTATTGCCAAAGATGCTGGAATTCCTCTTATTGTTGACAATACCTTTGCCACACCTATAAATTGTCGCCCATTTGAATGGGGGGCAGATATCGTTACTCATAGCACAACGAAATACATGGATGGTACTGCAACCCAGGTAGGCGGTGTGGTTGTTGACAGCGGGAATTTCGACTGGATGGCACACGCCGACAAATTCCCCGGACTATGTACGCCTGATGAAAGTTATCATGGCCTCACTTATGTAAAGGCATTCGGAAAAATGGGGTACACTACTAAGCTTGTAGCACAGTTAATGCGTGACCTTGGTTCTATACCTGCGCCAATGAATTCATTCTTGCTTAATATAGGGTTGCAGTCGCTGCACTTGCGAATGCAGCGCCATTGCGAGAATGCTCAAATTGTGGCAGAATACCTTAAGAGCGAACCGAGTGTGGCATGGGTACATTTTAGCGGTTTGGAAGGTGACCAGTACCACGAATTGGCACAAAAATATTTGCCCAACGGGTCGTGCGGTGTGATAGCCTTTGGACTTAAGGGCAATCGCGATACGGCCATAAAGTTTATGGACTCTCTCAAGATGATAAACATTGTGACTCATGTTGCTGATGCACGTACATGTGTGCTGCATCCTGCCAGCCATACCCATCGCCAATTGTCTGACGAACAGCTTCGCGCAGCCGGTGTTGCTCCGGATTTAATACGCCTTTCCGTAGGAATCGAAGATGTTGAAGATATTCTAGACGATATAAAACAGGCTATCGCTAAGATAAAAGAATAACGTTACGAGGAATAGTTTGCAAAAGCGCCCTTGAACTTGGGGAACGTTGTATTTCCTAAATTCAACCTCAAAGGTGTAAACCTTTGGGGTTTTTTTGACTGCCAGTATAGTGTCAACTGTATTTAAGGGTAGGCTGAAACAAAAAAAATTGATTGTCTCGCGACAACCAATCTTCACTAACCTTAAATCTAATACCATGAAAACGATGCAAAGGTACTTCTTTAATTTTTATATCCAAATGTATCGCAAGAAAAAATTGTTTTTCTGGCGATTTATTTGGGGGTATGCCTTGTTTTTGCTATTTGAGGTTTACAAAAATGCAATAAAACTATTCTACATAGAGAACAAGCCCTTTCAGATATTCGCCTTCGGGGTGGTAAATATTAATCGGATGGTCGGGGCTTTGGTGGAGTTGGTGCAAAATTTTTACATTGCGTCCGGCTTGGGCTGCTGCGGTGAATACTGCCAAACGGAATTGCTCTTTGTTGACAGCCTGCGAGCAACTGAATGTGAAAAGGATGCCTCCTTTTGCTATTTTCTCGATGGCTTTTTGGTTTATGCGCGTATAGCCCCTCAATGCGCTACGCACTGCGTCCAGATGCTTTGCGAAAGCTGGCGGGTCGAGGATAATGAAATCGTAGAAATCCTTTTCCATGTTTTGTAGAAAGCGGAATGCATCCTCGGTAAACGATTTGTGGCGACTGCATTCGGGGAAATTAAGTTCTATGTTGCTGTCGGTTATTTCTATTGCTTTTGCCGAACTGTCAACGGAATGTACAATTTCGGCTTCTCCGCTGAGAGTGTAAACTGAAAAGCCACCTGTATAGCAGAACATGTTGAGCACTTTCCGGTTCTTGGCATACTGCATGGCCAGGCGCCTGTTTTCACGTTGGTCTACGAAGAAACCGGTTTTTTGCCCGTGTTCCCAGTCTATGTGAAATTTCAGTCCGTTTTCTGAAGATACATTTGTGGATACCTTTCCTATAAGGAAACCGTCAATATTGTCGTTTTCTTCGGCAAAAGGAAGCGTGGTGTTGCTTTTGTAGTAGACGCTGTTGATTTGGCCGTTCATAACATCAACAATGGCTTGGGCAATTTCGTATCGCGAGCGGTGCATGCCGGTGCTGTGGGCTTGCATAACTGCCGTGTGGCCGTAAACGTCAACTACGAGTCCGGGAAGACAGTCTCCTTCGCCATGTACGAGCCGGAACATGTCGGTGTTTTTGTTGTTGACGGTTATTTTGCGCAGTGCCGACGCTTCTCCGATTTTTTTGCGCCAAAACGAACTGTCGATTTCTTCGCCAGAGAATGTCAATACCCTGACAGCAATGGAACCAAGCCCATAATGCCCGGTGGCAATATAATTGCCCTCGCAGTTGAATATGTTCACCGTATCGCCGTCGGAAATGCCTTTGTCCATACGGGCTATTGCCCCGGAAAATACCCATGGATGAAAACGTTTCAGACTGTTGTCTTTGTTACGCTTGAGTGTTATGCTTTTGTAGTTCATCGTCATCATTGTATATAGTGATATAGTCGTGGTTTTCCTTTAGCTTTGCAAATTCGCGATAAAGATTGACGCATGCCCAGGCGTCAGTAGCGGCATAAAGCTTTTGCCCGGGTGACAATATGTCGGTTTCCCAATTGCTGAGCCGTTGGGCCTTCGATATCTTTTGCCCGAACACATTGGCATATATTTTCAGTAGTGACATGTCGTGAATGCCGAATTGCTTGGCAAGATTCTGAATGTCAACAAAACTTCCAGTCCTGAATTCGCCCCGATGCCGAAGTGCCCGCAAGTCATCTTGAAGCGATAACCCAACTTTTAATGTCTTGCGGTTCGACAATAATTTTTTTATTGGCTGGCACAGTCCTATACGGTTCAACCGTATCAAAAAGCATATTTTTTCTGTTGAAATTTGCAACAGGGCAACTTTGTGTGAAACTCCTTTGCAGAACGAGGGACGTGTTTCGGTATCAATGCCTACAATAGGTTGGGAACATAGAAAACTGCAAGCTCTTTCAGCTTCGCGTTCACTTTCAACTACCATAATTTTTCCGTTGAAAACCGCGCGGGGCATAGTGCTGATTTTTTCCTTGGGTATTGATTGATAGAGATTAGTCATTGAACAGTTGTATTGTCATCGGTGTTTGTTGGGTACATTGTATTTTATAACTTTTTTCAGTCTGCATCTGATGTAACATTCTGATGTAATATTGCAAAGTTACAAAAATATCCGATGAAGCTGCCTGTATGCCGGGCACTGCCTGTGCGAATGTGTTAATAACCCGCCCCCGGAATTATTGGCTCGGCATCCCGGAAGAATTGTATACGCTTGGAAGAAAAATTGTGAGCGCGCGACGCAAATATTGTATGCGCACAAAAGATTTGCGCCAATTAATTCCGCCAGCGGATTGTGCTGGTTGTTTTTTCGAAATCTTACATTATGAACGAAATTGAAAAGATTGACAAGCAAAGTCGCTAAGAAAAACGTTTGTGTCGAACTTTTTGATATAATCTTTTGCTTTTCCTTTTGCATAACTTTGGGTTTAGAGGATTTTGCAATATCTTTGCATTTGAGAATAATTCATATAAAGAATGAAGAGACGCAAAAAAAATGCATTGTTCGATAAGTTTTCAATGCAGGCTCTCCAGACGTTGCACCGTTATCGTGCCGTAATGTTTAGTCCGACACGGCGGTAAGGCAAGAGAAGCGATGGTTTCGTCGGTTTCTCCTTTACAGTCAAAGCCCGTGACTGTAAGGATTTGTGTTGGGCTGCAATATCCGCGTATACAAAAGCATACGTGGAGTCCTCGAACAAAAACATGGAAATTAATATGAAAATAAAAGTATTTTTGATGATGGTGCTGTTGGCGGCAGCGTCTAGCGCTATAGCTCAGAATTCCGGAGGTATAGGCGGTGTGGTTACCGACGAAAAAGGTGAGCCAATATTCGGAGCCCATATTACGGTAGAAGGCACGCAAAAGGTTGCTGTTACCAATGCTGACGGCAAGTTTAGTTTGTCTGGCGTGAAGAGGGGCGCATCTATAGTGATAACGTTTATAGGTATGGAGTCGCAGAAGTTGAAAGCGGCTCCCGAAATGAAAATCAGCATGCGGTCTAAGGATAACCAACTCGACGGCGTGCTGGTTGTTGCTTACGGAAAACAAAAGAAATCATCTTTCACCGGTTCGGCAGGCGTTGTCGACAATAAGAAAATAAGCGAACGTCAGGTCAACAATGTAGTCGATGCGCTGGAAGGCGCTGTGGCCGGAGTGCAGATGTATAAGTCTAGTGGTGATCCTACTTCAACGCCAACTTTGTTGGTTCGCGGCATCAGTTCTATCAATGCCGGACAGGAACCTTTGGTGGTGGTTGACGGCGCACCGTATTATGGCTCGTGGAGCGACATTAACCCCGCTGATGTAGCGTCGCTCACAGTGTTGAAAGATGCAGCTTCGAATGCGCTCTATGGTGCCCGCGGCGCTAACGGCGTTATCATGATTACAACAAAAACTCCCGAAAAAGGCAAAACGGTAATATCGCTTGACGCAAAGTGGGGAAGTGTGAGCCGCGCTTCAAAAACGTATGACATGATTACCGACCCGGGACAGTATTACGAGTTGCAATATCAATCGATTTACAACAAATTGCGTGCTGACGGCAAGACCGGCTATGCCGCCCATGTGCAGGCAAATGAAAATATGCTTAGTTCCGATGCTTCGGTAGGCGGCTTGGGTTATCTGTCGTATAGTGTGCCGGAAGGGCAGTATCTGATAGGCGACAATGGGAAACTTAATCCTAATGCCAAGCTCGGCAATGTCGTGAGCTACAATGGCCAGCAATACACCATACGCCCTGACGATTGGCTGAAGGCTGCTTTTCGCAATGCTTTGCGTCAGGAATACAACCTCAATGTGACTGGGGGCGACAACAAGTCGCAATTCTATGCTTCGTTCGGCTATCTTGACAATCCCGGCATAACGCAGGCATCGGACTTCAAGCGCTACACGGTGCGACTGAAAGCCGACTACAAGGCTAACTCCTGGCTCAAGGTTGGAGGTAACGTAAACTACGCCCATTCCGACATAGACTATGCTGCTGACGGAAGTAGCAATTCCGGAAACAACATATTCTATACAGTAAACCGAATAGCTCCAATATATCCTCTTTACTTGCGCGATGGAAACGGGAAGATAATGACTGACGCCAATGGAAAGATGATGGACTACGGCGATGGAATGAATGCCGGGCTCACACGCAAATTCCTGTCAACCCAAAACCCGCTTAAGGATGACCAATTGCAAGCCAGTGAGCAGGATGCTAACTCGTTTTATCTGAACGGGTATGTCGACATTACTCCCGATTTTGTCAAAGGGCTTACCTTGACGCTCAACGGAACCGTAAACGACTACGAATACCGGTACACCTACACCGCCCAGCCATTTTACGGTTGGGGGGCCGCAACTTATCCTGAGGGATTTGTAAGCAAGAGCCACTATCGCTACTATACTGCTAATTTCCAGCAGCTGGCAAATTATGTGCGCTCGTTTGGCGACCATAACATGACTCTTCTTCTTGGACACGAGAACTATAACCAAACGGGTGAAGACGTCATTGCTTCGCGCACCAAGATGTTCTCTTATTTCAGCAACCGCGAACTGAGCGGGGCTATAAAAAACAATGCCGGTACATCCGACCAGGCAAAATACAATACCGAAGGGTGGTTCTTCAGAGCAATGTACGACTACAACAACAAATACTTCGGCCAGTTTTCTTTCCGCAGAGACGGTTCTTCCCGCTTTGCGCCGAAGCACCGGTGGGGCAACTTCTATTCGGTGGGCGCCGCCTGGATAATGACTAAAGAGAAATGGATGGAAAGTACAAAAGACTGGCTGAACCAACTCAAGCTCAAAATGTCTATAGGGCAGCAGGGCAACGATGCTATTGGCTCGAACCTGTATATGGATACGTACACTATCAGCAACAGCGATGACAAAGTGGCAACAATGCTCTATGCGAAAGGCAACCCCAATATTACATGGGAAACCAATACAAACTTCAATATTGGAGCTGAATTTTCCATGTTCAGCAACCGCCTGCGGGGAAGTCTGGAATATTTCCACCGCAAAACCACCGATATGCTCAGCGTCGTTTATGTGCCCAAATCGGAGGGCTATACGCAGTATTATTCAAATGTAGGAAGCATGGTGAACCGCGGCATTGAATTCGACATTGCCTATGACATATTCCATACAAAGGATTTTACATGGAATATTAATCTCAACGCCACACACTATACAAATGAAATCACAGAGCTGTATGCCAAAAACAAAAACGCAACGCTGGACGGCCATCCCGGCTATACCTCAAGCGATTATTTCTATGGCGAAGGACTTCCTATCTATACATGGCGCTTGCCGAAGTATGCAGGAGTTGACAGCGAAGGAAACTCTATGTGGTATACTACCGATGCCGAGGGGAAAACAACTACTACCACCAATCACGAAGAAGCTTCATACTATGCATGCGGCGATCCTACGCCCGACTTGTATGGCGGCTTCGGAACGACTGTGACTTTCAAAGGCTTCGACCTCTCAATTAATTTTTCGTATTCTATAGGCGGCAAAGTGTTTGATTACGGATATCAAAGCCTTATGCACAGCCCCAATAGCAGTGAGGCCGGAACCAATTTCCACAAAGACATGCTTAAGGCTTGGAGTGAAACAAACAAAAATTCCGACATTCCAAGACTGCAGTTTGGCGACACCGACCAGAACTTAACCTCTGACCGTTTCCTGACAAATGGAAGTTGGCTTAGCCTCAACAGTATAAACTTCGGTTACACTTTCCCCAAATCGCTGATTTCCCGTTTAGGGTTAACAAAGTTGCGGGTATACGTGGCTGCCGACAATGTAGAACTGTGGACAAAGCGCAAGGGACTGGATCCTCGCACAAGTTATACGGGAGCCCCCGGTACGGAAAACTACTCGTTTACCCGCACT
>CAZDOH010000078.1:0-12255 GCA_964507005.1 uncultured Prevotella sp. | reverse complement strand
AAGGTTGGACTTTCCCGTATTTGAGAAAGTCCAACCTTTTTCTAAACGAGTATATATTTTGTCCTATCGTCCGGAATACATGCGCTCGTAGTAATTGCGATAGTCTCCCGATGTCACTTCATTCACCCATTTGCGGTTTTCGAGGTTCCAAATTACGGTTTTCTCAATGCCGACTGCAAAAGTCGTTTCCGGATACCATCCCAAGTCGTGCTTTATCTTGTCGGGGTCAATGGCGTAGCGAAGGTCGTGGCCCAGGCGGTCGGTGACGAAAGTGATGAGGCCGTAGTTTATCCACTCTATATTTTCGCTATTGGCCAGCAGACAGCGCATGTCGGGGCGTTGCTCCATGGTGCGGCGTATTATGTCGATAATAGTTTTTACGATGTCGATGTTCTTCTGTTCGTTGTGGCCTCCCACGTTGTAGATGCTACCGTCGGGCGCATTGTCGATAACAAGGTCTATAGCCTTGCAGTGGTCGTCAACATACAGCCAGTCGCGCACGTTCTCGCCTTTGCCGTAAACGGGCAACTTCTTGCCTTCGAGAATGTTGTTTATGATAAGCGGAATAAGTTTCTCGGGGAATTGGTAAGGCCCATAGTTGTTTGAGCACCTAGTGATGCTTACCGGGAAATGGAATGTGTCGCGGTAGGCGCCTACTATGAAGTCGGCACTGGCTTTCGATGCGCTGTAGGGACTATGCGGAGAGAGCGGCGTGGTTTCGGTAAAGAAGCCTTCAGCTCCCAACGCGCCGTAAACCTCGTCGGTGGAAACCTGGTGGAAACGTACTCCCTGGCGCCATGTGGGATAACCGTTGGCATCTTTCCCCGTCGCCCAGGCAGCGCGTGCGCAGTCCATCAGGTTCTGTGTGCCTAGGATATTGGTGTTGAGAAACAGTTGCGGATTTTCTATGCTGCGGTCTACGTGGCTTTCGGCGGCGAAGTTCACCACCACATCGAATGCGTGCTCGGCAAACAGACTGCTCACTAGACTGCGGTCGCAGATGTCGCCGCGCACGAAGAGGCACCGGCTTCCGTCGATATCGTCTTTAATCGTGCCCAGGTTGCCGGCATAGGTGAGCGCGTCGAGCACAACGATTTTTATGTCGTCGTGCTTGCGGAGCATGTATTTTATGAAGTTGGCGCCTATGAAACCTGCAGCGCCCGTAACGAGGTACGTTTTCATTTTTCGGTCTTTTTGTTTTTACGATGTTGTTGATGCAAATATAAATAATCCGTGCGAGTTGTGCATGCTTTTGCAGCGCAAAAAGCGGAAAGGCTTTGCGTTATGCTTTTCGGGGCATGGCACTGTTGCGCGCGCGGCTGGTGGTTACCATGTATACGCCGGCGAAAATCATGACTACGGCCAGCGCCTTGGCAATGTTGAACGTGTCGAGGCCCCACGCCACGGCCACGCAGCATGCCACTACGGGTTGTATGTAGTTGTACATGCCAGCTACCGTGGGGCGTAGCGTTTTTTGCCCCACAACTATCAGCATGTAGCTTAGGAATGTGCCGCACACCACAACATACACAAGGCCGGCAGCGTCTATTGCAGGAAGACTCGCCCATGGCGTGGCCAGCAGGTCGCGGGCCGAGAAAGGCAGCGTGCAGATAAAGGCATAGGTGAACATCCACTTCATTATGGTTACCAGCGAGTATTTTTCAACGAAGTGCTTGAAGCGTACAAGGTAGAAGGCATAGCTGAATTGTGCGAATATCACCAGCAGGTCGCCCCAATGTGCCCTCGTTGCGCTGGCAGCGCCCTGCCCTCCGGTGTGTGTGCTGCCCAATATCAGCGTCAGGGCCCCTGCGGCCCCGAAGGCTATGCCCAATACTTTCTTGCCTGTTACCGGTTCGTGAAGGATGAATGCCGCGAGCACCATGGCCCAAAGCGGCATGCTGGTGGTTATTATCGACGCCTCGCCCGGTGAGGTCATGCTTACGCCGAATATGAAACTTCCCTGGTTGAGCACTATGGCGAAGAGCGAAGCGAAGAAAAGCGTTATTAGGTCCTTATGCCCCACGTGCTCGTCGCGGCAGAAGAACGACACTCCCCAAAACAGAATCATAGCCCCCGCAATGCGCAGCATTGTGACCACCATTGGCGTAACGGCACCGCTTGCCATCACCACTTTTGAAACCGGCGACATGAGTCCCCACATAACGTTGGCTCCCAGCATTGCCGCGTGCCCCCTTAAACTCGAATCCATAAACCTTTGAGCGTTTTTGTGCTGCAAAGTTACCCATTTTTCCTCTACGCACGTATTTTTAGGTAACTTCGCAGCCGTAACAGTCCAATGGTTCGAAATGTCTGAAATACCAGTTCCCAAAGATTTTGCAGCCCGCCTGGCAGAGTGTGGCGAAGAAGGCCGGCAGTTGCTTGAAGCACTAGAGGATGACCCGGTGCTCAGCGTGCATTTAAATATGGATAAATGCGCTGTGTGCGGTTTTGATGTCGTGAAAAGTGCCGCCGTTGTGGCATGGGCCGAAAACGGCTTTTATCTCGCAAGCCGGCCTCGCTTTACCTTTGATCCTTTGCTCCATGCTGGGGCGTACTACGTGGAGGAACCTTCGTCGATGTTTGTGGCCAGGGCTTTGCACCGCGCCATGCAGGAAACCGACGTGAACCGTGTGCTTGACCTTTGCGCCGCCCCCGGCGGCAAGTCGCTGATGCTGCGAAGTGCGATGCGCGGTGGGCTGCTTGTTGCCAACGAACCGATTGCCAAGCGCACCGCCGTGCTTGCCGAGAATGTGGCGAAATGGGGCCATCCCGATGTGGTTGTTACGCACAACTGGCCCGCCGATTTCGCTCCGCTACAGGGGTTCTTCGACGTGGTGGCGGCCGATGTGCCGTGCTCGGGCGAAGGTATGTTTCGCAAGGACCCTGAAGCGCGCCTGCAGTGGACTCCCGAAGCCGTAGAGGCGTGCGCGCAGCGGCAGCGCCAGATTGTGGCTGACGTGTGGCCGGCACTGCGCAGTGGAGGTTTTCTTATTTATAGCACCTGCACTTTCAATCGCAGTGAAAACGAAGACAACGTGAAGTGGATAATGGAGCAGCTGGGAGCCGAGCCGGTGGCAATTGAAACGAGTGAGGAATGGAATATCGTTGGCGACACAACGGGCGGCACGTTGCCTGTTTGCCATTTTTTCCCTCACCGGTCGCGGGGCGAAGGCTTTTTTCTGGCGCTGTTGCGCAAAATGCCGGCAGAGGAACGAGGCTCGGGTAAGCCGCACCCTTCCGCTTCATCCTTGCATCGCGTGCCGAAAGGTGCCGAATGCCGTCAATGGCTTTCCGATTCCGAGGCTTTCGAATTCTTCGACGACGGTCAGGGGCAGTTTGCCGTGCACCGTTGTTTCGCGGAAGATTTCGCTCTTTTGTCGCTCGCAGCTAATGTTGTTAGCGCCGGCATAAGGCTTAGTGAACCCAAAACTGCAGCCAAACCGTCGGTATCGCGTAAAGGCGGTGCGCAGGCTTTGCGCCCTGCTGCCCCGTTGGCCTTGAGCCAGTGCCTTAAAGCTGATGCTTTTCCAAAGGTTGAACTTGGTTACGGTGATGCGATAAGATTTCTTCGCGGTGAGAGTATAGCTGCTCCCGCCAATTCTGCGCGCGGGTGGACTCTTGTGGGTTACCGTGGCTTGCCGCTTGGTTTTGCCAACAATGTAGGGGCACGCTTGAACAATGCCTTCCCGGACCAATGGCGTATACGCAGTACGTATGCACCCGACGAACCGCCCGTTCTCGATTTCCTGGAAAAATAGTTTTTTGTGCCTACGCTGAGGCTGGTTGCCTTTGCGTTTATGCAAACATAAGCCGCGCAGAATTGCTCCGCGCGGCTTTGTGTAGGTTCTCTCCGGTTTTAGTATGCGAAGAGGGGATAGTTTTTCATTGTTTCGGTAACCTTCTGCTTTACGCTTGCTATAACTTTTGCGTCTTCGGGTGCGTTGAGCACTTCCTCGATGAGGTCGGCAATGAGGTCCATCATGTCTTCTTTTGCGCCGCGTGTGGTTATCGCCGGAGTTCCGAGGCGGATGCCAGATGTCTGGAATGCGCTGCGGGTATCGTAGGGCACCATGTTCTTGTTCACGGTGATGTTGGCGGCAACAAGGGCGTTTTCGGCCACTTTGCCAGTGAGTTCGGGATATTTCGAACGCAGGTCAACGAGCATGGAGTGGTTGTCGGTTCCTCCGCTCACGATGTTGAAGCCTTTTTCGATGAGCTGCTGTGCAAGGCGTGCGGCGTTTTTCTTTACCTGCATTGCGTATTCCTTGAATTCCGGCTGCAGATTCTCGTTGAATGCTACGGCTTTGGCAGCGATTACATGTTCAAGCGGGCCGCCCTGTATGCCGGGGAATACGGCGCTGTTGAACAAGGTGCTCATCTTCTTTACTTCGCCCTTCTTGGTGGTGAGGCCCCAAGGGTTGTCGAAGTCTTTGCCGAGCAGAATGATGCCTCCGCGCGGACCGCGAAGAGTCTTGTGGGTGGTGGAGGTTACTATGTGGGCATATTCAAGCGGGTTGTTGAGAAGCCCTGCTGCGATGAGCCCTGCGGGGTGGGCCATGTCAATCATGAGCAGTGCGCCCACCGAATCGGCGATTTCGCGCATGCGCTTGTAGTCCCATTCGCGCGAGTAGGCAGAGCCTCCGCCGATGATGAGTTTGGGCTTGCACTCGTGCGCTTTCTTTTCCATATCATCGTAGTCTACGCGCCCTGTTTCTTTGTTGATGTTGTAGCCCACAGGGTTGTAGAGCACACCCGATGTGTTTACTTTCGAGCCGTGTGAAAGGTGCCCGCCCTGGTCGAGGTTGAGCCCCATGAATGTGTCGCCCGGCTTCAGTACGGCGAGCAGTACGGCTGCATTTGCCTGCGCTCCCGAGTGGGGCTGCACGTTGGCATATTCGGCACCGAACAGTTTCTTTACTCTTTCGATGGCAAGGGTTTCCACTTGGTCAACTACCTGGCAGCCTCCGTAGTAACGGTGTCCGGGATAACCTTCGGCGTATTTGTTGGTGAGGTAAGACCCCATTGCTTCCATCACTTCGGGGCTTACGAAATTCTCGGAGGCGATGAGTTCCATTCCTTCGAGTTGGCGTTGGTGTTCAGCTTCAATGAGCTTGAAAATCTCCGGATCTCTAATCATGTTGTGTTGCTGTGTTAAATATGTTGATGTTACTTTATTAAATTCTCTGGGTCGATGGTCTGTTCCTTTTCGCAGTAGTGACACCGTATGGTGCCTTTTTCCTTGTCGGTAACCTTGAAGCGTGTGGTCATCGGCTCGTGGTTGGTGATGCACTTGGGATTGGCGCACTTCACTATGCCGTGCAGTTCGTCGGGCAATACCACCTGGCGCTTTTCGCACACTTCGTATTCCTTTATCACGTTGAGGGTGACGTTGGGCACCACAACGGAAATCTGGTTCAACTCTTCGTCGGAGAAATAGCGGTCGCTTATCTTTATGATGCTTTTGCCGCCCGGCATTTTCAGACTGCCCACGTTGTGGCCGAATATCATTTCGCTTTTAAGGCTGTCGAGGTGGAGTATCGACACCACCTGAAAGAACTTGTCGGAGGGTATATGGTCGATAACGGTTCCATTGCGCAGGGCCGGTACCATTATTTCCTGTTTGCTGGCTTTCTTTCCCATGTTTCGCTTGTTGCTTTATGTTCACTGAATTATGGTGGAATCGTTGCGTATGTCGCCGAGAGTGAGCCCGAGCGCGCTGCAGATAAGGGCTTCGCGGGTGTACAGGCCGTTTTGTGCCTGCTGGAAATAGTAGGCGTGCGGGTCGTTGTCAACGTCGGTGGCTATTTCGTTCACACGCGGCAGCGGGTGCAGGATTTTCATTGTGTCCTTGCACTTGCGCAGCATGTCGCGCCGCAGAATGTATACGTTTTTCACGCGCTCGTATTCCATGAGGTCGGTGAAGCGTTCGCGCTGCACGCGCGTCATATAGAGAATGTCGGCATCGGCTATCACGTCTTCGGAGAACTCCGAAGTTTCGTGGAAGACGATGTTGTTTTCCCGGCAAAACAGTTTGTATTCTTCGGGCATCTCAAGCAGTTTCGGCGCAACGAAATGGAATTCGGAATTGTAGCGTCCCATTGCCATGAGCAGCGAATGTACGGTGCGCCCGTATTTGAGGTCGCCCACAAGATAGATTTTCAGTCCGTCGAGCGTGCCTTGTGTCTTCTTTATCGAGTAGAGGTCGAGCATCGTCTGCGAAGGGTGCTGGTTAGCTCCGTCGCCTGCGTTGATTATCGGGCGGCGCGACACTTCGGCAGCGTATGTGGCAGCGCCTTCAAGATAATGGCGCATCACGATTACGTCGGCATAGTTCGATACAATCTGTATGGTGTCGTTGAGCGTTTCGCCTTTTGAGGTGGATGTTACTTTGGGGTCGTTGAAACCGATTACCTTTGCCCCGAGCCTTACGGCTGCGGTTTCGAAGCTCAGCCTGGTACGCGTTGACGGCTCGAAGAAAAGCGTTGCCACAACTTTTGAATTCAGAATGTTGCGGTTGGGGTGTTTCTCGAATTCCGCTGTCATTTCGAGAAGCTGCTCTATTTCGCTTTTTGTCAGATTCTCTATGGTTACCAGGTCTTTGCCTGTTTTTGTGCCCATGTCGTATGTGCTTTAGTGTTTCATTGCAAAGTTACTATAAAATTCTTAGGCGCGGAAACAATGCGCCGCCAAATGCGCCAAAGCTTCGGCAATGTCGTGGCGCGCAATGCCGTGGCGCTGAAACTGTATGCCTTTGCGGGAAAATTCTGTGCGCACAGAATTTGAAATGTATGCGCAAAAAGAAAAGACACCCTCCGCGCCGTCACGGCGCAGAGAGTGTCGAAAAATACACACAAACCTTAAATATTTATGATTGAATAAATGTCGATTTAGAAATCGCCGCCGCCGGGACGTCCTCCGCCGAAGTCACCGCCGAAGCCTCCATCGTTGCCGCCGCGGTTGCGCATCTGCGGGCCGCCTCCCATGCCGGGGCCGAATTGAGGGCGCTGGGCAAATATTTTGAAGGCATTGGCTGCGCCTAGCATTTCCTTGAATTTCGAGTAGTATTCCTTTTGCAGGCTAAGTTCCTTTTCCTGCTTTTCGAAATTGGCATTCATTACGCTGTCGGCCTTGGCGTCGGTCATCTCTTCGCGTTTTGCCTTGTTTTGTTTGCCGCGTGCCTTGGATTCTTTCTTGTCGGCGAATTTCAATTCCATCTCCTTGGTCTTGTATTCCGTGAAGAGGGTTTTGAATTCAGTGACTTTGCTGTCGTCGAGTTTCATATCTTCGGCAAGCTGTTCGGCCTGCTTCGAAATCATCTCGGTCCGAAATTTCTCGCGGTTCTTCTGACTGTCGTCGTTGTCTTGCGCCTTTACACCCGTGAACGCTGTCGCTAGAACGAGTGCAGTAAAAATCATTTTCTTCATGATTCGGTTGTCTTTTATAGTTATTTATATTAGGTCCCGTTTTAGGGACATTCACAACTTAGACATTGCAAAGTAAGCAAAAGTTTATTAGACTGCCCCCGTCTTCGGCCAAAAAATCGACCAATTGCACGTTTTGCCGGATGAAATGCAAAAGCATGTGTTTTTTCGCGTTTCAAAGTCCTCAGATTAATATGCGCAGGGCGCATGTAGCCTGTATGAGCGAAAATATTCTGCCGAAAAGACCGGCAAACAGGCGTGAATCAAATAATTATTGTTACCTTTGCAAACGTAAAATTCTAAATATATCCGCGTGAAGGTAAAGGATGTCGTTGCGACCCTTGAGCGTTTCGCGCCTCTGCCGCTGCAAGACAGCTTCGATAACGCAGGCTTGCAGATTGGACGAACGGAGGCCGAAGTTTCAGGGGTCTTGTTGTGTTTGGACGTAACTGAGGCTGTGGTTGAAGAAGCCACAAAACTCGGTGCGAATCTTATTGTTGCCCATCATCCGCTGTTGTTTCACGGGCTGAAGTGCATAGCCGGCCGCAATACTGCAGAGCGGGTGACTGTTGCGGCCATAAAAAACGATGTGGCCGTTTATGCCGCCCACACCAACCTCGACAATGCGCGCGGAGGTGTGAACTATAAAATAGCCGCCAAACTCGGTGCAACGGTCAACTGCTTCCTTTTGCCCAAGAACGAGGAAAGCGGCAGCGGTGTTGTGGCTTCCCTAGCCGAACCGATGGGCGCAGCAGATTTTCTCGATTTGGTTAAGAGCGCTTTCGGCGTGGACTGTCTAATGCACAATGCTTTCCGCAAAGGCGCAATGGTGCAGCGCATAGGCATTTGCGGCGGTGCCGGCGATTTTCTGCTGCAAAATGCCATCGAGGCAGGATGCGACGCTTTCCTTACAGGCGAAATGCATTACCATCAGTATTTCGGCCACGAAGACGAGATTCTCATTGCCGTGGCAGGGCATTATCAGACTGAGAAGTTTACATCTGAGATTCTGAACGACATAATTAAGGCAGACTATCCCGAACTGCCTGTGACTACCACTCAAATTGATACAAATCCAATAAAATATCTTTGAAATGATTAAAGACGTAAAGAAAGACACCAGCGAGATGACGGTGGAAGAGAAGCTCAGCGCTCTCTACAAACTGCAGACACTAATGTCGGAAATCGACTCGATAAAAAACCTTCGCGGTGAACTGCCGCTTGAGGTGCAGGATATCGAAGACGAAATTGAGCGCCTTCAGACCCGCAACCAAAGGCTTCAGGACGAAATCGTGGCTATAAACCACGACGTGGCGGCATTCAAGGCTACTATCGACAAGTCGAAAAATCTTATCGCACGCTACAAGGAGCAGATTGACCAGGTGCGCAACAACCGCGAATACGATACGCTCAGCAAGGAACTTGAATACCAGTCGCTCGAAATAGAACTGGCCGAGAAAAAGATAGGGCAGGCCAACGGAAAGATAGAAGAAGTCAAGGAAGACATGCGTGTCAATTCCGACCAGATTGCCGAACTCGAGGAAAACCTAGGCCACAAGAAGTCTGAGCTCGACAGCATCGTTGCTGAAACCAAGACTCAGGAAGACAAGCTCCGCAACGAAGCCCTCGATGTAGAGGAAAATATTGAGCCGCGTCTGCTCAACGCTTTCAAGCGCATACGCAAGAACAGCCGCAACGGGCTCGGTGTGGTGTACGTGCAGAGAGATGCGTGCGGCGGCTGCTTCAACAAGATTCCGCCCCAGCGCCAGATTGATATCCGCATGCGCAAGAAGATTATCGTTTGTGAGTATTGCGGACGTATTCTCGTTGACCCGGAATTGGCAGGCATAGAAACTCCGAAGGTTGAGGAGGAAGCTCCAAAACGCAAAACGCGCAAGGCTGCCGCTCCCAAGAAAACCACTGCCAAGAAGGCAAAGGAAGCAGACGAAAAACCTGAGTTTGAAGCTTGATAGCAGCAAGGTTTAACCTATAAGGCAATCCCGGGATTCCCGCTTTGGAATTCCGGGATTGTTGTGCTTGCAAATCGGAAACGGTGCGGCACTTCGGCGCACTGAAAAAATACGGTTTGTTGGTGTCGGCGGCGGTTGATTCCGCCAAAAAGCGTTGCAGACGATGTCCGTTAATGTTATTGTGGGCCGCCGGCTTTAGCGCGCGGAATCTCCACTACTTCTAGGTCTTTGAAGCGGCCGTCTTCAACGGTGAATCTTACTATCGTGCGCACCGTGTGCCAACCTTGCAGACCGGCAGCGCCGGGATTTATGTGCAGAAGCCCGAGGCGCTTGTCGTATTCCACCTTGAGTATATGCGAATGGCCGCTGATGAAAAGCTTCGGCGGGCGGAGGGTAATCTGCTCGCGTATGCTTGCATCGTATCTGCCGGGATAGCCGCCAATATGCTTCATGAGCACTTCGGCTCCTTCACAATTCCAACATAGCTTTTCGGGAAACATTCGCCTCAAGTCGCCGCCGTCGCAGTTTCCCCATACACCGCGCAACGGCTTTATCTCGGCAAGACGCTCGGCTATTTCTGTCGACCCGAAGTCGCCGGCGTGCCAAATCTCATCGCATTGCGCGAAGTATTCGGGGAATTTCTCGTCCCAATAGCCGTGGGTGTCGGAAAGCAGACCGATGCGCTTCACTTGTGGAGTTTATTTTGCGAGGCGTTTGATATGTAGTTTCTTTTCTATGAAGTCGGCAATAAATTCTGTGGTGCCTTCAATGCCGAAAATACTCGAGTTGATGCAGAGGTGATAGGTGTCGGCCGAGCCCCAAGTGCCGTCGGAATAGAAATTGTAGTATTGCGAGCGTTGCTGGTCGCCCTGACGCACAAGCTTTTCAGCGGCCTGGGCATTGATGATGCGGCGGGAGCAAAGGCGCTTGATACGGTCTTCGAGATTGGCCGAGATGAAAATGTTGGCACAGCGCTTTTTGTTGCGTAGCACATAATCGGCACAACGGCCGATGAAAATGCACGAGTGCTCGTCGGAAATCTGCCTAATGGTTTCGCTCTGTATGCGGAACAGCGTTTCTTCGCTTATGGGGTTGCCGTAGATGTCGCCGCTACCGACAAAGGGTATGAAGTTTGAGAAGAAAGAGCGGGTGCCTTGCTTCTTTTCATCGGAAGTCTCGAAATTTCCTGCGTCGATTCCGCTTTCCTTTGCCGCGCGCTTTATCAACTCGTTGTCGTAGCATTTTATGCCGAACATATCGGCAAGGCGAAGTCCTATTTCCTTGCCGCCGCTTCCCAGCTGCCGGCCTATGTTTATCACGAATGTTTCTTCGTTCATATTTGTTGGGGTTGTTTTTCTGTTAGTGTATTGTTGCTTTCAGCCTTTCCCTTTTTTCTGAATTTGCTCATGTTGTAAAACAGCACCGCAGCGGTTACTATAGTGGATGTGGCGTCGGCGAGCGGAATGGAATACCATACTCCTTCTACACCGAAGAAGTGGGGGAGAACAATAAGCGCAGGAAGAAGGAAAATCAACTGGCGGGTGAGCGAAAGGAAAATGCTTATGCCAGCCTTGCCTATACTTTGGAAGAATCCCGTGGCTACAACTTGAAATCCTATTAGGGCCATCACAAGATTCATTACCCTGAGCGCATGCGCCGATTCTGCCATAAGTTCCGGGTCGTCGGTGAAGGCGCGCGCTATTGGCACGGACACGAACTCCGAGACGCAGAAACCTACTGCGCATACGCCTGTTGCCAGAAGGATTGCATATTTCAGTACGCGGTTGAGACGTGTGAAGTGGCGCGCGCCGAAATTGAAGCCGGCAATGGGCTGCATGCCCTGATTTATGCCTATGACTATCATGACGAAGAAAAACGACAGTCGGTTGGCGATGCCGTATGCACCCACAGCCACGTCTCCTCCGTAGATTACCAACTGGCGGTTTATCATTATCACCACCAGGCAAGCGCAGAGGTTTATAAGGAAGGGTGACATGCCAATTGAAAGGCTGCCTTTCACTATGCGGCTTTCCAGTCTGTATGTGCCGCGGCGCAGATGTATCAGTTCGTTGGGGTTGGCAAAGAGCTTGAATTGCCAAATCAATACTATTACCTGCGAAAGCACGGTTGCCAGCGCGGCACCGCGTATGCCAAGTTTCAGGACGAAAATAAACAGCGGGGCAAGTATGCAGTTTATCAGCACCGTCAAAATAGTGGCTTTCATGGCTTTCTTCGGTTTGCCCGAGGAACGGAGCATGGCGTTCAGCCCGAGAAACAAGTGGGTGAACACGTTGCCAATCAAGACTATTATCATGAATTGCCGCGCGTAGGGCAGGGTAAAGTCGCTTGCGCCGAAAAAGCGGAGTATGGGGTTTAGAAACAGCAGCATAATGCCGCCAAGGCCAATACCCACAATTATGTTAAGCGTTATGACGTTGCCAAGTATTCGCGCGGCGAAATTGTAGTCTTTCTCGCCGAGCTTTACTGAAAGCAGCGTGCTTCCGCCTACGCCCACCATGGCGCCGAATGCCGATGAAAGATTCATTATCGGCAACGTGATGGCCAGTCCCATTATTGCGCCTGAGCCTACGCCTTGCCCTATGAATATGCCGTCTACAATATTGTAGAGCGACGAGGCTACCATTGCCACAATGGCCGGTATGGCATATTGCAGGAGCAGACTGAATACGGGCTTCTCGCTGAGTTCTGTCAATAGCTTTTTGTCTGTTGTCATATTTTAGTCCTTTCGGGCTGCAAAATTACTTAAAGTTGTGTGTACTGCAAAATATTGAACGTGACTACAGTCTATATTGGTTGGTAAAGAAAACGGCCTTGTCTTTTACAGACAAAGCCGTTTATAAGTT
>CAZDOH010000077.1:0-12681 GCA_964507005.1 uncultured Prevotella sp. | reverse complement strand
CATAACGCCCGGCGGGCAAAGGTGCACGAAAGTAACCTTTGCCCGCTTGGTTTTTTAGGTGCTTTGGCCTATAAAAGGCAATGGACTTTTTCTTGCGCTGTGCGCATTCCGTCTTTCTTCTGTGCGCATACAGTTTTAGCGCTATGCGCAGACAATTTTTGCGAAACACTATTGCCGTTCGGGGAAAATGCTGAAAAATCAATAGGGAAACCGTGCGGCTTCCCTATTGATTAAATGTGTATGGTGGGCTTGAATCAGAATTTTGCGGTGCCCAGGTTTCGGTCTACAAGCATTCCGTCCTGCATTTTGAGGTTGAACTTGCCGGCTTTCTTCGCCACGAATTTCAGCACGAACAAATCGTGGTTGCCGTCGTCGAGCAGGAAGTTGTTGCCGCGGTTCACGAAAGTGGGGTAGAGTGCTTTTTGTCCGTTGGTGTGCAGGCGGTCGTAGGTGAGGTTCACCATATCTTTCATGCCTAAGAGCTTAATCCCGGCATACTGTAGCGTCTGTGCATCGTAGGGCAGTGCGAAGCTGAGCGCGTTGACTGCATGCAGGTCTTTGCCGCTTACCGTTACTTCCACGGTGTCGCCGGGTGCGAAGCTTGTGCGGCTAGGTGTAAGGGCCAGCGTGCCCGAGGCATTTTCGCTTGAAGCGCTTACACCGCCGTCGAGCTCAGTCGACACGCACGATATGTCGTAGGCATCGATAAGGCCGTTGCCGTTGATGTCGCCCGAACTTACGTAGTCGAAGTCGCTGTCGCCGCGGCGCAGTCCGGTGTAGTTCATATACGAAGTGAGGTCGTTTTCGTCTATCCGGTTGTCGCGGTTGATGTCGCCCTGCAGCACGCTTTCGGTGCCCTTTACTTTGAACACGTACATTTCGCGTCCCGAGCCGAAGTTGCCGACGGCCGCAGTGATGTGGACGCGTATGTAGCGCGCAGTGGGGTTGCCTTCGAAGTTGAATGTCTTCACCGAGGCATCGCGCTTCCATTCGAATTGGGCGGGGGCACTCCAGTTTTGCCTGTCGCTGCTAACCGACACTGTGCCGCTGAGAAGCGTACCGTTTGCGGCGTCTTCGCGCGGCAGGTATTCCAAGCGGTCGAGAGTGTTGACGCTGCGCAGGTCAATGGTTATGTCGGAAGGTACGGCTTCGCCTTTGCCCCATTTCGTGTGCCATCCGGCCTTTTCGTCAAAGTCGAAGAGCTTGCCTATTCCGCTGCCCGGCTGGTTTTCGCATGAAGTCTGCGCCTTTATGTTTTTCACTGCCAGTTCGAGCGGGTTCGACTTTGTTGTAGCGGCAAGTGCTGTCCATTGCGATTTCCCGTCTTTGTTCACGGCGCGCACCTTCATGGTGTAGTTGTTTTCGGGAACCAGCCCGTCGACGGTGAATTGCGTGCCGCGTATGGTGGAGTAGAGCATGCTGTCGAATTCCAGTTCGTAGTAGTCGGCATTTTCGGCTTTTTGCCACGAAGGCGTCAGCGTGAAGCACCCGGTGTTTGCGTCGCTGATTTCAGCTTTCGGGGCATCGAGCGTTCCGTGGCTGGCAACGCTGCGGTCGGGCATGGCAAACTCAAATCCGTCGACTGTAACCTTTATCGCATTTTTCCCGACTTCGGTTTCTGCAATCTTTACCAAAAGTTGCGGGTTCTTGCTTATCCTTACGTTTTCGAACTCTGTGCCTTTCGTTGAGAAAAGGTTGAGGTTGGGCGCGGCATCGTAGTAGTATGCGTTGCTCAGTTTTGCGTATTCTTCGGCCGAGGTTGCCCTTGTGAGTTTAACGCTTTGTTTCCCGATTTTGGCACTGGCTTTTTTTACGTCCTTGCTCACATTGATGCGCAGCTCGGTGGCTTTCGTGCCGTTGAAGCCTTGGAACGTGCCTTGGCTTGGGGCTATGCTGACTGTAAGGGTTTTGCGTGCGTCGGCCGTCGCGGTGATTTCGGTAGTGGTGCATTCACCGTTGAGATATGCCTGTGTCTTGCCGTCGTCGTCGTATTCGGTGAACGAGGCTTTGCCGCCGCTTGCTGCGTAGATTTCATAGATGCGGCGGTCGGTGCGTATCTGCGACGGGTTGTTGTTGGGATTTGTAAGCGGAATGATGGCATTGGCTTTTACAAAAACGGGAAGTTTCCATATCGGAGCGTCGTAGCAGTTGATTACGCGCCCGCCGTCGTAGGTGTCGCCGTTCCAGAAGTCCACCCATTTCCCTTCGGGCAGATAAATGCCGTTGCGTATGTCGTTGCCGTTGCTGTCGGCTTCAGTTTCGGTGTATACCGGTGCCACGAGGAAGTATGGCCCGTACATGAACTGGTATTGCGTCTTTGTGCCGAGCGTGTAGGCATTGGGGTAGTGCAGCATCATGGCCCTTACCATGGGTTTGCCGCTCACGGCTTCGTGTGCTATGCTGTAGGTGTAGGGCATAAGCATGCTCTTGAGCTTGAGGTAGGAACGGTTGATGCTTGCGGCCGGTTCGCCAAGCACTTCGGGATATTTCGGGTTCATTCCCCAGCCGTCCATGTTGAGTTCCATGGGGGTGAAAGTCTTCCATTGGAATTCGCGTATGTTTACCGGAATGTTTTTGCCGCCGAAGATTCCGTCGACGTCGGAAGTGATGTTGGGTTGGCCGGAAAGGCCCGAACCTATGAACGTAGGTATGTGGAAGCGTATGTATTCCCAGTCGCCCCCCGTCTGGTCGCCGCTCCATATCCCGGCATATCTTTGTGTGCCGGCCCAACCGTCGAGCGAGATAATGAAAGGCCGTGCGTCCGAGCCGTAGTAGGGCATTATTGCGCCTACGTCGCTAACACCGTTGAGCCCGAAGCTGTAGCCTTGTCCTACCCATGCCACATCGGTTTTGAGCACTCTCACTCCGGCGTCGCGCACTTCCTTCACGATGTCGCGCTGAAGCAGTGGCTCGATACTGTCTTTGGGATGCAGGTCGCTTTGTGTCCAAAGTCCTATCTCCACGCCTTTCGAACGGGCATAGTCGCCGAAATCCTTGAGGTTTTTTATGTTTCCGTCAAGACTGCCTGTTTGTCCGTATCCGGCCCCGTAGCCGTCGTTGGGAAGCAGCCAGCCCAGCGGCATGTCGTTTCGTGCATAGCGGTCAACGACAGCACGCGCCGAAAACTGGTAGTTGCCGTTTTCGCCGTTAAGGCTTTCCTTTGTGCCGCCGCCCGCCTTTTGGCTTTCGTTGTATCGCTTGCCGTCTTCGTAGAGCATGAAACCGTTTTCGGCCTCGGTCCAGTAGTCGCGGTTGTAGGCATTGAGATGCCCTTCGTAGAATCCGAATTTCGGAAGCAGCACGGGGTTCCCGGTAAGCTGGTAGAAATCGCGCAGCAAGGCTTCCGGCTCGCTGTCTATCATTATGAACACGTCGAGATAGTTCTCGCTGTGGCGCAGGATAACCTTTCGGCTGTCGGTTTCGCCGAAGTCGTAGCGCCCGGGCTTGAAAGTGTGCCAAAACAGTCCGTAGCCTTCGGTGCTCCAATAGAAGGGCGTAGGCGAAGCCACTCCGCCGTCGACCCAGTTGTTGGTGTTTTCTATTGCAATGCTTTTCCCCCGGTGGCTGAAGCGGCCGTTCTGCACACCGCCGCCGTAGAAGTATTCGCCTTTGTGGGCACCAAGTGTAAGTGTGGTGCTGCCGTCGGCGAACGATACCGGTTGCAGGCTTTCAACGATGCTTTTGGTGGACTTCGGCCGGGTGACATTGAAAAGCCCGGTATTCTTGTCGAACGACAGCTTTATGTCGCGTGAAGCTATTTCCACCTTGTCGCTGCGGTCGTAGGCGGAGATTTCCCCGCAGCGGCGCCTTGCCGAGCCGACGAGAATAGTGGCCTCGGGCTGGGCTTGTGGATTGCGCAGTATGCCACCGCAGTCGTCGCGGAAAAGGCGGAATATGTTGTCGCCGTAGAAGTCGACGGTAAGCCGCCGGTTGCCTTCGTAGATTATCTCGACGGTATGCGCATTGATTTTCTGCACACCCGTTATCTTTTCGCTTTCGCTGCTTTTGTCGTCGCCGGTTGCAGCCTGCACTGCCGGCCTGTGCAGAATTGCCGCTTGCGGGGCGCTGCCTGCGGTGCATGCAGCCAGTGCAAGGGCTAAAGTAAGGCGCCTGCCGTATGTTGCCGAAACTTTCATTTCAGTGAGTATATAAACAGTGTGCTATTTGTAGTATTCCTTCAGTTTCACGTATTCGTCGGCAAACCATTCGGCTTCTCCGGGATCGGCGGCCTTGCTCATTTTCTTTGCAGGCACTCCCGCCCATATTTCGTGGGCTCCCACCTTGGTTTTGCCCAGCACTACGGCTCCGGCAGCCACTACAGCCCCTTCGCCTATTTCGGCGCCGTCGAGCACAACGGCATTCATTCCTATGAGCGCCCCTTTGCGCACGGTGCAGGCGTGAACTATTGCGCCGTGCCCCAGCGTAACGTCGTCTTCAAGTATTGCGGGATAGCCTTTTGCCTGGTGTATGCAGGCGTTGTCCTGCACATTTACACGGTTTCCCATTTTCACGCCGTCGACGTCGGCGCGTATCACAGCCGAGAACCACACGCTGCAGTCGTCGCCCATTTCTATGTCGCCAATTAGGGTGGCGTTTTCCGAAAAATAACAGTTCTTGCCCCAACGGGGGCTTTTGCCTTTGAAATCCTTTATAAGTGCCATTTCTTCATACTTAAACATACTTGAAACTGTGTGCAAATATACGGATTTTGCGGTTGAAACCGCAAAGCGCCAGGGCGCCGGGATTTTCTATTTTCGTATCTTTGCGCGAAATATGCGTAATATGGGCAAGAGAGTGACTTATATCGACCAGATCAGCGGTGTTCTGATTGTCTACATGATAGTGTATCACGCCATGCAGTGGTGTGGAATGTGGGATGCGGTGAATTCCGCCGCCATGCATGTCTTGTCGTTCTTTATGTTCTGGTTTTTCTACAAGTCGGGAATGTTTTGCAAGGAAAGGCCATTGCGCGAAATCTTGACGGCGGGCTTTTGGAAACTGATTGTCCCGTTTCTGGTTTTCGGCTTTGCCGGTTATGCGCTTCAATGCCTTCAGATGTTTCTGGACGGCGACCGCACGTTTGCGCACTATGTGCTGGAGCCTGTGAAATTCCTTTTGCTGAACGGTGCCCCCGAAGGCAATCTGCCGCTTTGGTTTTTGCCGTCGTTGCTCGCGGTGCAGTTTGTTTACGCCGCGGTGCGGAAGTGCGGGCTGGGCGATAGCCTGGTTTGCGTGATTGGCTTTGCGGCAGCGTATCTGCTTTTCATGTGCGGCGTGCATTCGCCGGCGTGGGCATGCAATGTGCCGTTGGGACTTGCAGTGTATGCGTTCGGCCATATTATGGGCTCGCGGCAGTATAAAATTTCTGTGGCATCGGTTGCCTTGCTTGTATATGTTGCCGCTTCGTTTGTGCAGCAAGGCACAATAGATTTCCGCGTAAACACTCTTCAGAACGGCAACTGGTTTGTGGCTGCCGCGTTTGCATTGTCGGGGTGTGTGGTTGCGGGCAACGTGTTCCGGAAGATTTCCCTAAAGTTGACGCTGCTTGAATATGTCGGCAGGCATTCCATGAGTTTCTATACGATGCACTGGATTGTGATTGTAGGGTGCACGATGTTTTCCGATGCCCGTGTTTCCGAAGGCCCGGCGCCCGGCCAGTTTGCAGTGATGCTTGCGGCTTGCGCCGTATTGCTGCCTTTGGCCGAATGGCTTGTGAGGCACAGCAGGGCTGCATGGATGCTTGGGGTGAGGAAGTGAAAAAAAACGGAAAAATCCGCAGAATGTGGATGTTCTGCGGATTTCTTAAGAGTAATAACTTCGTTATTTGCCTTGGGGGAACGATGAGATTCTCAGCCGTGCCGCTCCCATAGGAATAAGTTCTACGTCGAATTTCTCGTTGCTTTGTGGTGCGCACTGTGGGGGTAGCGGAGCGCAAAGACCGTATTTGTCTATTTTCCAGCTTGGCACCTTGCGTGCCTTTGCCTTGAACACCAGGGGAACGTCGGTTGAGACGAACGGGTTTGCGTTGGCTTTGACGCTTTCCTTCTTTACCAGTTGTATTGGCTCGTCGGTGCACAGGGCATAGTTCCAGTCGGTTTCGGGATAGATGTGCCATGTGGGCCACTGGCTTGTGTCGGCGCCCTTTTGCCATTTCGAGTCGCCGATAGCGGTTTTGTCGCTGTCGAAGTTCTTTTCCATGCGTTCCCTGATGCGCAGCGAGAGCGTCAAAGGCCCATAGTCAACGCTGACGGAATTCTGGTTTGCCTGCCAGTGGCGGAAACTGATTTTCATGGGGAAATTGAGTTCCACGCAGTCGCCGTTCTTCCATTCGCGGTCGATTTTAAGATATTTGCCGCTTACCGGTTTGCAGTCCACGGCATTGCCGTTTACGGAGGCGGTAGCGTTTTCAGTCCACACCGGTATGCGCACGTAAAGCGGGAATGCGGTTTTCTTTTTGGCGTTTACCGTCAGTTTTATTTTCCCGTCGAAAGGATAGTCGGTTTCTTCCACGATTTTCACTTCGCGCTTTTCGGCACCAACTTTTGCAGTGGCTTCGCACGAGCCGAAGAGCACCGTTGCCAGTCCGCCGTCGGGGGTGGCAAGCACCAGATGCTGCGTGAAATAAGGCCAGCCGAATCCGTGGTTGTGCTGGCAGCAGCGGCTGCTGAACGGATTCATCGAAAGGAACGGGCCTTCGTTCTGAATGCCGGGGCTGTGGTTCTTGCTGTCGCATGTCACCAAGTTGGGGCTTGTAATGTAGCGCAAAGCCTTGTAGTCGGGCGAGAAGGCTGCCGGGAAACTGTTGAACGCGATGTCTTCGCAGTTTTCCGCCCAGTACGCGTCGCCTGTCAGCAGCATCAGAATTTCGTCGGTAGCCATCTGCTCGGCAAATCCGCAGGTTTCGGCCCCTTGCCGCGGGTCGATGTATCCCATGCGTGCGTTTTCGTCGGCGCCGAACATGCCTCCGGGCACTTGTCCGAAAATGCGGCGCACCAGCTGCTGGTCGTTGTAGGTGGCAGCAAGCAGCGCGCTGTCTTTTTTGAACATGAAGTATTCTGCCGGTTCCCTTACGCCTTGCGCTATGTTCACGTTATGCCAGTTGGGCAGGTTTTGCTGCTGTGTCCAGTCGGCGGTGCAGCGGTGCAGCTTGTCGGCAAGTTCAAGGAGCTTTTCGTCGCCGGTGCGGTTGTAGAGCCACATCACGCTCCACAGGTTGTCGCCGCCGCGGCTGTTTTCCCAATATTCGCGCAGAAATTTGTCGTCGGGCACCGTGAGCTGGTAGTGGAAATACCGCGTCATGAGTTCTGTCACTCTTTTGTCGCCGCTGTATTCGTAATAGTCCTGCAGCAGCCAGAGCGCAATCATATTTGCCCATGCGTCGATGCCGGGCCCGAAGCTGCCGTCTTCCTTCTGGCCTTTTATTATGGCGTCAATCCAGAACTTGCTTTCGCGCTGCATGTCTTCGCGTCCCAGTATCCATGCCATGCTTGAATATCCGCGCAGCCAGTAGGGCACTTCCTCCCATCCCCATTTTCCGCCCGAGGCGAGCCATGCGTTGCCGTCTTTTTCGAGCCAGGCGCTGATTTCGCCCAGACGCCCGCAGAGCCCGTCGGCCTGTAGGTTGAGGGTGTGAAGCAGCCAGCCCGTGGGCTTTATGCTGCCTGTGGGCAGTTTTATGAACGCAGCCGAAGCGAGCGGTGCCCTGCTTGTGACGTAGGCCGTGGGGGCAGCGGAAGTTGCAGGACGGTCGGCGGTGGTGATGTTCTCGGCATGGCCGGCAGGGCAGGCCAGCAAAGTTGCCGCAACTGCAGCAGTGCCTGCGATGGCTTTGATTTTCCGTGTCTTTATTTTCATATCAAAGAAATTTAACCTTTCAAAGGTACGTTTTTTTCGTGGGTTGGCAAACAAATTTGCCTGGCAAACTTTCCGTATGGTATGTTTCCGCTTGTAAATTGAAGTCAGAACGATTATAATTCCTTAATTTTGCAAGAAATAAAAATCAAAAGGGAAAAATCTAACATTATTATAATATGCGCAAAAGAACTTTTTCATTGCTTATAGCGGCTTTTGCAGTCGTTGTGGCATTCGCCCAGCCCAAGGCGAAGTATGTGTTTTATTTCATCGGCGACGGTATGGGCGTGAATCAGGTAAACGCTGCCGAGACTTATTTGGGCGCCCTCGAGGGCCGTATCGGCATCAAGCCCCTGTGCTTCCCGAGTTTCCCCAGTTCGGCTGTTGTCAACACCCAGTCGAGCACCAACGGCGTTACCGACTCAGCTGCCGGCGGCACGGCGCTTGCTTCGGGCAACAAGACACACAACGGCACGCTCGGCATGCTCGACGACCTGACAACCAACGTGAAGTCGATAGCCGAACAGGCACGCGACGAAGGCTATGCAGTGGGCATTTCCACAACCGTGTCGATTGACCATGCCACACCGGGCGCATTCTATGCACACGTGAAGAACCGCGGCGAATACCACAAGATAGGACTGCAGCTCATAGAATCGAAATTCGATTTCTTTGCCGGCTCGGAGTTTCTCCAGCCCAATAAAGACGGCGAGAATCTCTTTGAACTTGTGACCAAAGGCGGCTATACCCTTGCACGCGGCCTGAAAGACTACAAGAAAAAATGCAAGAAAGCCGACAAGATCGTGCTTTTCCAGACCGAAGAGGCTGCCAAGGTCAACACTTCGTGCCTGCCCTATGCGCTCGACCGCAAGGCCGACGACCTTACACTCAAGCAGATTTGTGAGAACGGCATAGATTTTCTCCTGAAAAAGAACAAGAAAGGCTTCTTCTTCATGCTCGAGGGCGGAAAGATTGACTGGGCTTGCCACAGCAACGACGCAGCAGGCTTCATATCCGAACTTATCGATATGGACGAAGCCGTGAAGGTGGCTTTCGATTTCTACAAGAAACATCCCGACGAGACTCTTATCGTCATTACTGCCGACCACGAAACCGGCGGACTTGCGCTCGGCCGTGGCCCGTACGAACTTCATCTCAACAATCTGAAATACCAGCGCAATACCGCTGCCACTTTCTCGCAGCGTGCCGACAGCCTGTTCAAGGCCAAGGGCGCTGAAAATACCTCTTGGGACGATATGAAATCGTTGCTCAGCGACGGATTCGGCTTCTGGACCAACGTGAAGCTCAGCGACGGCCAGACCGAACGCCTGAAGTCGGCTTTTGAAGCTACCAAGGCAGGCGCAGCAAAGCAGAAGAACGAATACGACAGCGCCAACGGCATTACCACCACGGCAAAGAGAGTCATGGACGAGTGCTCGCTCGTGGGCTGGCAGAGCGGCGGACACTCAAACGGCTATGTTCCCGCATTCGCAGTTGGCGTGGGCGCAGAACAGTTTGACGGCCGAATTGACAATACCGAAATTTCGAAGAAGATAGCAAAGGCCATGGGCATCACTTTCTGACGCTCAGGCAAAGCCCAATACAGCAAGAGCCGGGACGAAAAGTTCCGGCTCTTGCTGTATTGGGGGTGAGTTCCTGTCAGTGTGCCTGCACGAATTCGAATATGTCTTCCGGGCAGTCTGCAATCCACGAGGCACCGGCATCGGCAAGGCGCTGCCGTGTGCGGAACCCCCAGCTCACCGACAGGCAGTCGATGCCTGCGTTCCGGGCCGTCTCGATATCCACTTCCGAGTCGCCCACATAGAGTGTGGCTTCGCGCGGGGTTTTCAGCGTGTCCATAGCCATCAGCGCGGCATCGGGAGCCGGCTTCCGGCGCACTTCGGCGCTTTCGCCTATAGCCACCTCTATCTCTCCGCCGAAGAAGTGCCGGGCAAGTTCCCTGACTGCCGCCATGCCTTTGTTCGAGACAATGGCCAGCCGGTAGCCTGCCTGGGCCAGCCGGCTTACTGTCTGCGGAATGCCGGGGTAGGGGCAGGTGGTGTCCATGCTGTGCGAGTAATAGTAGTCTTCGAAATATTTCAGCACCGTGTCGATGTCGGTTTCGGCAGTGCCTTCGGGCGCGCAGTGCGAAATGAGGTACCTGTAGCCGTAGCCGAGGAAGGTGCGCACTTCGTCGGCCGTGCGCTGCGGCATGCCGAAATGTGCGAGCGCCGTGTTTACGCTTGCGTGAAGGTCGCTGAGCGTGTTGAGCAGTGTGCCGTCAAGGTCGAAGACCACCGCAGTATAATGCTTCCCGTTCATAGTGTAGTTGTCTTGGAGATTAACTTGGAGATTAATTTTTGGGGTTGCCGTTCAGCAGTTCAGCAGGAATCTCGTCGATGGGCTGTATTTCCACCGATTTCACGAAAAGTTCCCCGCCTTCCGACTGCAGCTGCAGGCATCCCGACGTCAGGGGCTGCTCCTGCCCCGATGCGTTCGACGCAATGCCCCCGGTGCGCATCGTTACCCGTCCGTTGACAACGTGCACGGTCTGCTGCCCGCAACAGTAGATTTCCACGGTGTTCCATTCTCCCACGGGGTTCTCGGCGTTTTCCGAAGCGAGAATCTTGCGGCGCCCCACGGCCTTGCCGAACTTCGTGCTCGGCGCCCCCGGGGTGTAGGTGTAGTTGCTGTCGCGCTCTGCAGCTTCGGCATTGAGCACAATGTCCTCGCCTATCATGTAAAGCGCTCCCATGTTGCCATGCTGCAACTGACATTCCACGCACGATTTCCATGTTCCGAGGCAAGCCCCGAGCGGACCGTGCCCGTAGTACAGGAAACCGCAGTTGAATTCCTTTGTCACCTTTTCGCCCCATTTCATTACGAGCCGGGCGTGGAAGTTGCCGAGCGTAGTGTCGCGGGTGGCGAGCGAACCGAATACTTCTCCCGATATGCGTATCACTTTCTCGCCGTCGAGGTCCACTACCGAGAATACATTGTCGGGAGTTGCGGCGCGGGTAAGGCTGTCGTGCCCTTCAAAGCCGGGCCCGAGATACTTTTCCCAGTTGTCGAGGTTCTCGCCGTTGAAAAGCGGTGTCCATGCCGTCTCGCTTTTGCTGCACGATGTGAGCAGCGCGGCGGCGAAGCACAGTGCTGTGATGGTTCTGTTCATGATTTTGTATTTCAATAAAAGCCACGGCGGTGCTGCACGGCTATCCCGGCTGCACCGCCTTTGGCGCATTGTTCTTTTCGGTTCAGATTTCGGGGGCTATGGCCTGCTGCGGGTTGTCCCATCCCAGTGCGCTGGCACCGAGCACTGCGGTTTCGCTGTCCTTGAGGCCCGAAAGCATGAGTTTTGCCTTGCCTTTGTAAACGCTGATCACGTGCTCGTCGTAGGACTTTTGCAGCGGTTTCATCAGCAGGTCGCCGGCTTTGGTAAGTCCGCCCATGAAGATGAAAGCTTCGGGCGAGCAGAAGAGCGCGAAGTTTGCGCATGCTTCGCCGAGCATTTCGCCTGTTATCTCGAAAATTTCCTTGGCCAGTTCGTCGCCGGCTACGGCAGCCTTGTAGACGTCGTATGAGGTGATGTCCTTTGCAGGCATGTCGCGCAGCAGCGACGGGGTGTCGCGTTTGTCGAGCATCTCGCGTGCCGTGCGTGCCACACCGGTAGCCGAGCAGTAGGTTTCAAGGCATCCTATGCGCCCGCATCCGCAGGTGCGTCCGTGCGGAACCACGGTGAGGTGGCCGAGCTCGCCTGCCAGACCGTCGCAGCCGAGCACAAGCTGGCCGTTTACATAGATGCCGCTGCCGACGCCCGTTCCGAGGGTAATCATTATGAAGTTTTTCATGCCGCGTGCCACGCCGTAGGTGAATTCGCCCACTGCAGCGGCGTTGGCGTCGTTGGTAACGATAACGGGAACACCGAGAGCTTCCTCGAATTTCTTGGCAATGGGCACTACGCCTTGCCATTTCAGGTTGGCAGCGTATTCTATAGTGCCGTTGTAGTAGTTGCCGTTTGGCGCTCCGATGCCGAGGGCCTTGATTTTGTCGATGCCGCCCACGGTGTCGATGATGGGCATGAGAGCTTCTTTCGATGCTTTCACGTAGTCGTCGAAGTCGGGGTATGCCTGAGTCTTGATGGCTGTGGTTGCTACTATGTTGCCGCGTGCGTCAACGATACCGAATACAGAGTTAGTACCTCCCAAGTCGAGGCCTATAACATAGGGTTTTGTTATTTCGTCCATGATTAATAGTTTTGATTGTTTGCTTTGTAGATTTTACAAATTTAGAGATTTTCCCGATTCCCCCTGTCATTATGACAAAAAAATCTTCATATAAACTGAAAAAATACGTGGAGTGTGCCAGTGCGGCGCTGCTCTGTGGCGCTGGGTGGCGCACCGAAAGCGCGTGCCGTCGGGCACAAACCCCGCAGTGAGGGTGCGAAAAACACCTCGTCGTCGGCAGTGATTATTGCCGAACCGCGAACTTTTCTTGTCTTCTGATTTTCCATAAATGCAGCTTTAACTGTTTGCGCTGCAAAGCTAGAATAACGTTTTCATATCTAGGAAAAAAAAGATGTTGATAATGTGCAAATTTGAGCCGAAAAAAAGGGGGGGCACTAAAAAATCAAAATAATTAAAATACTTTTTTCGAAGTTTTGGGGGGTAGGGCGTTTTGGGGGCGTTTTTTGGCTATTCAGACTACTGAGTATCAGTATACTATGTATATATATTATATATAATAATAATATATATACAGCAATATATACATACCCCCCCTCGAGCAAGCGAAAATCGCGAAAAACTATTTTAATTATTTTGATATTTTGAT
>CAZDOH010000076.1:0-12712 GCA_964507005.1 uncultured Prevotella sp. | reverse complement strand
GCTGTGCGCATGGCGCAACTACGCAATGCGCATGCCATGCCGCCGCTGGGCTTTACAATTCCCCTACTTCGGTACCCGTTTATTTTTGCACCAGACCTTTTCGGTCGCATTAGGGCTCTTGAAAACCAAATAAGTTGTGTGAGACCGTTTGTTTGCGATTACGGCCGACATCCCCTAACCGGTTTTCACGGTCGGGAACATCTTATGGATTGACAACATCATTGCCAGAGCCACATGGTAATTCGTATACTGCAAAACGAAATATGTTTGTTTTTCGCTTTGCCATTCTTTGCGTACGGCTAAATTTCTGTAGTTTTGTAACATTGTAACAACATATTCCTCTATAATGATACGCAAATTCGATTTCCTGATCATTGGTTCCGGTGTGGCCGGAATGAGCTACGCATTGCGTGTGGCACGCAGTGGAAAAGGCAAAGTGGCACTCGTGTGCAAAACCACTCTGGAAGAAGCCAATACCGCGAAAGCACAAGGCGGCGTAGCCTCGGTAACGAACCTTGAAATAGACAATTTCGAGAAACACATAAAGGACACCATGATTGCCGGCGATTACATAAGCGACCCCGAAGCCGTGGAACAAGTGGTGAAAGGCGCTCCCGAAGGCATTGCTTTCCTTGTAGAGAACGGAGTGAACTTCGACAAGAAAAGCGACGGCACCTTTGACCTCCACCGCGAAGGCGGACATTCGGAATTCCGCATCCTGCACCATGCCGATGACACCGGATTTGAAATACAACGCGGACTTATCGAGGCAATAAAGGCTGAGCCCAACATCTGCATACTCGAAAACCATTTTGCCGTAGAAATCATCACACAGCACCACCTCGGCATAGAAGTGACGCGCCGCACTCCCGATATAGAATGCTACGGCGCCTACGTGCTCGACCCAGATACCAGAAAAATCGACACAATACTTTCCAAGGTGACCGTACTGGCAACCGGAGGCGTCGGAGCCGTATATGCCACCACCACAAATCCCAACATCGCCACTGGCGACGGGATTGCCATGGCCTACCGCGCCAAAGCAACCGTAAAGGACATGGAATTCATACAGTTCCATCCCACTGCACTTTTCCACCACGGCGAAACCCATCCGGCATACCTTATCACCGAAGCCATGCGCGGATACGGAGGAATACTGAAGCTACCCAACGGCGAGGAATTCATGCAGAAATACGACAAGCGCCTTTCGCTTGCACCGCGCGACATCGTTGCGCGCGCCATTGACCACGAGATGAAAATCCACGGACTCGATCACGTGTGTCTCGACGTTACATACAAGGATCCCGAAGAAACCAAGAAACATTTCCCCAACATTTACCGCAAATGTCTCAGCATAGGAATTGACATAACAAAAGAATACATTCCAGTTGCCCCCTGCGCCCACTACCTGTGCGGCGGCATAAAAGTTGACCGCAATGCCTGCTCGTCGATACACCGTCTTTACGCCATAGGCGAATGTGCGTGCACCGGTCTTCACGGCGGCAACCGCCTTGCAAGCAACTCGCTTATCGAAGCGGTAGTGTATGCCAAGGCTGCAGCCGAGCACAGCATAGCCAACATAGCCGGCTACACATTCAACGACAAAGTGCCCGAATGGAACGATACCGGAACTATGACCAACGAAGAAAAAGTGCTCATTGCACAAGACGTGAAGGAAGTGGGACAAACAATGTCGAACTATGTAGGCATCGTGCGCTCAAACCTACGTCTCCACAGGGCATGGACCCGACTCGACCTTCTCTACGAAGAGACCGAAGAACTTTTCAAACGCGTCAAGGCCACGCGCGACATTTGCGAATTGCGCAACATGATCAACGTGGGCTACCTCATAACCCGTATGGCCATCGAACGCAAGGAAAGCCGCGGGTTGCACTATACCATAGACTATCCCAAACACGCCTACGACCAAAAATAGCATACGACCACGGATGAAGTTTGCCGATGTAATAGTTCCGCTGCCGCTCGAAGGACATTTCACCTACAGCATTCCAGAGAGTATGGAGCAGCGAATTGCAGTAGGCAAGCGTGTAGTCGTGGAATTCGGCGCACGCCGTAAGTATTCCGCCATAGTTGCGAAAATACACAACCATGCCCCCGCCGAAAACATTGTGGTAAAACCTGTATGCGAAGTGGTCGACGATTTGCCGTCGGTAATGCCGGCCCAACTTGCGTTATGGAATTGGATTGCCGGTTACTATATGTGCTCGGAAGGCGATGTAATGGCCGCAGCAATGCCCTCCGGAATGAAACTAGCGAGCGAAAGCATAATTTCACCCAATGCCGACTTCAATGCAGCAACACCGCTCACCCCACTAGAGCAGAACGTTGTAGACATTTTGGAAAGCGAAGGGAAAATGAGCATCGCAGCACTCGAGTCGCGCACACAACGGCACAACATCATAGCCACCGTGCGGACGCTCTACGACAAAGGGGCTGTGATGACCAGCGAAGTAGTGTCGGCGAAATACAAACCACGGCAAGAAACGAGAGTGGAACTTTCACCGGAATACTTCAACGAAAAGAAGCTCGACACACTGCGCAGAACGCTTGCCAAAGCAAAGCCACAACTCAATCTGCTGGAACTTTACATAAGCATGAGCAGCGCCCTAGCTGCCATACGCCTCAAAAACCGCAATATACTACGCCCGGTAACGCAGGCGGCCCTTCTGAAAACAGCCGGATGCAGCCAAAGTCCACTGAAGACACTTCAGAAAAACGGCATACTGCTGACCATGAAAACCGACATATCACGACTCAAGTCAAGCGGTGCGGCATGCATGCCCCCACAGCCGCTTTCGGAACACCAGCAGCAAGCCTACAACGCCATTACCGCATCATTTGCCCAAAAGGACGTATGCCTGCTGCACGGGGTGACGTCAAGCGGGAAAACAGAAATATACATTCATCTGATTAAAAAAGTTCTAGCTTCGGGCCGCAACGTATTGTACCTACTTCCCGAAATTGCCCTTACTACCCAAATAACCACCCGTCTGCGACTCTACTTCGGCAACGACATGGGCGTTTACCATTCCCGTTTCCCCGACAGCGAAAGAGTGGAGATATGGAAAAAGCAAATGTCGTCGCAACCATACCGCATCATTGTCGGTGCGCGCAGTTCGCTGCTCCTACCCCACCGCGACCTAGGGTTGGTGATAGTGGACGAAGAACACGAGCCTTCGTACAAACAGGAAGAGCCTGCGCCTAGATACAATGCCCGCGACACGGCAATCGTACTGGCGACAATGCAGGGTGCGAAGACTCTGCTAGGCACCGCGACTCCAAGCCTTGAAAGCTATGCCAATGCCTGCACCGGAAAATACTCGCTGGTGACACTCAACAAAAGGTTCGGAAACGTCAACCTCCCCGACATACGGGTAGAAGACACCAAGGAATTGCGCCGCAAGAAAATGATGTGCAGTTCGCTGTCACCCGCACTCATTGAAGAAATACAAAAATCCCTCGAATCGGGACAACAGACCATTCTTTTCCAAAACCGCCGCGGATATTCGTCGTATATCGAATGTGCCGACTGCGGCTGGATAGCCAAATGTGAGAAATGCGATGTAAGCCTCACTTACCACAAATCGATGAGAATGTTGTCGTGCCACTATTGCGGCGCCACATACCGCCTACCCGACAAATGCCCCAAATGCGGCGGCACGCACACTAGTTTCCACGGAATAGGTACCGAACAAGTGGAAGCCGACGTGAAAAAGATATTCCCGCAAGCCCGCACCGCCAGGCTTGACCTCGACACAACACGCGGGCGCACCGCATACGACGATATCCTGTCGGCTTTCCGCAACGGCACTACCGATATTCTAATAGGCACACAAATGGTCTCGAAAGGCCTAGATTTCGACCGCGTGAAAGTAGTGGGAATCCTCAATGCCGACACGGCGCTCAACATGCCCGACTTCCGCAGTTGTGAAAGAGCATTTCAAATGATGTCGCAGGTTGCAGGAAGAGCCGGAAGACGCAACACGCGCGGCATAGTAATACTTCAGACTTCCATGCCCGACTCACGCCTGGTAGGGCAGATTGTAGCCAACGACTATGCCGGAATGTACACCGACCAAATGGAAGAACGCAAGTCATTCTTGTTTCCGCCATACTGCCGGCTTATAAACATATATATAAAGAGCCGCTGGAGCGAACGGGCCGACAATGCAGCAAAAGCTTTTGCCGAAAAGCTCGCGCCCGTTTTCGGTGATAATCTTTTAGGACCTGCATCCCCGCCGGTATCGCGCATCAAGCTTGAATACATCAGGCAAATAATGCTTAAAGTGCCTTTGTCGGCTAAACCGATGGATGTCCGGAAAACCCTACGCGAAACAGCATCCGCTATACGCGGAAAATTCCGGGTGAACATATTTTTCGATGTTGACCCGATGTGATTCCACTTTTGGGGGAAAGTGAAGGGCGAGGCGGGTAGACTGACGCGTTATTTGAAATCCATGTGCTTTGCCTTCATAAAAGATGCCTTGGTTTTCAAGTAGTAAAGCACCTTTTTGCGCTACTTGTCCGAAACAGTTTCCTTACGCATTTTGCAACTGCATTCTAAACAATTTCTGGAAACGGTACAAACGGTTGTGGAACGGCATGGTGTGGGGTTATGAACTTCTCCATCCATATCATATCCCACCATCTTGCAAATTTGAAGCCGCAGTTGTGAAAATGCGCTATCTTCGCAAAGCCTTCCTTTTCATGAAAGCGCTGACTGGAGTTGTCGTGCAGTTCGTCTTCGATATCGCTATAAGTGATACACGCGTAAAGATTCGTTACATTCTGCAGTTTCAACAGCCTTTGCAACTCGGCATACAATGCCGACCCGATACCCGTCCTGCGGCTCGCAACGTCGACATAAACAGAAAGTTCAGCCGCCCAAGCGTATGCCGCGCGTTGTTTCAACTTTCCAGCATAAGCATATCCCAATGCCTTGCCCGCAGAATCGCACGCCACAAGCCAAGGATACTTTTCGAGCGTAGCTTCAATGCGCTGCCGGAATTCGAAAAGGGACGGCACCGTGTATTCGAAAGTCACCGCGGTACGTTCAATATAAGGAGCATAAATGCCAAGAAGTTCAACGGCATCGCCGGACAATGCCTTTCTTATGGAAAAACAGCATTCCTCCATACGCATTAAAAGCCAAGAGCCCACCTGGCCACAAACCACAGCACGGGCACAAGCAGCGCAGGAAGGAGGTTCAACGGTTTGCAGTCCTTAATTTCAAGAAGAGCAAAACCCGAAGCGGTAATCAGCAGGCCTCCCAATATAAGCAATTCAGCCATCAAAGCATCACTCACGGCGGTGCTTGATATGGTGGCCACAAGGAAGAACATGCCTTGCCATAAAAACAGCACGGGCGCGGCAAGTATCATCCAGAATCCGTAGGTAGATGCAAATACCGTCGACGACACAAAGTCGAGCGTGGAATTGGTAAACAAAAAAGTATTGTCGCCTTTAAGCGCACTAATGACTGGACCTAGAATCGACAGAGGACCTATGCAGTAAAGCAATATTGCAGTAGACAATCCCTGCGCCAGGTTGCGCGAATCGCTGCCCCCGCGCGAACGGCCATTTACGGCCTTCCGGAAACGCCCATCTATATCAATCGCCGTACCGACAACGCCCCCCAATGCCAATGAAACAATGAAAAGCACCGGAAACTTGCTTTCGGCAAAATGCGATATGGTAGCGTTGAGTCCTATGGCAATGCTGGCAAGGCCAAGACCGGTATAGAGCGTCTTCTTATACTTTTCCTTAATGCCGCGGTGAAGCACAGTCCCGACTATGGTACCAGCCACTATACAGCAAGTGTTTACTATAGTTCCTATCATAATGTCTAAACTTCATCGCGCAAATTTACGCAATCCCCCAACACCGGCAAAAACGAGTGAAAAGCTTTTGCGCCTGCACAAAAAGCAAAAGGCCGCAACATTGTTGCAGCCCTTTTCAAAAGTAGCGGGGGCGAGACTTGAACTCGCGACCTCATGATTATGAATCATGCGCTCTAACCAGCTGAGCTATCCCGCCATTTTATCGCTCCTCCGCGCATTTGCGGTGCAAAATTAAGAATTTCCATTTAACGGACAAAGCTTTCGGCGATTTTTTTCATTAACTTTGTATTCAGTTCGAATTTTATAAAGACACAGAGTTTCTACATGCAATGAAAAAAGCCTTTCTCGTAGTTCTTACTTTCGTCATCATGCAAGTAGTGGTGCCTACAGTGGGAACATATCTCCTAGGTGCACACGCACTCGGCAACGGAAATGTCAGCGAGTTATCCGGTCAGATAACCAATCCATATGCTCTCTGCATAATGATGATTGCAGCGTATGCGCTGACTGTCGGCGCCCTGTATGCATGGCGTCTTCTACTGCCCGATACCAAACTTGTCCGGCGCAAGACACCGATTGCACTTGCCATCGCAGTTACTCTGGCCGTGCTGGTGCCTATGAGTTTTCTTGAAGAACTGCTCGAACTTCCCGACAAACTCAGCAATGCATCGTACATTATAGCAAGCAATCCGCTCGGCATATTTTGTGTGGTTGTTGTCGGTCCGATAGTCGAGGAACTTGTTTTCCGCCGGGCCACACTCGGCGCCATGCTCGAAAGCGGAACAAAAGCCCCGATGGCAATCATAGTGTCGGCGCTAGCGTTCGCCCTCGTACATTTCAATCCGGCTCAAGCCCCTGCTGCCATAGTACTTGGTTGCCTGTTCGGATGGATTTACGTGCGTTCGGGAAGCATCATCCCGTCAATCGTATGCCACATATTCAACAATGCGCTAAGCGTATGCCTGATGCTTGGCATTGGCGACGACGTCACAATGTCCACTTTATGCGGAAGCAGGCTGACGGCCGCTGCCGTGTCGCTTGTATTCACAGCCTTGGCTGTCACGCTGATAAAAGTATACGCACGGAAAACTGCCGGCAAAATTTTGAAAAATGAAAATTGACGACTTTGAAATAATGGCTCCCGTAGGCTCGCACGACTCGCTAAGCGCAGCCTTCCAAGCAGGAGCCGACTCTGTTTATTTCGGTGTGGAAAGCCTAAACATGCGGTCGCACTCGGCAAACCACTTCAGCATTTCCGACCTTAAGGACATTGCTTCGCTTTGCCGCCATAATGGTGTGAAAAGCTATCTTACGGTAAACACCGTGATATACGACAGCGACATCGCACAGATGGAGCAGATTATAAACGCTGCATGCGAAGCAGGAATAAGCGCCGTCATAGCCTCCGACATAGCAGTCATAGCCTATTGTCGCAAGAAAGACATGGAGGTGCATTTGTCCACACAACTCAATATAAGCAATACCGAAGCATTGCGGTTCTATTCACAGTTTGCCGACGTGGCGGTGCTTGCCCGCGAACTCAACCTTGAACAGGTCAAAAACATACACGACAATATCATAAGTCAAGATATACGCGGTCCGAAAGGCGACCCTATAAAAATCGAGATGTTCTGCCACGGAGCCCTGTGCATGGCTGTCAGCGGGAAATGCTACATGAGCCTCGACAACCTTAACCACAGTGCCAACCGCGGGCAATGTCTGCAGGTTTGCCGACGCGGCTATACGGTGCGCGACATTGAAACCGGCACGGAACTCGACATCGACAACAAATACATCATGTCGCCAAAAGACCTCAAGACCATACGCTTTCTCGACCGTATGATTGACGCCGGCGTAAAAGTATTCAAGATTGAAGGACGGGCACGCGGCCCCGAATACGTGCTAACCGTGGTAAAATGCTACAAGGAAGCCATACAAGCCATCGTTGACGGCACATTCACCGAAACGAAAAAAGACGAATGGGACAAACGGCTGACTACGGTTTTCAACCGCGGATTTTGGGACGGATACTATTTGGGGCAGAAACTCGGAGAATGGAACAAGAAATACGGTTCGCTTGCCAGCGAAAGGAAAGTATATGCCGGACGGGGGGTGAAATACTATTCAAAACTCGGCGTAGGCGAATTCGTGATAGAAGCGGCCGAGATACACAAGGGTGACAAGCTTCTCGTTACCGGACCGACGACAGGCGCTGTCTATTTCCACGCAAACGAAATACGCTATGACATGAATGCCGTTGAAACCGCCGAAAAGGGCTGGCATATATCGCTTCCCGTTGACGTGAAAATCCGCAAAAGCGACAAACTGTTCCGCATCATCCCCGCCGAGCAGGCCCAACAGCAATAAGCGTCTGCCGTGAACGGCAAAGCACACTAGCGGGATTGCAATGCACTTTACACAACCGCATCGCTTTCCCGAATTTGAATTTCCCCAGTGGAAGCCACCAAGATTCACCGGTTCAATCCATGTCTTAAGGCCATAAAACCAAAAACGGGAAGCATTTTCGCCTCCCGTCTTTATATATTGTTTTATACCGTTTACTTGTTTTCGGCAAGGTATTTGTCCAGCGCCGCAGTTATCGACGGAGTTTCAGGAGTCGGAGCTGCCACATCCAGGCGCAGTCCCAATTCATCAACTGCCTTTTGGGCAGAATTGCCATAGCATACTATTTTTATGTCACCCTGTTCAAAATCCGGGAAATTCTTTTTCAGCGACTGCACTCCAGCCGAAGTAAAGAATATAAGCATGTCGTAATCGAACTTTTCTTCGGGTTTGAAGTCGTTGCTCACAGTGCGATACATGACTGCCTCCTTGTATTTCAAACCTTTCGAGTCGAGCGTAGTTTTAATATGGTCATCGTGCACATCGCTCATGGGAATGAGATACTTTTCAGTTTTGTGTTTCATCATTACCGAAACTAGTTCGGGAAGTTTTCCCGATGTGCCGAAAAACACCTTGCGCTTGCGGTACACCACATACTTTTGGATGTAAAGCGACACAGTTTCGGAAATTCCGAAATACTTCATGTCTTCGGGTATGGTAATACGCTGCTCGCGTGCAATGCGAAAAAAATTGTCCACTGCCGTACGCGATGTGAAAACTACGGCAGTATAGTCGGGTATATTGATTTTCTGTTTACGGAATTCCTTTGCGCTTATTCCTTCCACCTTTATAAACGGTCGAAACACCAATTCCACTCCATATTTTTGCGCAATATTGAAATAAGGTGATTTTTCTGAACTTGGCTGTGGCTGCGATACCAGAATTTTTTTGATCATTTCTTTAAATGTTCACTATCAATATCTCGTTGAAATATACGAGTGCCTTCCAAAGCAAGAGCACAGGCATCAATTCTAGGGTGCAAAAGTAGACAATTAAATGCACTTGGCTAAACGGGTAATTGAAAAATATTTGTTTGCATTTTACCAGTTGCAGCAATTTGAAAATTGCAACTAACAAAACGGCAACCACTTTAAGCACTTGAAACGTCATGCCGAAATAAACCACAAGCAATGCCACGACAAAAAGCAGAAGGCCCATCAGCGAAACGGTCAGCAGACTCGACTCTACCCATCTGCGGTTTTGCGCACTGTCGAAAAACACCCAGTTCACGAACCGACCTACCAGGAACTTTATCATAAAATACGCCAAACATATCACAGTGTCGACACCAAGAAGCACATAAGGCGATATTTGGTTGAACACTTCGGTCATGTTTATCTGCGTATAGTAGAAAAAAAGTATCGCAAGAGTCATGCAAGTCTGCACCACCAGAAACACCTGTTCGCGCATTTCGGAATCGGTATTGACTGAAAACACATTGTCTTCGCGCCGCAAATAGAAGAAATTCTTCACTTTCTCAACCAGTATCCTTATATTACGTGCTATAAACAATGCCACTATAAAAAAGCTGAGAAGCAGCACTCCCGTCACATAGTCGTCATTGCTCAGGCGGTATTCCATCGGTTCGGCGGCCATGCCTATTTGGGTAACCTTGAGCTCGTGATGTATATAATGCTTGTCGGAGAAAAAATTATTGCGCACATCATACCGCGAAATGTCAACATTCGCCGGTGAGCCTTTCAACCCAGGCAAATAAAGTGTATCGGGACGTGTGGAAAGGTGGGTTGGTTCGGGAATATCCATCATTGCCTGCACTGCGGAATCCTGCTGCTGCGGAGTGGCATCGGCAGGTAGCATACGCAATATACCGCTCACGGTCTTCGGTTTCAGCCTGACATGAACGGCCGAATCACCGGCCGCCTCTTCAAACTGATATGTGCTTGTCGAGTCCTGCGGAACGGCCAATATGGAATGATGCATTTCTATGATTTGCTCTTTTTCGGGTAAACAGGTCAGATCTGGGCCATTTTGGATATCGAAGTATCCCATTTCGGCATATTCCTTACCAGATAGACTGCCTTTTCGGGCGTATCAGCGGTTTGCCAGATTTCCCGGTGAATGCTTCGCATGAAATTCTCGTTTGCAGCACGGTCGAGCATCTCAAGCAGAGGGTCGAAGTAACCACGCGTATTTACAACCACTACCGGTCCTGCATAAAGGCCAAGTTGCTTCCACGTAATCACTTCCAGCAATTCCTCCATGGTTCCCACCCCGCCGGGCAGGGCTATCGCCGCGTCGCACATCGAGATTATCGTACTTTTCCTGGTATGCATGTCGGGAGTTACAATCCGGTTGGTAAGCCGTTCGCGGCACCACCCGTTGTCGACCATAAACTGAGGGATAACTCCAGTAATATTGCCGCCCGCCGCCTCAACGGCATCGGCCAAAGCACCCATAAGGCCCACTTTTCCTCCACCATAGACCGTTTCTATGCCTTGCCGGGCAAGCAAACTGCCAAGCTCGGCAGCCGCATCCAGATATTCGGCCGCCACTTGCGAACTTGAAGCCGCGTAAACCGCCACACGCTTTATGTCATTCATAATTCGAAACAAAACAAAGCCCGATGTACCTCACAATCGGGATACATCGGGCAAAATTATGGAATTATCCGTTAAATACCGAATGTTTCGCGTATTTTGTCAACATAATCAAGTTTCTCCCACGTAAACAACTCCACGGTTTCGGTCTTGTCGCCCGAATAGCGGTTGTGGAATTTCTTGGTAACCGTCTGCGGTTCGCGGCCGAAATGTCCATAGGCTGCAGTTTCCTCATAAATGGGGTTGCGCAATTTAAGGCGCTCCTCGATAGCATAAGGGCGAAGATCGAAAATCTTTGAAATCTTCGCAGCAATCTCTCCATCAGAAATCTTAAGATGCGATGTTCCGTAAGTATTTACATATATGTTGATGGGTTCGGCAACACCGATAGCGTAGCTCAACTGAATCAGAATCTCGTCGGCAACGCCTGCAGCCACCATATTCTTGGCAATATGGCGTGCAGCATAGCAAGCCGAGCGGTCCACCTTCGAGGGGTCCTTCCCCGAAAAAGCGCCGCCGCCGTGGGCACCGCGACCACCGTAAGTGTCAACAATGATTTTGCGACCAGTAAGTCCCGTGTCACCGTGAGGACCGCCTATAACGAACTTACCCGTAGGGTTCACGAAATACTTTATGCCGTCGTTGAAGAGTTTCTTTACTGATTCGGTCTTGATTTCGTCTACAACACGCGGAATCACAATATTGATTACATCCTCGCGAATTTTGTCGAGCATAGCCTTGTCGGCAGCATCCTGATCGCCGTCCTTTGCAGCGACAAATTCATCGTGCTGAGTCGACACCACAATTGTATCTATACGCAGAGGCTTGTTGTTGTCATCATACTCTACTGTAACCTGACTTTTTGCATCGGGGCGCAAGTAAGTCATCACCTTGCCTTCGCGACGGATATCAGCAAGCACGGTAAGGATTTTGTTGGCTAGCGCCAATGTAAGGGGCATATAGTTGGCCGTTTCGTTGGTGGCATAGCCGAACATTATCCCCTGATCGCCGGCACCTTGGCTCATTGGGTCGTCACGCTCCACACCGCGGCGAATGTCGGCGCTCTGCTCGTGTATGGCGTTTAGAACGCCACACGATTCAGCCTCGAACTTGTACTCTGATTTCGTGTAACCGATGCGCCCTATAGTGCTGCGCACCACATCATGAAGGTCAACGTAAGCTTCAGATTTGACTTCACCTGCCACTACCACCTGGCCAGTGGTAACCAATGTTTCGCAAGCTACTTTAGAATTGCGGTCGTAAGCGAGCAACTCGTCAAGCACGGCGTCCGATATCTGATCGGCCACCTTGTCAGGGTGTCCCTCTGACACCGATTCGGAAGTGAATAAGTATGCCATTGTAAAATGTTTTGTGTGCGGCGGATTTGAGCCGCCCGCACGGGTTAATGTTCTATATGTTCCAGGGAGGGGAACTACAGCAATGACATAAAAACTTTGCGGAAACGCTCATGGCCATAATTATGGCGGCCATTGTTTTAGCATTGTTTTCAAGTGGTTGCAAGCAGCTCAAATCTATCCACCCTAAAATGCAACATCCATGACAAACTGCCATGCAACGATTGCGGTGCAAAATTACCACATTATTTCTTCCCACCAAAAATTAAACGTAAAATTTCAAGCAGAAAGCCGTTGCAACACCCGCCAGACGAAAAGATGTATACGCACAGCAGAAAAACTCTATGCGCATAGCGGAAAAATTATGTGCCTTTGTTTTTGAAAAGTAAAGCACATTCTTTTGTTTACGGTCACTGCCAGCACAAAAAAAATCCGCAGCAGAAGATGCTTCAGCCACGGACCTAGTCGGAAAGAGGCGATTCGAACGCCCGACCCCTACGTCCCGAACGTAGTGCGCTACCAACTGCGCTACTTT
>CAZDOH010000075.1:0-12771 GCA_964507005.1 uncultured Prevotella sp. | reverse complement strand
CGCAATTGATGATGCCGCCGGCTCCTTCTTGGGCTTTGTATGGCAAGAGTCGGGCTATGCGTTGCAAGGTGACAGGAACGGAAGTTACGACTTCCACGTCGTAAGTGCGGAATGCATCGGAACGTTCGATTTCCTTGTTTACGAAGGCATGTTCCACCTGTAACGAAGGAGCATATTTGTGGGCTGTTTGCGTAATCATGTTTCTCCATTCGGCATTTTTTTCCTGTTTTCCGTAATCCACTTTCCAGTATGCCATTCCTGCCTTTTGATTCTCTATCAGACGAGTTTTCCAGTACTCCTGTGGGTTGGAAGCATCAGCTTCAGCTGTGGCTTCCTGAGCGCAAATCCATCCGCCCAAGCCTTTCCATCCCATTGACTTAACACGTTTTACCAGTTTAGCCAGACGCTCTGTGGCGTTTCCTTGAAAACTAGGAAAACGCGACTCGTCCAATCTGGCATTGGTCATGTGTTCATAGTTTCCGTTATGGGTTCCGGCAGGAATATCCCACGAATCGTCCATGACAAATATCAGGTCTTCGCGAAAGTCTGGGAAAAAGTTGCACCAACCTTCCAGTGAGCTTTTGCCGAACATGTGTTTCTCATCCATTACTTCGATTGTCGGGTCAGCAGCATAGTTTGCTACATAGCCTTGGATATTCCATGTGGAAAAGTAGTCTAGAGCAGCCGATGGCTTTCCGGGAACTAATGATTTGTGGGTATGGCAGGCAGACAATAGAACGGTTGTGGCCAAAATTACAGTGAGCCTTTTCATTGTATAGAGTAGTTATTGGTTATCATTTTATGCGAATATAGTCCTTTTTTAGTTTACCCAAGCGACAGCTTAAGAACATTTTTCATTATAAACGCCAAAACGCTAAAAACTGCCATATCTCCGTCAGGCATACCGCCAACCGATAAAAGGCACTTTGGGTATCACCACAAATAGGTATTGTGCGTGCGGAAACAAACGATTAATTTTGCATTATGAAAAAGACTGCGAATACGAATCCACTCGTCTGTTTATGCTTTGCGGTGTTGGCTGCGATATGCACGGCAATGGCCGTGGCGACCATAGCCGAAATCGAATGCGGAACAGAGTTTGTGCATACCCACTTCTACGGTTCGTGGTGGTTTGTCGCATTATGGTTTGTTGTCGCAATATGCGGCAGCGTTTATTATGTACGCAGAAAAGCCTACAGGCGCATGTTTGTCACCGGAATACATATCGCGCTGCTTGTTATCCTGGCGGGGGCAGCCATTACGCATTTCACTTCCCGGCAGGGTTTCATACATCTGCGCGAAGGCATGGCAGCGGAAACTTTCACCGCAGACGATGACGAATGTACTGTATTGCGGCTGCCGTTCAAAATAACCCTTCTGAAATTCGAAACCATCTATTACGAAGCTACCAACGTGCCTTCCGACTATCGCAGCGCGATTGAAGTCACAACCCCGAACGGCGCATCGCAGACTGCCAGCATTTCGATGAACAAAATCTACAAAAGCAGCGGCATACGACTTTACCAAGCCTCGTTCGACGAGGACATGCACGGAAGCACTCTGCTGGTAAACTGCGATCCTGTAGGGATTCCCGTAACCTATACCGGCTATTTCATGCTTTTCGCTTCGTTTATAGGCTGGCTGTTCTCGCGTGGCGGAATGATGCGCAAAGCATTGAGGTCGAAAGCTACGATGCTTGCTGCATTTTTCGTGTCACTGTCGTTAGCCACAGCCCATGACGCGAAAGCCGAAACGGTAATCCCGCAGAAACAAGCCGCAAAAATATCGAAGCTGCTAATGAATTACGAGGGGCGCATTGCTCCTGTAAAAACTTTTGCAAACGATTTTACAAGAAAAATTACCGACGGGAAAACTTCGTACAACGGTTTTTCGGCAGAGCAGGTAATTACCGGATGGATGCTTTTCCCCGGTGAATGGGAGCAGAAAGACATCATCTCCATTAAAAGCCGCAAGCTGCGCGATTTCCTCGGCCTGCAACGGCACACGTCATACTCCAGTATAGCAGCGGCGCTGTCGCAATATACGCCCGAAGACATCGAGCACGTTGCCGGCAGGAAAGAGACGCTGAGACTCTCCGAAAAACTCGATTTGATATACTCTTTGGAGCGGGGCGCGCTGCTGAAAATGTTTCCAGTGCAAAACGGCGGAACGACACGCTGGTATGCGCCCTGCGACAGTCTCCCGCAAGGCCTGAAGCAAACCGACGCTGACCTGATACGCATGTCGTTTGCAAACATCTACGGCTGCATGTTGATGCAAAAGCCCGAACTCATAGATACCTTCGCCAAGGAAATATCAAATTTCCAGCAAAAAAACGGCGGAACAAGCCTGCCCTCGCAACTGCAGCTTGACTGCGAAAACATACTCAACAAAATCCCGTTCACCGACATCCTTTTCAAGATAAACCTGATTGCGGGAGTCGTGGCGCTTTTCATGTGCATACGCAAAAGCGAAAAGGCAGCGCGGGTTGCCAGTCTAGCGGTATCGGCAAGCACTGCCGCCGCATTGCTCTTTGTAGTGGCACTGCGCGCTATAGTGGCGCAGCACGTTCCGCTCAGCAACGGCTACGAAACGATGCTAGCGCTTGCCTTGCTGCTGCAGGTGGTTTCCATCATCATGCGCCGCGGGGCTATCCTCAACAGTCTGGCACTTATAGGCGCAGGGTTCGTGCTGCTGGTAGCTTCGCTTCAAAATGCCGACCCCAAGATTTCTCCGCTGATGCCTGTTTTGTCATCGCCCCTGCTTGGCATCCACGTGTCGGTGATAATGACTGCCTACGCGTTTCTCACCCTTACCTTCATCATGAGCCTTGCGGCCCTGCTGGCCGACGCAGCCAAGAGCCATTCCACCGCCATGAACCTCACGAATGCCACCCGCACCGTTCTCCCCCTTGCCATTGCCACACTCGGAACCGGCATATTTGTAGGGGCTATATGGGCCAACGTCTCGTGGGGAAGCTATTGGAGCTGGGACTCGAAAGAAACCTGGTCGCTGATAACTTTCATTGCCTACGCATTCGCCCTGCACGAAGGGAGTTTCAGGCGGCTGAAACAACAACGCTTCTTCAACACATACATCGTGCTGGTATACGCCACTGTGTTGATGACATATTTCGGAGTAAACATAATTCTTCCCGGCATGCACAGCTACTCGGGAATGTAACATATAATTTCCCACTGATTCAAAAAAGAAATGAGACTATCGGAACTTAAGATGGGCGAACGCGGAGTTATCGTGAAAATCTACGGTAACGGCGGGTTTCGCAAACGCATCGTGGAAATGGGATTCATCAAGGGGAAAACCGTTGAAGCAGTATTCAATGCCCCTTTGCACGACCCCATTGTCTACAAGGTGATAGGCTACAAAGTTTCACTGCGCCGCGAAGAAGCGCAAATGATTGAAGTTATAAGCGAAAGTGAAATAGACAGTAATGCTGCTGAAAACGAAGCTTCGTTCAAGCCTCTGAAATCCAGCGAGCCGCAAATAGGCATAACTGCATCCACGCCCAGTGACGAGCGTCAGGAGATAATGGAACAGATGGCAGCCGAACGGGGGAAAACCATAAAGATAGCTCTCGTGGGGAATCCCAATTGCGGGAAGACATCCCTGTTCAACATCGTGTCGGGAAGCCACGAACATGTAGGTAACTATTCGGGCGTCACGGTCGACGCAAAAGAAGGCAATTTCGAATGGCGGGGCTATCACTTCACGGTATTCGACCTTCCCGGCACATACTCGCTTTCGGCATACAGCCCCGAAGAGCTTTACGTGCGCAAAAACCTGGTAGAAAACACTCCCGACATAATAATCAACATCATCGACGGTTCGAATCTTGAGCGCAACCTCTATCTCTCAATGCAGCTCATAGACATGAACCTGCCAATGGTCATTGCCCTGAACATGTACGACGAACTTGAGAAAAGCGGCGACAAGTTCGACTACAAAGCCCTGGCATCGATGCTGGGCACCCCGATTGTGCCTACAATATGCAAAAGCGGCAAGGGCATCGACGCTCTTTTCGAAACAATCATAGAGGTTTACAACGGAACAGACGAAACGTCACACAGGCACATACACGTCAACCACGGCGAACTTCTCGAGAAATCAATAAACCGGGTTCGCACCGCAGTGAGCAAGGATGCCGGCGCACTCAGTTCGAAATACTCCCTCCGCTTCCTGGCAATAAAACTGCTTGAAAGCGACAAGGACGCAGAAAAAATAATCTCCGCACATCCTAACCACGAAGAGATAACGGCAATCGCCTACGAAGAGAAAAAACGTATCGAGGAAGAAATCCACGAGCCTGCCGAATCGGCAATAGTCGATGCCAAATACGGTTTCATAGCCGGTGCGCTCAAGGAGACATACCACAGCTCAAAGGCCTGCACGTCGTACAACAAGCTTACAGAACGCATAGACGCCGCCGTGACCCACAAGATACTCGGCTACCCCATATTCTTCGCCGTTCTCTTTATCATGTTCGAAGCGACATTCACCATCGGGCAATATCCTATGGACTGGATTGACAGTTTCGTTTCCAAAGTAGCGGAATTCGTGGGCTCCAACATGGCCCCAGGAATGCTGAAAGACCTGATATCCGACGGTATTATAGGGGGTGTCGGCGCCGTAATTGTTTTTCTTCCCAACATTCTGATACTCTACCTGTTCATCTCGCTGCTTGAAGACAGCGGGTATATGGCGCGCGCCGCTTTCATGATGGACAAGCTCATGCACAAGATGGGGCTTCACGGCAAATCGTTTATACCGATGATTATGGGATTTGGATGCAACGTACCTGCAATCATGGCATCGCGCACAATTGAAAGCCCCAAAAGCCGGCTTGTCACCATGCTTGTCACTCCCCTTATGTCGTGCAGCGCACGGCTGCCGCTATACATAGTGCTTATAGGGGCATTCTTCCCGCATTATGCTTCGCTGGCAATGCTTGGGCTATACACCCTCGGAATAGTAATGGCCGTAATAATGGCCCGAATCTTCAGCCGGATGCTCATGAAAAAGGGAAACCTGCCATTCGTAATGGAACTTCCGCCCTACCGCATGCCGACAGCGCGTGCCATAGCGCGCCACACATGGGAGAAAGGCCGCCAGTACCTGCGCAAAATGGGAGGCATAATTCTTGTGGCAAGCATATTCATCTGGGCTCTCGGATACTTCCCGCGCACCGCCGGCGCCGAAGGCACCGCTAACAACAATTCGTATATGGAACGCATTGGGCGTGCCATGGAGCCCGTAATGAAGCCGCTGGGTTTTGACTGGAGAATGAATGCCGGAATACTTGCAGGAACAGGTGCAAAAGAGTTGGTGGTAAGCACAATGGGAGTGCTTTACAGCCAAGCCGATGAAACTGCAGATGACGAAGCCGTTGACGACACCGACAAAGAAACAATGCGGTTGCAGGAATCTGTAATCAAAAGCATGACACCACGTTCGGCAGCCGCGTATCTTGTATTCATCCTGCTGTATTTCCCTTGCCTTGCCACCCTCGCTGCCATCAAAAACGAAACGGGGCAATGGCGGTGGGCCGCGTTCACTGCATTCTACACCACGGCGCTTGCCTACTTGTGTTCGTTAGCTACGTACTTGTTGGGAGGACTGTTTTCCTAGAATTCCACTTCTAGCCCATCGTAGGCGAAATGGTATCCTTCCGGCAGCCGGGATTCCGCTACGGCATGAAAGCCCACGCTGTGGCTCATGTGTATAAAATATACCGGCACGATGCCCGCTTGCTTTGCAAAAGCCACAGCCTCGCCAACACTTTGATGCGTAGGATGCGGGCTCGGACGCAAAGCATTTACAACAAGTATTTTCGCACCGTCAAGATATGCCTTCTCTTCGTCGGGCATTGATTTCATATCGGTGATATAAACCAAAGGCCCTATCCGGTAACCCAAGATTTCCAAGGCACCGTGGTATACCCTCAACGGAGTAACGGGCACATCTCCTACAAAAAAGGTTTCATGAGGTTTCACCACGTTTATTTCAAGATGTGGAACGCCTTTTTTCGCTACCGTTTCAAAGCAATAGGGTAAACGCTCGCGCACATGCTTCGCAGTTATGGCATTGCAATAAATCTTTTGCGGGGAAATGGCACTATAGGGGCGCAAATCGTCAAGGCCTCCCACATGATCGTAGTGCTCGTGGGTTAACAGCACAGCATCAAACCCCAAGAAAGTGCGGTGCAACATCTGATGGTAGAAATCGGGGCCGCAATCAATCAGTATTCTTTTGCCGGAAATCTCCAAAAGCGAAGAACAGCGCATGCGCCTGTCACGAGGGTCGGCAGAACGACATACTTCGCAGTTGCACCCCAACGAAGGTACGCCGGAAGAAGTACCCGTTCCAAGAAAAATTATCTTTGATTTTCCGTCAGTGTCCATAACACAAAACTTTCCGTTTACAAACAAGCTAAATATTATCCGAACGAGTTTAGTTTCAAGATTATATAAAGCTATATTAAACTATTTGTAACGCGAAAACGTTACACTCCCGATATCAGTTTTCAAATTTCACAAGATGCCATACCCCGTCATGCTTCACGAACTTAAACATGCTGGACATTCCGCTTGAACTTTCTCTTACCGAAACGACTCTAACATTACTGTTTTTTAGGCGCATACCATAATCTATGCTATAGACGTCGCCTTCCGGCAACTCGGGATGAAATACGGGCCATTGCTCGCGTTCGATAATACCTTCGATTTTTTCATTGCGGTTTTCATCGTCGTAAGTGATGAAATCGATAGTCTCCGCCAGATGCTCCGTTTGAAACACAGAATCGTTGGCGAAATTGCCGTAAAACTCCATGAAGTCGGCATCCCTGTGGCGCGAAATCGGGAAGTTTTTAACCACCGACAAGAGCCAGCGCCCACTGTCGCGGACAAACACATACTGCCGGCAATATTCACGGACAAACTGCATGCATTCCACTTTCACCGTATCGCTGCTGAAATTTGCAAGCTTTCTAAGCGAGCGTTCACTGTCAAGTATCACCAAATGCAAATTATCCTCGAAATGCAGGCGATTGAATTTCCAGGCTTTGCGATTAACAGTCTTCACCTTCTTGCCTTCATACCATTTAAGCGGGAATTTGGTGCGGCTGTATTGGAATTTTCGGTTCGTGGTGTACGAGTAAATGAAATCTGCAAATAATTCATCAACGGCAGCAGGAGGTGCTGCTTCTGTTGTGTCCAGCGCTGTCGTATCGGCATCCGACACAAGCGCTGAATCCTCGGCTATCGGTGAATCGATTGGTTCGGGGACGGATTTACGGTTGCTGCATGACAACATGATAACCGCAGCAAGGATAACCGCAGCAAGCAGCCCCAAATACAACTTTTTCATTTCTTTTTCTTAAGCGACTGCAAAAATAAGCCTTTTATAGAATTAACGGAATATTGCAACGCGAAAAATTGCTAACTTTGCGCCCATAACGGATAATAGAGACACTTATGATAATTGAGAAAATTCAGAATCTTCTTGAAGAAATTAAAAATCTCAACGCTAAAGATGTGGCCGACATCGAGGCTATACGCATCAAATATTTGAGTAAAAAGGGCGAAATCAGCCAATTGATGAATGAATTCAGGAATGTTGAAGCCGACAAGAAGCGCGAAGTGGGAATGAAAATCAACGCCCTCAAGCAAGCGGCCCTTGAAAAGATCAACAGCCTGCGCGAAAATATGGAAACCACCGGCAGCGACAACAGCGACATTGACTTAACCCGCACGGCAAGCCCCATTAAACTCGGTACACGCCACCCTCTTACACTCATAGAAAACAAGATAATCGACATATTCAGCCGCATGGGGTTCGTGTTGGCACAAGGCCCTGAAATAGAAGACGACTGGCATGTATTTTCGTCAATGAATTTCGCCGCCGACCATCCCGCACGCGACATGCAAGACACTTTCTTCGTTGAAAGCCCCGATATACTGCTGCGTACCCACACAAGTTCAGTGCAAAGCCGCGTAATGGAAAGCTCGCAGCCTCCCATCCGCGTGATATGCCCGGGACGAGTTTACCGCAACGAAGCAATATCGGCACGCGCACACTGCTTCTTTCATCAGGTAGAAGGCTTGTACGTCGACAAGCAAGTTTCATTTGCCGACCTTAAGCAGGTTCTCCTCACTTTTGCGCAGGAAATGTTTGGCCCTGGCACCAAAATACGTCTCCGTCCCTCCTATTTCCCGTTCACCGAGCCTTCGGCAGAAATGGACATCAGTTGCGACATTTGCGGAGGCAAAGGATGCTCGTTCTGCAAGCACACAGGATGGGTTGAGATTTTGGGATGCGGAATGGTTGACCCTGCAGTGCTCGACGCCAACGGCATCGACTCAAAGCAATACACCGGTTACGCGTTTGGAATGGGCGTAGAGCGCATAGCAAACCTCAAGTATAAAGTAGACGACCTGCGACTCTTCTCTGAAAACGACGTGCGTTTTCTCGAAGAATTCACCTCTGCCAACTGATAGGCGGGCATTTCCCCTACTCCACCTTCGAGCGAATGTAGCAAACACCGTAGCCGATAAAGTACAACTACAATATATTTATGAGCTGGCTAAAATACATAATTTCAGCATCGGTTCTCACGTTTTGCACATTTGCGCTACAGGCGCAGAACAAGGAGGAGAACAGCCTCGTAACGCTTGACATCGATGCTGCTGCACGCGGACCAGAAATCGGGCGCATGCATTACGGCATATTTTTCGAAGAAATCAACCACGCCGGCGACGGGGGACTGTATGCCGAGCTCATTCAGAACCGCTCTTTTGAAGACAACACCTCCACCCCAACAGCATGGAACGCAGTGGGGAGCGCTGAAATGACGCTCGTAAGCGAAGGGCTTATGAACGAAGCGCAAAACGAGGCGCTGAAGGTTTCTTTCAAAACAAAAGGCGACGGCATTTCCAATTCCGGATTCTGGGGCATCAACATTCAGGAAGGCACTGTCTACGATTTTTCGGCATGGGTAAAGAATCCCGGACACTGGGACGGGAAACTCACCGTACAGATTTGCTCGCAAGACAACACCGAAATAGGCAAAGCCGAAGTGAACATCGATGCCGCTGCAAGCCAATGGACACAAATCACTGCCTCAATTACAGCGACAGGCACTGACACTGCAGGCAAAATAAGCATTACAGGCAGCAAAGCCGGCACTTTGGTTTTCGATGTAGTAAGCCTTTTCCCGCCTACATACAAAAACCGCCCTAACGGTTGCCGCATCGATCTTGCCGAGAAACTTGAGGCCATCCATCCGGCTTTCATGCGCTTCCCCGGCGGTTGCTACGTTGAAGGGCAGCAGCACAACGGAAAGAAAAACAGATTTGAGTGGAAAAAGACCATGGGCCCCATACACTGCCGTCCAGGGCACATGAACGTAAACTGGAACTATAACGTAAGCGACGGATTGGGCTTCCACGAAATGCTGCAGCTGGCAGAAGACATCGGCGCCGAACCTCTTTTTGTGGTAAACATCGGTCTCGGGCACGGCTGGATGGTTCCCTACACCGAAATCGGGGAATACATCGATGAAACCCTCGATGCCCTTGAATATTGCAACGGCGACACCACAACTGTCTACGGCGCAATGCGCGCAGCCAACGGGCATCCGGAGCCTTTCAACCTAAGGCTGTTGGAAATTGGCAATGAAAACTACAACTACATATTCGACAGCAACAACGACCAGAGCGACCACTACGCCGAGCGCTACAAGGCTTTCTACGATGCAGTAAAATCGCGCTACCCCGAAACAATTATAATAGGCAATGTGGAGTCGTGGGGCACCGACAACCCTACATGGCGCAACCGGCATAAAGTAGATGCCGTGGACGAGCACTACTACCGCTCCCCTTCATGGTTCGTTTCCCAATACGAAAAATACGACACCTACGACCGGTCGCGGCCCAAAGTTTATATAGGGGAATACGCAGTAACTTCAAATTTCGGCACAAACGGCAACCTCAATGCAGCCTTGGGCGAAGCGGTGTTCATGCTTGGCACGGAACGCAATTCCGACATGTGCCTAATGGCAAGCTACGCTCCTATTTTCGTGAACGAAAACGACCAGAAATGGAAGCCCGACATGATACGCTTCAACTCAAGCAAAAGCTGCGGCACACCATCCTACTACGTTCAGCAACTGATGTCGAACTACACGGGAACCTACAACGTGCAGTGCCGGGAACAGGGCAACAACGCCACAATTGAAGGCGGTTTCGGGTTCAGCACCTGGAATACGCAGGCAAGCTACTCGCATCTGCGCATAACCGACGGCAAAGGGAAAACTATTTTCAAGGACAATTTCAAGAAGCCGGGGAAACAGTGGAGCAACAACGGCAACTGGAAAATAGAAGGCGGGAAAATCACGCAGAACGACAGTTCGCTGCAAGGCGCAATCATCAGCTGCAGCGCAGCAACCGGTGACGACTACACGCTGGAAGCCGACGCCGAGAAAATCTCGGGCCGCGAGGGTTTCCTCATAGCTTTCAAATATTCCGATTCCGACAACTACCTATGGTGGAACCTCGGAGGGTGGGACAACACCAAACACGGCATTGAATACTGCAACAACGGTGCGAAGTCTACCATCACCGAAGTGCCTGGCTCAATAGAAACCGGACGCAAATACCGCATACGCATTGAAGTGAAGGGGAGCCACGTAAAATGCTTCCTCGACTCAAAGCTTGTACACGAGATTGACATTCCGCAGAAACGCCGCGTGTATGTCTCAACCACTGCCGACAGCAAATCCGGAAAGATGTTCGTAAAGATTGTGAACCCCTCGCCAGCTGCCGTAGCTACAAGAGTAAACATAAGCAATGCCACGGTAAACGGCGGGGAGCAGATAGTGCTGGGCAGCGCCCGCGGCACCGACGAGAACACTCTCGACAACCCCATGAACGTTGCCCCGAGGAGCAGCAAAATTGCAGGGTGCCGCACCGACGGCTTCGACTGCGCCATAACCCCCTACTCGCTTAGCATTTTCGTGCTCAACACCGAAGATTCCCAACGGCAAACGCACTGACAAAAGTTTTACTGAAAGAATACAACCACAAAATATGAATCAGAAAATAATCATTCTTGATTTCGGTTCGCAAACCACGCAACTCATAGGTCGCCGCGTGCGCGAACTCGATACATTTTGCGAAATCTTGCCCTACAACAAGTTTCCCTACGACGACGAAAGCGTAATCGGCGTAATACTAAGCGGTTCGCCCTACAGCGTCTACGACAAAGAAGCCTTCAAGGTGGACCTCGACAAGATAAAGGGCCGCTGGCCGATACTTGGCATCTGCTATGGGGCGCAGTACATTGCCTATACCCACGGGGGGAAGGTTGAGCCTGCCGGCACACGCGAATACGGCCGGGCAAACCTTACCAGCGTTGACACCTCAAATCCTCTCTTCAAGGGATTCGAAGCCAACTCGCAGGTATGGATGAGCCACGGCGATTCGATTACCGCCATCCCCGAAGGCTACAAAGCCATTGCATCGACCGAGAAAGTGAAATATGCCGCCTTTGCGTCGGGAAACGAAAAGATTTGGGGAGTGCAGTTCCACCCCGAAGTGTTCCACTCCACCCAGGGAACTTTGCTTCTGCGCAATTTCGTGGTAGACATCTGCGGAGGAAAGCAGGACTGGAGCGCGGCTTCGTTTGTAGACACCACCGTAGCCGAACTGAAAAGCCAGTTGGGCAACGACAAAGTGGTGCTGGGGCTTAGCGGCGGTGTTGATTCGTCGGTAGCCGCAGTGCTTCTCAACAAGGCCATCGGCAGCAACCTCACCTGCATCTTCGTCGACCACGGCATGCTGCGCAAGAACGAGTTTGAAGGCGTGCTTGGCATGTACAAGGACCTCGGACTTAACGTGATAGGCGTAGATGCCAGCAAAAAGTTCTTTGCGGAACTTGCCGGAGTAACCGAGCCCGAAAAGAAGCGCAAGATTATAGGCAAAGGCTTCATCGATGTATTTGAGGAGGAAGCGCGCAAGCTTGAAGGCGTGAAATGGCTGGCACAGGGCACAATCTACCCCGACCGCATAGAAAGCCTCAACATCACCGGGCGTACCATCAAGAGCCACCACAACGTAGGGGGGCTGCCCGAAAAGATGAACCTCAAGCTCTGCGAACCGCTGAAATGGCTCTTCAAGGACGAAGTGCGCCGTGTGGGCCATCAGCTTGCAATGCCCGACCGCCTCATACTGCGCCATCCATTCCCCGGACCGGGACTGGCCGTGAGAATTCTCGGCGACATCACTCCCGAGAAGGTGCATGTGCTGCAGGAAGCCGACAACATCTTCATACAGGGCCTTCACGACTGGAAGGTAAAGAATTCCGACGGCACAGAAGACGAACTTTACAACCACGTGTGGCAGGCGGGAGTTGTGCTGCTGCCAGTGAAGAGCGTGGGTGTTATGGGCGACGAGCGCACCTACGAACGTGCCGTGGCTCTGCGTGCCGTTACAAGTGCCGACGCCATGACTGCCGACTGGGCGCATCTCCCCTACGAGTTCCTGGCAAAGGTGAGCAACGACATCATACGCAACGTGCGCGGAGTGAACCGCGTTTGCTACGACATCTCCTCAAAGCCGCCTTCAACTATCGAGTGGGAGTAAAAATATGGTGTTTTGCTGACCAAGTTCTGAACTTATCAACAAGTTTACCAAGCAAACCATATTTACACTGATTACCAATAGTTTAGACCTCATTTCAGATATTTGGTTGTCTGGG
>CAZDOH010000074.1:0-12854 GCA_964507005.1 uncultured Prevotella sp. | reverse complement strand
AAGATTTTTGATTTGATTGATTTGATTGATGGGCTGATGGTCGGCGCCACACCGCACCACGTGCCTCCGTGCGCTTCGCGATGGAATAATTGCGGCAATAATTCCCGCGCCCTGCGCAAGAAGTCATCCCCCAGCGCCGGGGAAAATCGCCCTTTGCGCACAGCGGCGACGTAGACCCCAACGCGTAAACCAGGCGCCCAAAGGAGAACACGAATATGTGTGAATCTGACGAATCTACACTAAATTCGTTATATTTGTGAGATTTGAGTTCTTCCCTTCGCCGTATTAAAGTTGGAAGGTATATCGCAGATTAAACTCCGGATTATGCTATAACTGCGATTCTTGTTGGCTCCATGTGCTTCCAGGAATCCGAAGTCCGTGAGTTGGCGCATGTAACGCTTGGCAGTTGTGGCAGGGAAACCAAATTCGGAAATGATTTCTTCCGTAGTGATTCGCTGTTTGTCGGCCATGAAGAGAAGAATATCGCCCAGTTTCTCTGCCAAAGAAGGCTTTAATGCCCATTTGTCGACCATTTTCTTTATCAAAGCAGTTTTATCGACCATTTTCTCCGCAGTGGAGTTCAGGTATTGGGCGATATCCGATTTCAAGTGGCGACAATGCAGCTCTGTCATGCAGTTGACAAAGATGTCGACATTCTCTTCTTCCTTCGTATCGATTAATGCCTGGATATATTCAGCCTTGTCTTCTTTCAGTACTTTTGTAGGCAACACGTCAAACTCCCATTGCAGGAGGTTCATCAGCAGTCTGCTCGTTCTGCCGTTGCCGTCTGCCCATGGATGGATAGTCACCAATTCGTAGTGCGCCCAGAAACTCAATTCGTAGACAGCAGCCGCATCGTCGGCGTCTATGGCTTGGCGCCGCTGGTTCAGCTCTTCGCAGAACGCCGCCAACTTGCCCGGTACCTTCTGGAAAGCCATGTATGAGCGCCCTCCGAAACCTGCAGTGACATTAAGTTTGCGCAGCTCGCCCTTGGATGCGTCGAAGTGCCCGCCGAGGGAATTGTATTCACTTCCCGTGCGTGCCATCACCTTTGAAGCCAGCGTTATAAGCCATTCGGTTGTGATGGGGGCATGCTGCTTTATCCATTTCATGCCATATTCATATGCCACCTTAAGGTCGAGGTTCATCATCTGCTCAATCATGGTGCGCTTCGAAGAAGTGATACCTTCATCGAACAGCAATTGGGCTTCCACTTCCGTCACCGTGCTGCCTTCAATGGCAGTGGAGTGCGTAATGATTGAGTACAGGTAGAACTTGTCGTAGTCTATCTGCTCAGATATGCCCAATTCTTTATGCTGACGGAGCAAAGCCTGCAATATGTCTCTGTTGTTTGAAGTCATGCGTTGTGTCTCTTATATTTCTGTATCTATAAGCTAATCTTTCACATTTACCTCAAGGAGTTTTGCAATCTGTAAAAATCTGCCATAGTACAATAATATATTTAACTTCGAAAGTATTAAATTTTAGCGAGAATGACGGATGTTTTCTGCAGAAACATAATTTTAGCCACTACTATTTTCCGTTCGTTCGTGGGCGGGAGCGCTAAAATACTAAAATTGTTTTTCCGCGATTTTCATATTGCGGCGTCAGTATGGCATACGGTGCCATGAGGGGCCTGTGCCTGCATCGTTTGTGAGCAGCGCCACGGAGTCGGTGCCTTGGCGCAATGTAGGCAGCAGTTGTGAGAGCGGACAGCACACTGTGGCGTCGCGGTTGTAAAACCCGCTGTAGCTTCGCGCACTGTGGTAAAGGGCCATGCAGGCTACACGCGTGCTGTCGGGATTATGGCTCCACCCCAGCCACGCAAAACCGAAATAGTGGGCCCCGCCATAGTCGTCCACCTTGAGACGAAGGTTTATGCAACCGCCGCCAATCCATGCCGCCACGACTTTCACGGTGTCGAATCTCACCGTCGCGTAATTCTTTATCCACGTCGTCACCGGTTCGCCCATAGAGTAAATCACCGCCGTGGGGCGTGGCTTTGTGTTGCGCGCCACGTACACCACCATGCAGCGCGTCACGGTGTCGCTGTCGTAACCGTCGAGTTCGCGTGAAAGTGCAAGTGTATCGCCGCTGTCAAGCACCATGGTGCGGCACGTGCCGGAACTGTCGCTTACCAGGTTCACAAGGTCCATGCGCTGCGGAGCGGTGCGGCGCGCATCGTCGTCACCGCTGCATGCCGCAAGCACTGCGGCTGCCGCTGCGCACACCCCGATGACTGCTCTTGCGAAAACGGGCATTCGTTTACAATGCTGTTTGTTACTTCTGGGTGCTCTGGAAATTGATTGCCGGATTGGCATACATCGTAAGCATCCGCTCGCGCAGGTAAGCGTGGTCTTTCGCGGGAATCTGTATTTTCTGAATCTGCTGCTCAAGGTATTCCCCGAACTTCCGCTTGTCGTCATCGCTGTAATGCTGCGAAAACTGGGTGGTGCGGTGCAGGATGTCGGCAGCCACATAGTTTGCCGGGTAAAGCCGGTAGCCGCTGAATATGGCGCAGTCGATGTGGTGCGCCACGGTCTGGAACAGTTCGTTGCGCTGCATGTCGCGCGGCAGCGTGGCGAGCCATGCGTCAATGCACGGCGCCGCGGCGTAGTGCACGCGCCCTTTGTATCCGAAGATGCCGGTGCGCATGTTGAGCAAGTCGTTTTCGCGCGATTTCACGTAGTGGGGATTGTCGCGCTTCATCTGGAACTCCATGGCCTTGAGCCAATCGCACGGGTCGTATTCGCAGGATATTGAAAGCGGCACTATGTGCAGCTGCATGAGCCTGTCGACGATATCGCCCTCGCCGCCCATAGCCATCATTTTCAGTATGGAATCCTGGGTGCGGTCGTTGGAGTCCTTGGCACGGCCTTCGCGCTGGGCTATCCATATATTCTCATGCTTCTCGCTTATGGCAAAGTGCATGTAGCGGCTCATCCGCGCTGAACTTGCCAGCATCTCGCGCATCTGGGCAGAGCGCTGCACTATAAACGACTTGTTTACCCTGACCAGGCGGCGTATCCAGGGGTAAATAAGCAGGTTGTCGCCGATGGCTATTTCCACGGTGCATGGAAAGCCGTTGTCGATAAGCATTTTCGAGAGGAACGACGGGTCGGTCACGATGTCGCGGTGGTTGGAAACAAAAGTGTAGCGCTCGTCGGGGCTGATGCACGAGCAGTCCATGTCGAAGCTGTCGGTGCACTTTTTCTCCACCATTTCCACAATGCCGTAGATGATTTTTTCCTGCACTTCCTGATTGGTGGTGCACGAACGCAGAAGCCGGGCAAAGTCTTCGACAGGCATTTGCGGGAATATCTGTTTCACCACAGCGAGGAACTGTGGGTCGGCAAGCAATTCGTCGAAAACCTGCGGCAGCTCTTCGGGGGAGTAGGGCCGTATGTCGTTGAATTCTTCGGGAATGGTCATGGCTGTCAGCAGTTTTCTATAGTGTCTTCTATGATTTCGGCAAGCACATCGCCCACTTCCCGTCCTGCAGCGCGTATCTGCTGCGGAATGAAGCTGGTGGCAGTCATGCCCGGAGTTGTATTGATTTCCAGCATATTGATTTTCTCGTTGCCCTTTTCTCCGGTGAGAATATAGTCTATGCGTATTATTCCGCGGCAACCGAGCAGGCGGTAGATGTTGAGCGTCTCGTTCTTCACGCGTTCGGTTGTCTCGGGCGACAGGCGTGCGGGGGTGATTTCGCTTACCTGTCCGTTGTATTTGGCGTTGTAGTCAAAGAATTCGTTGTCGGTAACGACCTCTGTAATGGGGAACACGCAGCTTTTGTCGCTGGTAACGTAGCATCCGCAGGTTATTTCGGTACCTTTCATATAGGCTTCCACCATCACTTCGGGGCTTTCGGCCATGGCCTTCTGTATAGCCTCCTCCAGGGCATCGGCTTCCTTCACCTTGGTCACTCCGAAGCTGCTTCCTCCGGCATTGGGCTTCACAAAGCACGGCAAGCCGAGCCGCTGCACTATCTGCTCGTTTGTAAGCGGGCGCTTTTGTTTGCGGCGCACGAGCACACTGTCGGAGATGTTTATTCCCTGCGAGCGCAGGAACTGGTTAAGGGCATACTTGTTGAACGTCATTGCCTCGACAAGCACGTCGCTTGTGGAATACGGCATATCAATCAAGTCGAAATACCCCTGCACTATTCCGTTTTCGCCCGGTGTGCCATGGATGGTTATATATGCGAAATCGGGGTGCACGCGCCGGCCGCAGTCCGTGAACGAGAAATCGCTGAGATCGACACGCGCCGCAGTTCCGTCGGCGAGACAGGCTTTCCAGGTTGTGCCGCGCATCTCAATGATGTAGGTTTCGTAGGGTTGGTTTTCAAGAAACGATTTAATGCCCTGCGCGCTGCGCATCGACACGTCATGCTCGGAGGAATCGCCTCCTGCCACAATTGCTATAGTACGTTTCATTCTGTATGGTTTGTTTGGCACGGCAGCCACCCGCGGTTGCTGCCGCTGTTGATGTTTCAGTTTGTTGTTTACGTTTGTTTCATAAGCCCTAACGCATAGCCGAAGCCTCGGCAAAACGCTCCCATCTTTCTATGAGCGCCGCAAAGTCGGATGGCATCGGGGCTGCGAAGTCCATTTCCTTTTTCAGTGTGGGATGGTAAAACCCGAGCGTGGCTGCATGCAGCGCCTGGCGCGGACACAGGGCGAAGCAGTTTTGTATGAACTGCCGGTAGGTGCCCGACGACTTGCCGCGCATTATCTGCGAGCCGCCGTAGCGCTCGTCGTTGAACAGGGGATGGCCGATGTGGGTGAAATGGGCGCGTATCTGATGCGTGCGCCCCGTTTCCAAGCGGCATTCCACCAGCGTGGTGTAGCCGAAACGCTTCAACACCTTGTAGTGGGTTACAGCCGTTTTGCCTATTTCGCTTCCGGGGGGATAGACGGTCATCTGCAGTCGGTTGCGCGGATTGCGTGCGATGTTGCCTTCTATGGTTCCGCTTTCCTGCCCCGGGTCGCCCCACACTAGTGCCATGTAGCGCCGCCGGGTAGTTTTGTTGAAGAACTGCAGTCCCAAACTTGTCTTTGCCTCGGGTGTCTTGGCCACCACCAGCAGGCCCGACGTGTCTTTGTCGATGCGGTGCACGAGCCCCACTTCCGGGTCGTTGGGGTCGTAGTGCGGATTGTCCTTCAAGTGCCACGCCACGGCATTGACAAGCGTTCCGGTGTAGTTGCCGTGCCCGGGATGCACCACCATGCCGGCAGGTTTGTTTATCACCATGACATCGGTGTCTTCGTATACGATGTCGAGCGGAATGTCTTCGGGGTCGATGGTGTTTTCATAGCGCGGGCGGTTGAGCAGAAGCGTCACGACATCGCCCGGCTTTACGCGGTAGTTGCTCTTTACGGGCTTGTCGTTTACGTGTATGAACCCCGCCTTGGCCGCCATCTGTATGCGGTTTCGCGACGTTCCTGGCAGATGCGTGAAAAGGAACTTGTCGGTGCGGAGCAACTGCTGCCCCTTGTCGGCCACTATTCTGAAATGCTCGTAAAGCTGCGAGCCGGCATCGCCGTCGTCATCAATGCAGTCGTCGGATGTATACTCGTCGCAGAGTCTTTTACTCCAAGATATCTCCATCGCTCAGTATGTCGTCTAAAACCACGTCGTCACCGTAATCCAATCCACCGTCAAGTGAGTCTTCGTCCAGAAGATCCTCATCGGTCATGCCGTTTCCCACCACCAGTGTGAGCCTTGCCTTTACCGAGACGCGCGTACCGGCTGCAACGTTTGCCCCGCCCGATTTCACGCCGTACACCCATTCCTTTTCACCGTTGATGTATTCGGGAGGAGTAAGGCTGAACCCAAGCGCTTCGAGGCGCGACTGTGCCTCGCGCAACGAACTGTTGTCGGCAAGGTCGGGCATGACGATTGTAGGAGGCGCCGAAGCGTTGACGGTGAGCGTCACTTCGCGCCCCGACTTCACTCTGGCCCCCGCTTCTATGCCCTGGTCGAGCACGGTGCCTGCGGGATAGCGCGTAACGTAGCCCGAATCGGCCACGACACACTCCAGCCCCAACAGACTGAGACGGTGCTGGGCATCTTCGAGCGCCAGCCCCTTGAGCTGCGGCACGGTTATCTCTTCGCCGTGATGCGAATACACGTCAAGCCCCTTGAAAGTCAGGAACACAAGCAATGCCAGCACTGCCGCCATGGCCAGCAGGTTTCCCCACAGATAGCGACCTAGCAGTTTGGAAAAGAATTCCTTGAGTTTCATCGGCAGAGCAATTTATATCCGCACAAAGATAAGCATAAAACACAAAAGAAGTAAAGGCTTGCATGCCAAACCTCTACTTCAATATTGTTTTTGGGGAACAGGTGCAGGAATTACTTCTTTCCGTGCACTTCGTCGGAAACTGTCAGTTTCTTGCGTCCCTTTGCGCGGCGAGATGCCAGCACGCGGCGGCCATTGGCTGTCTGCATGCGTTTACGGAAGCCGTGCTTGTTGTTTCTCTTGCGGTTGTGAGGTTGATAAGTACGTTTCATATTCTTATTGATTATATTCTTTTTTCCAACGGTTTACCACACGCCGCGGCTCAATGCGTGCGGCGCACTTACGGGCTGCAAATTTAGAGATTTTTTCTCAATCGGGCAAAGTCGGCGCCACAATATTGCAAAAATGGCATATTTTTTTAACGCACGCAATGTGTAATAGCGTGGAAAATCATAACTTTGCACCGTTTTTGAAGGCAGAGGCCGCACAACGTGCCCGCCTGCCACACACCCACTAACGGAAACATTTATTTGCAAACACAGATATGATTAAATCACAAGACATCAAGAAAGGCACTTGCATCCGCATGGACGGCAAGCTCTATTTCTGCATTGATTTCCTGCATGTAAAGCCCGGAAAGGGAAACACCATCATGCGCACCACCCTTAAGGACGTTGTTTCGGGACGCGTACTCGAAAAGCGCTTCAACATCGGCGAAGCTCTCGAAGACGTAAGAGTGGAACGCCGCCCGTTCCAGTTCTCGTATGCCGAAGGCAGCCAGTACCATTTCCTGAACCAGGAGACATGGGACGATGTGGTGATCGACCACGAGCTCATCACTGGCGTTGACTACATGAAGGAAGGCGATGTTGTGGAAGTGGTAAGCGACGCTTCGACCGAAACCATACTTTACGCCGAAATGCCGGTGAAGACCATTCTGAAAATCACCTACACCGAGCCGGGACTCAAAGGCGACACCGCTACCAACACCACCAAGCCCGCAAAGCTTGAAACCGGAGCAGAAATACGCGTGCCACTGTTCATCAACGAAGGCGAAAGCATTGAAGTTGACACACGCGACGGTTCGTACGTAAACCGTGTGAAATAAGCGAGACATACACTAGCATCATGCATGTGAAGTCGCCCTGTGCCTTTGGCATGGGGCGATTTTCAGTCTTGCCGGCATGCGGCAAACGATGTTTACGGGATTTTTCCGTAACTTTACGGCGACAAAACAAAACTCCAAGACAATGAACGCTACAACCCTACGCAATTTTGCACTGGCGGCATCGCTGCTTTTCTCGGCAGCATGCACGGCACAGGAAACCATCAAGCTTCCAAAGCCCGACATGAAACTCAAGACCACGCTTGTGAAGGCGCTACAAGACCGGCATTCCGAGCGGGAATTTTCCGAACGTGAGTTCAGCGACAAAGACCTGGCCACCCTGCTGTGGGCAGCCAACGGCGTGAACCGCAAAGACGGCAAACGCACTGCCCCGTCGGCCATGAACCGGCAGGATGTGGAGATATTCGTAGTGCGCAAAGACGGCGCATTCTTCTGGAACGCACAAAGCAACACCCTGGAACGCCGTTCAAGCGAAGACCTTCGCCCGGCTGTGGCCAAAGGGCAGGAATTCACTGCCAAGGCGCCGCTGTCGCTGGTACTGGTAAGCAACGGCGAGAAATTCGGCGACATGCCCAACAAATTCGGCCTGGCCGATGCAGGATACGTGAGCCAGAACATCTGCCTGATATGCTCAGCCGCCGAATGGGCCTGCTGCCCAAGGGCAACCATGGACAACGCGTTGCTTTCCGAAAAGTTGGGACTCACACCGCAACAGGTCCCAATGCTCAACAACGTGGTGGGATACAGAAAAGGTGCAGAATAATCTGCACCTTTTCTGTATGGAATCTGCGCGGAAACAAAGCGTGAACTAGAAATCGTCTACCGTATAGTTCACGAAATCGAGCATCGGTTTCATAGTCTTGAAGATTTCCGCCACCTTTTCTTCCCACCCCACAGAAAGTAGCATATCGTCGTCAAGCGGCGTAGACACTGCATAATCTTTGGGCCGCAGGTATTCCATACGTCTGAAATCCTTGGGATATCCCTTGGGGGCAGTTTTCAGCCGCTCCATACCTATCACTGGAAACAGTTTCCTAAAACTTTCAGCCTCCACTATGTCTTCAAACTCCTCAAGATTGTCGACTATACTGTCGCGCACAGCCTTGAGCAGCGGCGGTTCCAGGCAATAGCTGCCTCCCGCTGCCATACAGTTGCCGCGCTGCAAATGCAGATAATAGCCGCCATGGGGCGACTTCTTGCCGCGGGCATTGATATAGGCAACCATGTGAATCTTATATGGGCGTTTGTCGTTCGAAAAGCGCACGTCGCGGTAGATGCGGTAAGTGCAGTCGGCTGGGGAAAGCCATGCCACCTCGGGCTCGAATTCCGAAATGCGCACAATCATGCCTGCCGTAATCTCGTCGAAAGCCGCTTTGGCATCATCGTAAAGCGCACGGTTGGCCCTGAACCACTCACGGTCGTTGTGAAGCGCTACGCCATCGAGGAATTCAAAGACCTTCGCAACGCGCCCATCCTTTGCTTTACAGTTTCCAGACTTTGCCATTGTCCATACAATATATATATAATATATTATGATTTGCTCTGACTGCCTTGTGCGGCGAGCCACTGCATAGGCGTGCAGCCTTTTTGGTGCCGGAACACGCGTATCATATAGCTTGTGGCATTGAATCCCGCTTTCTGCGAAGCCTCGCCAACAGTGATTCCGCCTTTCAGCAACAGCTTGCACACCATTTCTATCCGGCGGCGATTGAGGCAGTCCACAAATACTTCGCCGCCCGAAATTTTCTTGAAAAATGTGCAGAACGAACTGTTACTCATTTGCAAATGGTTGGCACAGGCGCTTAGCGAAAGTTTGCTGATATCGGCCGTTGCCAAATAAGCATCAAGCTGCTCCTTGCGTTCGCGCTCGGCCATATAGAAACGGGTTACGCCGGCCACCTCCGCATTGCGTGAAGAGGCTATGAGCACAAGCACCTCAACAAGACTTGCCGCACGGCGTGCTTCAGTTTCGTGACACATGCCCGACATAGTCCTTGCCACAAGGCTCGTGACGGTCTTGGGCATGACAAGTGAGCGCGAGCGGTCATCGAACACCTGGGCCGCAGCCTGGAATTCGGGCATAATCTGCGCCAGTTTTTCGGGCAGCGAAGCATCAAAAGCAAGCCGCATGTATTTCTTCACTTCTGCATCGCCCGGCTGCTGTTTCCATTGATGAGACATCGCCGGCGGAACAAGCGTAAGCTCGCCGGCACAGGAGTATCCCGCTCTGCCAAGCGGCAAATCCCGACAATGTTCAATATAGGTAAGTTCCCATTGCCTGTGACTGTGTGTTCTGCACTCCTGGGTAAGGATGCTGCTGCCGCTGTAAAATTCAAAAGTTCCCACCGATTTGTAATTTATATTGTTATTTGACGTACTTCTTGAAAAACTTCCATATTTCCTCTCCGGTATCGAGGTCACCGCTGTGCCAGCAATGAGGCGCGCCAACCACTTCGTAAAGCTGCACGTCGCAGTTGCTTTCGCCGGCAGTATAATAATGCCGCACCACATAATGACTGCTCTTGGGATTCCTGCTCTTTACCGTGTCGTTGCGGTATTCCGAACAGCCATTGCGCGCCACCCAATAGTTCACGGCCAGCGGAACCGGGAGATAAGGGCCCCATCCGCCCTGTCCCTGCGGGTCACCGCCCCACTCCGACACATGGTCTTTGGTTCCGTGGATTTCAAAAAGCGGAACAGGATGGGGATTGGTAAGGGCATATTTCTTGAAAAACCAGGTAAAGGCAAGCCCGGCCACCGGCGCAAGGGCCTTGAACGTGGTCTGCCCCTCAAGGGCTGCGAGATAACAAATGTCGCCGCCGTTGGACATTCCGGTAAGAAAGGCATTTTCCTTGCTAAGCCTGTATTTTTTCTGCACGAAGCGCGTCATTTTGCAAAGCATATCCACATCGTTGACATCAAACCCTTTCTGACTGGGATACCCCACGAAGAAACCGGTATTGCCCGACGGGTCCTTCAGCCCTTGCGGATAAAGCACCGCAAACCCTTCGCGCCTTGCCACATTGTCGAGGTCGAAAGCTTTTGGGTCAGCACTTCCGCCGTAGCCGTGCACGCAGGTGACAACCGGAGCATTTTCCTTGATTCCGGCCGGAAGGAAAAGCTTGCCGGTGCGTTGCTTCCCACCTATCCTGCACTGTATGTCAACGTATTTTTCCGTCTGCGCCAACATTGTATTCAGCGACACCATTGCGGCCATTGCCAGCAGAGTAATCAGTCTGTTCATTTGCATTTCAGTTTTATGTGTTTATATTTTGCGTGTGAAATCGCGGCGATGCATGAAAGCGCGCATTTTCCAAAGCAATGCCGAAAGCGGGCGCACCGTTTCGTACCACAGAAGCGAGAACACGAATACCCGTTCGCCCAATGTGCGCGAAACGCGCCGCATCAGCATTATATCGGTTACGGTAACAGCCACCGCCACCGCAACGGTTGCAGCAGCAAAAAGAAGCCTGGCAGTCACGAAAAAGGCAACGGCAGCAAGCACCCAGCCGGCGAGCCATAAAAAATGGCCGGCTCCGGCAGCCCAAAGCGCCGCCACACCGGCATTTGCCCTTCGCGGCAAATAGGCCAGCGATGCCGTGAGCTGCAGCTTTTCCCGCCGCCATGCCCGCCGCAGGTTTACGGCATATTCGCGCACCACGGCTGTCGGGGCAGTGCACACCGCCGTATTCCCCGGCTGCGAAAGCGCATACACCAGCAAGTCGTCTGTTCCGAACAGTTTGTCGAGCGAATCGGCATAACCTCCCTTTTCAAGAAAAGCCGAGCGGCGGAAAGCGAGATTGGCTCCATCACCGCCAGCTGCATGCCTCCGGGCCGAAAACATGCACGCCATGCTCCACTGCAGACGCCCGAAAACTGCGCGCCGGGCCGCTGCCGTGCCGTCGTCGGCATAATTGGCATAACCGAGCACCACATCTGTTCCAGGAGCGAAATGCGCCGCCAGACTTTTCAGCCAAAGGTCGGTAAGCGGGGCGCAAGTGGGGCGCGTGAGCACTATCCACGGATTGCGGGCCGCCTTGACTCCAAGCGTCACCGCCAGCTTCCCGTGGCTCACATATCTCGCCGTGCGCGGCACGAAGGTGTGCCGCAAGGAAGGATAGCGGTGCATCATGCGCTTTATCACATCGGGGGTGGTGTCGTCGGAACAATCGTCCACAACCACCACTTCGAAGTCAATGCCGCGCTGGCTCATTATAGCCGGAAGCGTGCGCTCCAACATTTCGCCTTCGTCGCGGCACACAACAACCACGGTAACGGCATCGCCGGCGGCTGCCGCGATGTCGCAACTGCGGCGCTTTGCCGCCGCTGCGTACAGCCTCACGCGAAATGCGAAGAATGCGGCAAGCCCCGCCAGGGCCATAGCTGCCGCCACTGCCAGCGTGGCATTGAAATGCGATTGTATGAAAACTATTGCCTGCATCGACGGTTATCTGTTATAAGTCCTGCCCCGGAACACGGCCATCGTCATGGCCGCGGCAATTCCGGCATTAAGGCTTTCCACCGTGGGAGCATGCTGCGGCCACGGCGGGATGAAAAGCCTCCGCGTCACGGTGCGCTCCACCTGCGGCGAGATGCCGTTGCCCTCGTTGCCTATCACTATCACTCCGCGCTGCTCCAACTGCGCCGTGTAGATGTTCTCGCCGTCGAGGAACGTGCCCCATACCGGAGCCCCACAGCGGGCAAGCGCCTGCGGAAGCACCGTAGAGAAAACCCTGACGCGGGCCGCCGATCCCATCGTGGCCTGCAGCACCTTGGGCGAGAACACATCGGCCGTGCCGGGCGAGCAAAACACATGGCGGATGCCCATCCAGTCGGCCGTGCGTATTATGGTACCGAGGTTTCCGGGGTTCTGAATGTCATCAAGGGCAATGCACAGTTCCCGTGCGCTTACCGTGGCAATGTCGCAGGAAGCATCCGGCTGCGGTTTTTCGAAAACCGCAAGCACGCGGTGAGGCGTAGTGAGCAGCGTAGCGCGCTGCATAGCCTTCTCTCCCACATACTCCACATTTATGCCCCGGGGCAGCAGCAGCCCGGCCGACTCGTCGTCGGCAATCACGCGGCGGGCGCGGAATGCGCCCAACAGTTCGCCTACAAGTTTCGGACCCTCGGCAACGAAAAGCCCCTCGGCGTCACGGTATTTCTTTATCGCGAGCGAGCGGATGAGCTTTATGTCGTTTTTGCTGAGCATTTGTGTTACGGATTTTAGATGGCACAAAGTTACGGAATTGAACCCACCCGGCAAAATATCATGCTACATACCCCGAAGGCTGAACAGCAAAACAAACACCGCCACGGGGAGCCCAAAGCCGGAAAGCCGGGGAGCCGCCCGCCCAAAACGGTACACAAAAACACCAAACGTAACCGGAAAAACTGTATGCGCACCGCAGAAAAATTGTCTACGCAGAGCGTGAAAATTCTCTGCGCAGAGAAGAAAAATTCTTTGCGCACAGCGCAAAAATTTTA
>CAZDOH010000073.1:0-12982 GCA_964507005.1 uncultured Prevotella sp. | reverse complement strand
TTCTCTTGAATGAAATCAGTTCAGGAATCCCAGCAGTACGCCTGCCGCCACGGCCGACCCAATTACGCCTGCCACGTTCGGACCCATGGCATGCATCAGCAGATAATTGCCACTGTCGTAGCTAAGTCCAATCTGGTTTGAGATGCGCGCGCTCATAGGCACAGCTGAAACTCCGGCATTGCCTATCAGTGGGTTTATCTTGTTGCCTTTCGAAAGGAACAGGTTCATGATTTTCACGAATATGATTCCCGAGGCACTTGCTATGATAAACGAGAACGCTCCCAGCATGAAGATGAAGATTGTGTCGCGTGTGAGAAACACGCTGGCCTGAGTAGAGCATCCCACGGTAAGTCCCAGCAGCATTACCACTATGTCGTTGAGGGCACTGCCAGCAGTTTTTGCAAGGCGTGTGGTCTTGGTGCTTTCCTTGAGCAAATTGCCGAAGAACAGCATACCCAACAACGGCAGTCCCGAAGGAACAATGAAGGTGGTGAGAAGGAGTCCTACAATCGGGAATACTATCCTTTCGGTTTGCGACACTTGCCTTGCGGGCTTCATGCGTATCACCCGTTCTTTCTTCGTGGTAAGAAGCCGCATCAATGGCGGTTGGATAACCGGCACGAGCGCCATGTACGAATATGCGCACACGGCAATGGCTCCCATCAGGTTGGGCGAAAGTTTCGACGAGAGGAAAATTGCCGTAGGTCCGTCGGCACCGCCGATTATTGCAATGCCTGCAGCCTGGTTGGGCTCGAATCCCAGCAACAACGCAATCATGTAGGCACCGAAAATGCCGAATTGCGCTGCACCGCCAATAAGCATCAACTTAGGGTTGGCAATCAAGGCCGTGAAGTCGGTCATAGCCCCTATGCCCAGGAATATTAGCGGAGGATACCAACCGTCTTTTACTCCCGAATAGAAAAAGTTGAGCACGGAATTGTCTTCGTAAAGGCCTATTTCAAGACCAGCCGCTTTGAAAGGTATGTTGCCCAATATGATTCCCAGCCCGATAGGAATGAGAAGCAATGGCTCGAAATCCTTTTTGATGGCAAGCCAAATGAACACTATACCCACCAGAATCATCAGCAGATTCTGGTAAGATGCGCAGGCTACACCTGTATAGGTGAGGAAGTCGGACAACTTCGTTGATAAAAAGAGCCAGAATTCGTTCATTCTGTAGGAAGTGTTATCCTATTGTTACAAGGGTAGCACCTTCCATTACGGTGTCGCCTTTGTTTACTACTATTGAGGTTACTGTTCCGTCGTTCTCGGCATTGATGTTGTTCTGCATCTTCATGGCTTCGAGCACTACTACGGTCTGGCCTTTCTTTACGGTATCGCCTACAGCTACTTTCAACTCGGTGACAACTCCGGGAAGGGGAGCCTTTACAGGAGTTCCCTTGCCTGGTGCCGAGGAAACTGCAGGTGCGGCTTTCTTTTCTGCCGGTGCTGGAGCAGCTGCCTTTGCGGGTGCAGTTGCAGCGGTTTCTGCTGCTGCGGCAACTCCGCTTATCGAAGCCAGTCCTTCGCCAGCTTCGCCTTCTACCTCAACTTCATAACTTATACCGTTTACAGTTACTTTGGCGTTGGTGCCTTTGATCTCGTTGATTGCTACGTCGTACGACTTGCCGTTGACGCGGTATTTGTATTGTTTCATATCTTTTGTTGTTTGTTTCGGTTGTCAGTTTTTCTCAATTGTTCTGAAATGGAATTCGGGTGAGTTCCAGCGTGAAGGCTTTTGGCTGATGGTTATGACGTTGCTTTCGTCGTCGTGTACCACTTCGTTGATTGCCGTGTCAATGGCGAGCGCCATTGCTGCGATGGCTTCCTCTTCTTTTCCTTCGGGAAACGCGATGTTGCCGCCTTCCACGGTAATTTCCGATATCGCTCCGGCTTTCTCGTCAACGGTTATGCTGAGAGTGCCTTCGTTTAGTTTGTATTCGTATATTCTCATTTTCGGTTCGAATTATCTGTTTGGTTTCCTCAAGTGCGGGTCCACCGCGTCGGGCGATGCTTTATGGTAATGACTCCGCTTTCGTTGTCGTGCAAATCCATGAGGTGTTTCTTGAGTGTCAATGCTATCACTGCGGCCACAACAGTTTCGTCGTCTTCGGAAACCTGCGGTGCTTCTTCTATTTCGCCAGGAGTGGCTTCCGCTTTCTTCTTGTTGATGTTTGCGAAAGCCTTTCCGAACAATGTGAAGAAAATGGCGAGCAGTGCGAGGCACGCGAACACGATTCCCATACCCAGAATCGACATGCCGAAGCCGTGGGGGTCGCGTTGCTTGAATTCAGCAACTTTGTTGCCGCTTTGCCCGTCGTTGCTGTTTGCCGCATTAGGCGTTACATTTTCGGGCATAGCAACCTGCCATTCATAGCGCCGTCCTGCGAATCTTGCGTATGAACAACCGCTGGGTAAACTTGCGGGGATTGTCACGGAGTCGAGCAGCGTGTGTCCGTCACCGTCGAAGAGGGCAATGAAATTCTCCTTGCCGCTTTCCAACTGGAAATTGGTGTGAAGGGTGCCGAGATTTTGTTTCCCGTCGGCAAAGAACACAATCCGTTCTTTGGCCTTGAGTTGGGTGCGCGCATCGCCTTTCGGTATGAGCGACATCAGTTTGGTACGCTCGGGCACCGGCATGTCTTCAAGAGCCTTGCGGTTGTTGGTAAGGTAGCTGCTGCGCAGGTTTACCGTTCCCCATGAGGTGTTGCAGATTTCTATCCAGGCCGAGCGTTGTCCGTATTCGTCAATCAGTCCGGACGGATTGTCTACAACAACTTCGCTTATCTTCAGGCTTGCCGCTATCTGTGCCTGCGCGTTGATGATGCAGGCAAACAAAGTGAGCGGTAGAAGAATAAACTTGAAATACCTCATATTACAGAAGTTGTTTCTTTACATAGGAATGTTTCCGTGCTTCTTTGCCGGGCGCGAGTCGCGCTTTGTGGCAAGTTGTGCCAATGCGCGGCAGATGCGGAAACGTGTATTGCGCGGTTCGATGACATCGTCGATGTATCCCTTCATTGCAGCCTGATAGGGGTTGGTGAAGAGATCGTTGTATTCCTTCTCCTTTTCGGCGAGGAATGCCTTGGGGTCTTCCTGCGCCTTGGCTTCTTTAGCGCAGAGCACCGCTACAGCTCCGCTTGCACCCATTACGGCGATTTCAGCCGAAGGCCATGCGTAGTTGAGGTCGCCTTTGAGCTGTTTGCAACTCATCACGATATGCGAACCGCCGTAGCTCTTGCGGAGCGTAACGGTAACGCGGGGTACAGTCGATTCGCCGTAAGCGAAGAGAAGCTTTGCCCCGTGGTCGATGACGGCGTTGTATTCCTGTCCGGTGCCAGGAAGGAATCCCGGTACGTCAACAAGCGTCACGATGGGAATGTTGAAAGCGTCGCAGAATCTCACAAAGCGCGCGCCCTTGCGGCTTGCGTTGCAGTCGAGCACGCCGGCGTATACACTTGGCTGGTTGGCCACGATACCTACGCTTTGTCCGTTGAAACGTGCAAAACCTACTATGATGTTTTTTGCGAATTTCGAGTGAACTTCAAAGAATTCGCCGTTGTCGACTATTGCACCAATCACTTTGTACATGTCGTAGGCCATGTTGGCGTTGTCGGGGATGATGTCGTTGAGCATATCTTCCTTACGGTCGATGGGGTCGTTGCATTCCACTCTCGGAGTTTCCTCCATGTTGTTCTGGGGAATGAAACTCAAGAGTCCCTGTACGATGGCAGCAGCCTCTTCTTCGGTTTCGGCAGTGAAGTGTGCCACACCGCTTTTTGAGCCGTGCACTGATGCGCCGCCGAGGTCTTCCGATGTCACGTCTTCGCCGGTAACTGTCTTTACCACTTTGGGGCCAGTGAGGAACATGTACGAAACGCCTTCGAGCATGACCACAAAGTCGGTGAGGGCGGGCGAGTAAACGGCACCGCCGGCGCAGGGACCGCAGATCATGGAAATCTGGGGCACTACGCCCGAGCTCTCGATGTTACGCTGGAAGATTTCGCCGAATCCTGCAAGAGAATCAATGCCTTCCTGGATGCGTGCACCGCCCGAGTCATTGATGGCAATGCAGGGCGCCCCCATCTTGAGCGCCATATCCTGCACTTTGCAGATTTTTTCGGCCATGGTAACGCTCAGCGAACCGCCGTTTACGGTGAAATCCTGAGCATAGACATATACAAGGCGACCGTTGATGGTACCGCTACCGGTTACTACACCGTCGCCGAGGTACTGCTTCTTCTCCATGCCGAAGTTGTGGCAACGGTGAAGCTTGAACATGTCGAACTCCTCGAAACTGCCTGCATCGAGCAGCAGCGCGATGCGTTCGCGGGCGGTAAGCTTGCCCTTTGCATGTTGTTTTTCTATGGCTTTCTCGCCGCCGCCTATGCGGGCTTTGGCGCGCTTTTCTACTAATTCTCTAATCTTTTCAGTTTGAAGACTCATATCTCTGTTGTATTATGTTTCAGGGTTGTTTTGCCAGCCTTGTATAAGGCATGGGCTATATTACCGTGCAAAAATAAGAATTTTCCTTCTGATTATTGCACAAAAGCGCGGAATTTTTGCAATTCTTGGGATTGCTGCAAAGAAGAGATGGAATTATCGAAAAGGTTACAATAGTAACTTTTTCCCCGTTTCTGCACGGCAGAAAACAAGCTTGGTCAGAATTGCCACCAGTGCCGTTTTGCCGGCTTGGGTGTGCTGCTGCCTTCAAGCGCCAGGTCGGCAAACGATTTGCCCGTCCTCACCATTTCGTAGATTACGCCCCAATCGGGCAGTCCGCCAAGATTGCGGTCGTCGATGTAATAGTCGGCTTTGATTTTGCGCGAGTAGTCGGGTGAGGAAGGCGTTTCTTCGGGGTAGTTGCAGTTCACGGCAAAGAATTCCACGCCTCTTTCGCGGCACCATTCCACGGCTTCGTCAAGCAGTTTCCCTTCGCGCACGGTGTTCAGCACCAAGGCATGTCCTTCGCTTATGAGTTTTTTCAGAGTAAGTGTGGCAAACGGCATTTCTTTGCCTATCTGCGGATAGCGGTGTTCCACTATCGTGCCGTCGAAGTCTACGGATATTTTCATTTTCTTCCTTTGTTTTTGTCGGTTGCAATACGTATTCCTGCGCGTTGTTGGCGCGCGTTGCCTTTTAGGGCAGTGTCGTTGAGTTTGAAGCCGCAGCGGAACTGTGCCATCCAGCTGTCGGCGGCTGCTGGGGCGAATGTGTGCCCGTCGTCGGCGAGCAGCCAGAGGGTTGATGCCTCGGGAGTGATTTTCGTAAAAGTGCAGGCAAATTCCCCGGCTTTCCATTCGGCGACATTGCATTCCACCTTGGTTCCGGCCTTAGCCTTGAAGGTTACTATTGTGCTTCCGCCACTACCGTCCCCGTTTTCTGTAAAGCGGACCAGGTAGGGTTTGCCTGATGCAATTTCGCCGGTTTCGGTGGTAATTATTGTGTCTCCGCTGATTTGGGGCGTGTAGACGGTTGTGCCTTCGGGCACGGCTTCGGCGGTGAACGGCAGGGCCAGCGTGCTCCAGCCGTCACGGCTGAACGTACGCGCGTAGCTCAGCGAGTCGTTGCCGGCCGTGAATGCCCGTGGAGCGTGGAAAGGCGCGGCATCGCTGATTGCCATCGTGCGCAGCAGATGGGCTTCGCCTGAGTTTACCGCCACCACGTTGCGCCATGTAGCGGGTGCAAGCGGAATGTCTTCGCTGCGCATGTATATTAGGCAGTTGCTTGTGCCGGTATATGTGAAATCGATGGGGTGGAGCGGCAGCACTGCTTCGGTAAGATCGACGGATGTCGTTGTGCTGTCGATGGCTTGCGAAATCTGTTTCAGGTTGAAGTGCCCCTTGTAGGTTTTTGCTCCCAGGCTGCCGGCGGTGATGCTGCCGCTTTTCTGCATCTCGTGCAGGCGGGCCGGAGTAAAGTAGGCTTCGTTGTATTTCGATGCGTACACAAAGCAGAAAGTCTTGCTTTCGTTGCGCATGACAAGATACGCGGTCTTTCCATTGTAGGTTGTGGCAATCTTTCCGTCTGCAAGAGTGAATTTTGAAGCCAAGTCGTGCTTGGTTAGGCTTGTCATGTTTGCTTCGCCGTCGTTGCCGCCTATGGCCAGAAATTTGCTGGAGTCGCTGTAAAGGGTGAAGCTGCCGTCGGCGCAGTTGCCCGTGTGCCAGTTCATGTATGCTGCTGTCATCACCAGACTGCTGTCGCGCAGATACTGCGTGCCGGCATTTGCCGATTGCAGGAAGCCGGCCTTGCTCTTTTGTGCCGCTGCGGCATAGTGCCCGTTGGGGCTTTTGGCGAGCAGGGCATAGGTAGTGCCGCTTTGTGCCTGCAGGGTTGCGGCGTGGAATGCGGCGACTGCGAGCAATACGCCGGCTATGGCTTTCGGTAGCTTCATTTAGTCAGTCCGTTTACCATCCGGCTTCTTTCCATCCGGCATCCTCATACCACTCCGTGCGCTCGAAACACAGGTTGAGGTCGCCGAAGATGCAGCGCTGTGCGTTTAACGAATATATGGCCTGCGGCACGAAAGCCGATATGGCGCAGCTGTTAACTTCGTCTATTGGGTAATACACTTCCTGGCCGGTACGGTCTTCGCCTACATAGAACTTTGAGCTCATGCCGCTGTAGGTAATGCATTTGTCGAGAGCCTTGCGCCACTGCGTGTATTGCTCGGTAGTGAGCATGTTGTGCATGGCATGCGAGAGGTCGTAGAAATGCGGGCGGTAGAAATTCGTGTAGGAATATTCGGCGTATTTGGTCACTCCTGTCATGTCGGGCCATTGTATGCTGACGTTGCCCAGGCTGTCGGTTTTCAGGGCAGAAATCTGCGAAACGAGTTTGCGCGTTTCGGCTGCGAAGTTTTCGAGTTCCGAAGTCTTGACGCACGATATCGCCATGCCGAAGTCGTAGTAAGCGCTGGTGGCCGGCAGCGACATGATGTAGGTGTAGTAGTTCGACGCTATGGCCGAAGGGTCGTCCTTGAACAGGGCATCGCGCATCATGGTGGTGTAGTTTGCCCCTATGGCCGGCGTGGAGATGGGCGAGGCTATAACGTAGTCGGTGGCATTGCGAAGGGCGTAGTCCACTTCGATGCACTGCATCATGCACGAGTCGAAGAAGATGAAGAGCGGGTGCATGCCGCTTTCCTCAATGGCTGCTGCCATGTCGTCGATGTCCATGGTGTAGCCGTATTGCCGGCCGCCGGCCAGCTGGTCGGTTTCCATGTTGCCGCCTGTGCCCACGTCGAGCCCGAAGCTGCGCAGCGTGGCGCCCTGTGTGGTGTAGCCGCTGTTGTTGTAGTCTTTGCTCCACGAAGGCACCCATCCGTCGCTGTGCGACCACATCACTAGTCCGTAGCTCTCCGATGGGTATTGCTCCACGGTCCATGCCAGCAGTTCCTTCAGCACGCCGGCATCGCTTGAGTTGGCGTCGGTGGTGTAGGTGCGCACCAGCTGCGGCTGGGCACAGCCTTTATAGAAACGGTAGACGCGCGGCTTTTGGGCATCGTCGATGTAGAGCAGCAACTGGTCGCGGGCGTTGAGAAACTGGCATCCGGCGGCTATCTCGGCCGAGTCGGAGATGTTGAACTGCTGGTAGCCCAGCGAATTCTGGGCACTGACATACATCACCACGGTGCGGCGTATTCCGGTGGCTTCTTCTTTTTTCTTGCTGTTGTCGTCGTCGCCGGAGCACGATGCGGCTGCCAGGGCCAACAGCATGAATGCCGGCAGCATCAGGGCTGCCGCAATTGATTTCTTTAGTTTCATGTCTTTCTTAAGTCTGTATCGGTGCAGAATGTGCCGTCAGCCTGTTTCGTGGCTCAGAAATAGTCAACGAGCACTTCGAGCGACTTGGCGTCTTTCCAGCTCCACTTGCGGTTTTTCATGAGCTCCTTGAAGTCGGCCTGCTTGTCGCTGCGTATTTTCTTCTTCACTATTTTCTCGGCGGCGGGTATGGTTTCCCCTCTCACCACGAAGTAGTATTCGTCTTTAAGCGGCCACGAGCTGCCTTCGCCGTTGGCCCAATAGTCGGCATTGGTGTCGATAAACACGTTGAATTCGGGAAGGTCGAGAAACGTGGAGTTGCGCCCGCTGCGTGCGTCCTGCTGCATGCGTTTCTGGTCGATGGTGGTTACGGCTGTGAGGAACACCTCGCCTTTGCGTGCCAGCACCTTGCCCATCTGCTTCTCGCCGGTGCGGCGGTAGACTGTGCCGTTGAAGTCGGCTGTTATCACGCCGAAGAGTTCCGCCTTCATCACGGTGGAATCCTTGATGTAGAGCAGCGATGCGTCTTTCAGGAAAATGTTTGCCTTGTAAACCTTGTCTTTTCCGAATGCGAAATCAATGGTGGCATTCTGAAACTCCTTGAAGGCATAGGGAATCTTGGTGCGCTTTTCCACCTGTGCCTGCTGGGCGTGCGCTCCGCAAACCAGCAAGGCGGCAGCTACGGCTAGAATAAACTTCTTCATGTCACAGCATTTGTTTTAGGCTTGCAATATTATGAATTTTCCGTGACATACGGCGTGGCTCGGCCCAATTTCGGCGGAATTTGCTAATTTTGCGCTGACAATTCCATTTTTCCCTAATCAATGAAAGACTACGTTTACTCCACACACAAGCAGGAAACCGCAATACTCGTGGGCCTTACCACCGAGCGGCAGACGGAGAAGAAGACCGAGGAATATCTCGACGAACTGGAATTCCTGGCCGAGACTGCCGGCGCTGTCACCGTGAAGCGCTTCACGCAGAAAATTGTGCAGCCGCATGCCGTGACGTATGTGGGGACGGGAAAACTGGAGGAGATAGCGCAATACATCAAGGACGAAGGCGAAATGGGGCGCGAAATCAGCATGGCGATTTTCGACGACGAACTGTCGGCAAAGCAGATACGCAACATCGAGAAGGCCCTTGGCGTGAAGATACTCGACCGCACATCGCTCATCCTCGACATCTTTGCAATGCGCGCCCAGACTGCCACTGCCAAGACGCAGGTAGAGCTGGCGCAGTACAAGTACATGCTGCCCCGGCTGCAGCGCATGTGGACCCACCTCGAGCGCCAGGGCGGCGGCTCGGGCTCGGGCGGCGGCAAAGGCTCGGTGGGCCTGCGCGGACCGGGCGAGACGCAGCTCGAAATGGACCGCCGAATAATTCTCAACCGCATGTCACTGCTCAAGCAGCGCCTGGCCGAAATCGACAGGCAGAAAACCACGCAGCGCAGCGGGCGCGGGCGCATGATACGCGCAGCCCTCGTGGGCTATACCAATGTAGGGAAAAGCACAATAATAAACATGCTGGCAAAGGCCGAGGTTTTTGCCGAAAACAAACTCTTCGCCACGCTCGACACCACGGTGCGGAAAGTGGTTATCGAGAACCTTCCCTTCCTGCTTTGCGACACCGTGGGCTTCATACGCAAGATTCCCACCGACCTTGTCGACTCGTTCAAGAGCACCCTCGACGAGGTGCGCGAGGCCGACCTGCTGATTCATGTGGTTGACGTGTCGCATCCCGATTTCCCCGAGCAGATTGACGTGGTGAACAAGACGCTGGGCGACCTGGGCTGTGCCGAAAAGCCAATGCTTGTGGTGTTCAACAAAATGGATGCCTACAGCTGGGTGCCGAAAGATGCCGACGACCTTACGCCTGCCGGGGCCGAGAATGTGTCGCCCGAAGAACTTATGAAGACGTGGATGGCGAAAACCGGGCCCGACTGCATCTTCATCTCGGCGCGCGAACGCATGAATGTCGACGAGTTGAAGCAGATGCTCTACGACAAGGTGCGCTATCTGCATGTGCAGAAATACCCTTACAACGATTTCCTTTATCAGAAGTACGACGAAGAAGACTGAACGCTCCCGCTATAGCGTCCGCCCTTCGAACCTTATGCTGTAGGCGTCGCCGTTGTAGTTGGCGCCTACGGTGTATTGCATTGCCGTGGGCGAGAAACGGTCTTCGAAGAAATAGTGGCAGTGCCCGCAGAGTATGGCTCTCAGCAGTTTCTGCTCCTTTAGCCATGCCAGGAATTCGAGCGTGGGCTTGTCGGCGCGCTGCTGCACGTCGCGGTTGCGCCATTGCTCTTCGGGGGCAAGCGAGGAGTCGTGCGGGTATTTCGAAGTTATCTCGAGCGGAACGCCTGCCAGGTAGGCTGCGCTGTTGTTCTTGAGCGCATATTCGCAGTGGCGCGGCGTGTAGAGCGGCACGTGGCACAGCATCACTACGGGCAGTCCGCGCTTCATCTCCTGTTCCATAAGTTCGTGCTGCCTTTCGGTGACGTTGTAGTAAACGTCGTCGATGGCTACGAAGTTCACGCCGTTCACCACGCGCGAGCTGAAGGTTATGTCGTTGGGGAAAACCTCCTGCACCTTGTCGCGGCTCTGCTGCTTGTATGCCTCGTCTTCGCGCGCTTCGCCCACGTATTGCGAGAATTCGTGGTTGCCGGCGGCTGCCATCACGTCGCCGTCCATGATGTGTGCCGAAGCGCAGTCGAAGTTGGCTTCGCTGGTGAAGTCGATGAGGTCGCCGGTGTGTATCAGCTGCATGCGGTTTACGCGGGCGTAGTTTATGGCGGCGTCGAGGTAGTGCGCGGCGTTGGGGAAAATCGTTACGCGCCCGGCAGCCAGCTTCATCTTCCGCTCGTCGTCGCGGTTGTCGACCAGCGCCAGATGGGTGTCGGAGATGTGCAGCGCCGAGAAAGCGCGTTCGCAGTTGAGTTTTATGGTGATGTTGCGGATGTTGGGCGGCGCTATGGCGCGCGGGCGCTCGTTGGCACCGGCGGCTTCGTTGGCTTCGTTGATGCCGTTGCCGGCAAGCGGACTTTTGCCCAGAAGCGGCGTTATGGCGCTTGCTGCGAAAAATCCGAGGAATTCTCTGCGTTTCATTGCAGTGGCTGTTTGTTGTGATACTTTTGGGGGGCTTTACAGGAAAATGCCGAATGCGCTCAGCGCCGCTATTGCTGCCATGGTGCCTGCGGCCGTCCATGCCACGATGCCCCGGCGGTCGGCTATGAGGCAGTGGTATTTGCCTGTGGTGCAGGCCAGCAGCGCCCATGCCGCCGTTCCCGTGAGCACGCCCAGCATGGCTCCCGCCACGATGTCGAGCGGGTAGTGCACGCCGAGGTATATGCGCGAGTAGCACACGGCTGTGGCAAAGACTAGCAGCACGGCTTTCACGGCGCGGCTGCGGTAGACGAGCATCAGCCATGCGGCCATGCCGCAGCAGTTTGCCGCGTGGCTCGACACGAAGCCGAATCGCCCGCCGCGGTAGTCGTTCACGTAGTGCAGCATATAGTTGAGGGCGTCGTTGTGCGAGGGCCGCGGGCGCTCAACGGTGCGCTTCACGAGGCCCGACAGCTGGTCGCACGCTACTACGATGGCCACGCTGACAAGTATCAGCAGTGCGGCCTGGCGCCAGTTGCGGCTTCCGCGCGCCATGGTGAAGACCAGGGCAATCACTGCGGGCGCCCAGATCAGCTTGCTCGAGAGGTTGTTGAAAAGGCAGTCGGCGTAGGCTGTGCCGTGGAAGTTGTAGCTGATCATGGCCAGCGTGTCGAGCGTCTGCATGTTGCGCGCGGCGCAGTCGGTGTGCATTGCGGTGAATGCCGCTGCCGCGGCAAGTGTCAGCGCCACGCACAGCGTAGGCAGCGAAGGGCACTGTAGGCGTCCTTTGGCCGGTGTGCGTGGAGTGCGTTGTGGCATTTCTGCTGGTCTGTCTTTTTTTGCTTTTCGTGCTTTTCGGGGGAAGCTGCCGCCTCGGGCTGCCGCCGGCGGCAGCAATGCTCAGTTGCCCATTTCGGAGATGAACTTGATTCTCACGAGCCTTATTTCCTCTTCGGTGTAGTCTTCGTCGAGCGAGTCGATGGCATCGTCGAGCGAGTCGGTTTCCGAGCTCTTGAAATACGAGTAGATTTCGTCTATGCGCTCTTCGTCCATGTTCTCTTCCAGGAAGTAGTCGAGGTTGATGCGTGTGCCCGAATACACTATGGCTTCCATTTCGTCGAGAAGTTCGTTGAATTCCAGGCCGTTTGTGAGTGCTATGTCGTTGAGGTCCACTTTGCGGTCGATGGCGTGGATTATGGCCACTTTCACCTTCGATTTCTTCGCCACCATGCGCACCCTCATGTCTTCGGGGCGCTCTATTTCGTTGTCTTCGCACCAGTGCCTTATCAGTTCGCAGAACTCGGCGCCGTAGCGGCGTGCCTTGCCGGCTCCCACTCCGGGTATGTTCTGCAGTTCGTCGATGGTTACGGGGTAGATGGTGGCCATAGCCTCGAGCGACTGGTCCTGGAAAATCACGTAGGGCGGTATGTCGAGCTTTTTGCTCAGTTCCTTCCTTAAATCACATAGCATTTGGTAGAGTGCCGGGTCTACGGCATTTGCTCCGCCGTCGTGAATAGCAGCGTCGCTTTCCTCTTCGTTGAATTCGTTGTCTTTCGTTATCATAAAAGTTGTTGGCTTTTTGATGAACCTGTGCCCTTTGTCGGTGAGCTTCAGCACTCCGAAGTCTTCCACGCTTCTCTCGATGTATCCGTTGAGCTCGGCCTGGATTATCACTGCGTTGATTATGCAGTCGTCTTCGTCTTCGTATATTCCGAAGGTTTCCAGGCTGTCGTGGTGCCGTTCGGTGGTGTCTTGCGTCTCGCGTCCGTGGAGCACGTCTTTGATATAGTCGTCCTTAAAGTTTTCTTTCGTAAGTTGTATGGTCAGCAGCACATTGAGCAGCTGTTCCTGTGCGTCGATTTTCTCTTTCGGGTGCAGGCAGTTGTCGCAGTTGCCGCAGTTGTCGCTGGGATATTCTTCGCCGAAGTAGTGCATCAGCAGCTTTCGCCGGCACACCGTGCTTTCGGCGTAGTTGGTCATGGCCCGCAGCAGTTGCTTTCCTATTTCCTGTTCGGCTATGGGCTTCCATTCCATGAGCTTTTCCAGCCGCCTGAGGTCGTCGGTAGAGAAGAAGCCTATGCAGTTGCCTTCGCGCCCGTCTCTTCCGGC
>CAZDOH010000072.1:0-13029 GCA_964507005.1 uncultured Prevotella sp. | reverse complement strand
TTCCGGTTGTGGCATATTCCCTTTTTGCTGCTATAATGCGCATAAAGTGTCGTTGTGTACACTGTTAACACGGAATATTGTATTTTTGCATTTAAATGTATAGGCAAACATGGAAACGATAGAAACTCTTGTAAGCAATGTGAGTTCTTTGTTGTGGGGCTGGCCCATGATAATTCTCCTGCTGGGCACCCACATCTTCTTGACCATCCGTCTGCGTTTTCCGCAGCTTAGGATTTTTACCGCAATAAAGCTTTCGGTTCAGCGCGACCCTGGCGCGGCCGGCGACGTGTCGCAGTTCGGCTCGCTGGCTACTGCCCTTGCCGCAACCATAGGCACCGGCAATATCATTGGTGTGGCCACTGCCATTGCCCTTGGCGGGCCCGGCGCCGTGTTGTGGTGCTGGCTCACCGGCGTGTTCGGCATAGCCACCAAGTATGCCGAGGGTCTGCTGGCTATAAAATACCGTGTGAAGACTCCCGACGGCCGTATGCTGGGCGGCCCCATGTATGCGCTTGAACGCGGGCTCGGCTGCAAATGGCTCGGCGTGCTTTTTTCTGTGTTTACTGCCTTCGCGGCTTTCGGCATCGGCAGTACGGTGCAGGCCAATGCCATTTCCACTCTCGCGGCAGGCAGCTACGGCATCTCGCCGTGGGTGTCGGGCGTCGTTGTCACGGCGCTGGTGGCTGCCGTAGTGGTTGGAGGCGTGAAAAGCATATCCCGTGTGTGCGGCATGTTAGTGCCTTTCATGGCGCTGTTCTATGTTGTGGGATGCGTAATACTTCTTGTCATCAACAGCCACTATGTGTGGCCGGCCCTGTGCCTCATCTGCGAGTCGGCTTTCCGTCCCGAGGCTGCGGGCGGCGGTTTCGTCGGTGCAAGCGTGATGCTTGCGGCCCGCTACGGCATTGCCCGCGGTTTGTTCTCCAACGAGTCGGGACTTGGCTCGGCGCCCATCGTGGCGGCTGCCGCCCAGACGCGCAATCCTGTACGCCAGGCTCTCGTTTCGTCCACAGGCACGTTTTGGGATACGGTAGTCATCTGCGCCCTCACGGGAATTGTGGTGGTGAGCAGCATACTTGCCTATCCCGACATTGACTTCAGCAATGGCGCTACCCTGACGCGCGATGCCTTCAGCAAGATTCCCGTTGTGGGAATGCCCATGCTTGCCATCGGACTGTTCACCTTCGCTTTCAGCACTACTGTAGGCTGGAGCTATTACGGCGAACGGGCAGTGGAATACCTTAAGGGAAGGAAATGGATGCTGGCCTACCGCATAGTTTACATCTGCACCGTGTTTGTGGGCAGCGTGGTAAACCTTTCCATCGTGTGGAACCTGGCCGACTGCATGAACGCCCTTATGGCCATTCCCAACCTAATCTCGCTGCTCCTGCTCAACGGCATCATAGTGCACGAAACGCGCAAGTATCTCTGGCGTGGACGCCTCGACCGCGATATGGAAGAATTCTAGCAAGGCAGTGAGCCCGCTTTGCCGCGGCTTTTGGCCGAAAGCCATTTGACAATAAAAATCCGCAATGCCCGGTTCGGTAGGCATTGCGGATTTTTATTCTGTTGATGCGATTTATCAGTATGCAGCCAAGTTGAAAAGTTTGGTTTTCTTCAGCCACTTCTTGTAGTCATCGAGTTTGTACGGAGCCTTGCCGTAGAGGTAGTGGTTGCTCTGGGGCTTTCCGCCGTCGACGGTGTAGGTGATGAGCGCTATGCCTTGCCCTTCGATTTCGGGCAGTGTGGCAATGCGCGTTATGCCGTTGCGCTCAACCTCGAAGTTGCCGCTGTAGATTTCCCGTCCGCTCTCAATGTCGGTTATCTTCACCGTGCCTTTGTGGGCTTCGCGTGTGTCGTTGGTTACCATCAGCGGGTGGCCCTGGCCGTCGTCGTTGTCGTTTATCAGCACGCACACATCGGTCTGCACGTTGCGTATGAAATCGTATGCCAGTTTCTTCGAGTAGTAGTAGTCAACTATTGCATCGCTGATTACGGGCCATCCGTCGCGCAGGTTCCACCAAAGTATTCCAGTGCGGTCCCATTTCTGTCCGCGGTACATCTCTATGAAGAATTTCATGGCTTCGGCCTGCACCGCCTGCGAAGCAAACGCGAATTCCTCAAGCTTCGAGGGCAGGTCGCCAAACATGAATTTCACCTGGTTTATCATCAAGTCGTTGCGCTCGTTGGTCTGCCCGAGCGTCTGGTAGCGGCGCACCGATTTCGTGAGCCACTGGTCGTTCCAGTTCAGACCGTCTTTCCACGGGTATACGCAGTCCTTGTCCATCATCTTCTTTATGCTCTCGACATTGGGGCAGCCGTGGTATCCCTGCTCGCTTACGAAAGTGCATTTCTGGTTTTTGTAGAAAGCGTCCTTGTAGTATCCGCGCGGTCCCCAAATGTGGTTTTCGGGCAGATCATCGTCGCTGGCTCCGCGTTTCACCACCTCTTCGGTGAAATACGGCGAACTGGGTATGTAGGGGCGCGTGATGTCGAATTCGTAGAGCACCTGCGGAATTACCTTGCGCGAAACAACGTCCTTGTTGGGGTCCCACCCGAATTGGCGGAGCTGGCGGTACACGCCGTCGTCTTCGTTGTTTCCGGCCCACAGTGCAAGACTGGGATGGTTGCGCAGCCGCAATACCACCTGCTTCACTTCTTTCTCCAACTGCTGGGTCCACTCCGAACTTTGCGGGTAGAACGAGCATGCCATTGCGAAATCCTGCCAAACGAGAATGCCGTTTTCGTCGCACAGGTTGAACAGACTGTCGTCTTCATACACGTTTCCGCCCCAGCAGCGTATCATGTTGCAGTTGAGGTCGGTTGTCATGTCGATCATTTTCTTGTAGTGCTGCTTGTCGCGGCTGTGCAGTCCGTCAACGGGCACCCAGTTGGTGCCGTGTATGAATATGCGCTCGCCGTTGACGTAGAATGAGAAGTCGCCCCGCTTTTCGGGCAGGTTGTTCACGGGGTCCATGTTAAGCCTTACGGTGCGGAAGCCTATTTTGCGCCTGTCGGTGTCGAGCACAGTGCCGTCTTCGTCGATAATCTGCACGCAGGCATCGTAGAGTGCGGGTTCGCCGTATCCGCGCGGCCACCACAGGTCAACGTTGTCAAGGTATATGCCGAATCTGAACGTGGGGCTCCACATCCTGGTCTGCGCGTTGTATACCACTTTGCCTTTACGCGAGAGTGTGACCTTCACGTTGGCTTTTTCAAGTTTTTTGAACGGCAGCGAAACCTGCACGTCGGCATGCATCCATGCTCTCGGTCCCGACGGATCGACGTTGATGGTCACGTAGTTCACGTCGCGTATGCGCGCCGGCTTTATTGTGCGCAGTTCAACGCTTTTCCACAGTCCGGCGCTCACCAGGCGCGGCATTATGTCCCAGCCGTACATGTGGGGCGCCTTGCGCGACCATACGCTTTCGTCGCAGGCAAACTGCGCCATGGCAAACTGCCCGATGAGATGCTTCTGCCCTTCAATCACTGCCGAGCGTATTATTACCTGCAGCGTGTTTTCGGCATTCTGGTTGATGTAGTCGGTAACGTCGAAGCCGTGCTCGATGAGCATGTTTTCGGCAGAGCCCACGTGCTTGCCGTTGAGCCAGATGTCGGCAAAGCAGTCAATGCCTCCGAAATGCAGTTCGTAGCGGTTGTCGCCCTCGAGTTTCGGGGCTGTGAACGTCTTGGTGTAGCACCATTGTGTGCCTTCCCACTGGCGCAGTTCGTCGGTGCCGTTGCCCACCATCGGGTCGTTGATGATTCCTGCCTTCTGAAGGTCTATTTCAACGTTTCCGGGCACTGTGGCCGAAATGGTTTTCACGCTCATGCGGTTCATGGCGTCGGGCGAGGTTACGGCAATGGCCGGCTGCTCCCAGTAAGAAAGTTTCCAGTCGTTGCCGTCAAGGCTTACGGCCACTTCGTCGGTGGCTGAAATGCTGGCGGTGCTTGCCAGCAGCGCAAAAAGCGCAAGAATGATTCTGGTCTTCATATTGTTTTAGTTGTAGTTGTTGTCGGGGAAAGAGAAAGTGTGTTCGCCGGCGCCGATGCTGAATTCCTTGCCGTTGGTCACGACTTTTGCAGTGGAGTTTACGGGAATGGTTACGTTGAGCGTTATTTTGCCGTTCTGCCGTTTCCACGACGACTTCACGGTGCCTGCCGCCGAGTCGTAGTGGCCGCTCGCATAGTCAAGCCCTTTCACGAAATGGGGCGTGACGAGTATTTTCTTGAAGCCTGGCGCCGATGTGTCGTAGTTGATTCCCGCTATGGCGTTTTCCATCCAAGCAAAAATGTCGCCGAGGAACACGTGGTTGAGCGACGAGTCGCGGAAATCGTCGGCCAGCACCCAGCGTTCGGGCAGGGTGTTGTAGCCGCGCTTTATCCAGTTGCCCCATGCGGGCTCTTTGTCTTTGCACGATATTTCGTAGGCCTGGTCGGCATGCCCGTTGCTTGTCAGCACGCGCAGTATGGTTTTGCTGCCCAGCATTCCACAGTCGAGATAGTTGCCGTTGTCGGCAATCATGCGGCTCAGGTTGTCGGCAACGGCCTGCTTCAGTTCGGCGGGCACTATGCCCAGATAGAGCGCAACGCTTTGCGCTGCCTGCGAGCCGTTGGCGTAAAGCGCCTTTTCGCGGTCGAGATACTTGGAATTGATCAGGCTGAGCAGATATTCGGCCTTTGCGGCATAGCGGCTGCCGTCTTTGCCTATGATGCGCGCAAAACGGGCCATGTATTCGTTGTCGAGCCAGTAGAAGCAGGTTGAAGTGTAGTCGGTTGGGGTTTGCGTTTTGTAGAACACCCAGTCGCCTATGCCGTAGGTTACGGTGTGCTCGTCGTTTTCCCTGGTGGCGAGGTATTCGAGGTAGCGCTCGCATACGGGCCACATCTTTTCTATGGCGCGCTGGTCGCCGTAGTAGTTGTAGAGCGTCATGGGGATTATGAATGCGGCGGCATCCCAAACGGGGCCTATCCAGTCGTCATAGCCCCAAAGGTCGGTGGGAATGATGCCCGAAAGCCTTCCTTCGCTGTTGATGTTGTCTACGAAGTCGTCGAGCCATTTCTCGTAGAAGTTTATGCCGTCGAAGTTCATAAGCCCGAGGTCGATGCTTATGAATGCATCGGCTTCCCATCCGTTCTTTTCGCGTTGCGGGCAGTCGGTGGGAATGCCCATTAGGTTGCACAGGTACGAGCGCAGGCAGGCTTCGCCCAGCAGGCGGTGCATGTCGTTGGCGCTTGTGTATCCGCCTACGGGTTTCACGTCGGTGTGGAAGAAGCTGGCAGTGAGGCTTTCTTTCGTGAGCGTTATGGGCCGGTCGGCCTTGACTTCCACATATTGGAAGCCGTGGTACGAGAACAGCGGGTTGAATGTCTGCTCTTCGCCGTTGAGTATGTAAGTGTCGGTCTGGAATTCGAAGCCGGGCAGATAGTTGTGGTATATGTCGATGTTGCGCATCTGCAGACTGCTGTCGGATTTCAGCAGTTCGGCGTGCTTCAGCGTTACTTTTGTGCCTTTTTCGCCTTTGATGTGCAGGCTGCAGAGTCCCGACATGTTGTGGGCGAAGGCAAATACGTAGGCAGTGTCGCCGAAGGCTTTCATCCATGTGGCGGGCATTTGCTCCTCAACGCGTATTGGCGGCATGTTCTGTGCCACGAGCAGGGATGAAGGGGCGTCAACGGTTTTTGCGTTTTCCCACGCCGAGTCGTCGAAGCCGGGCAAGTCCCATCCGGGAATTTCAAGGTTCGAGTCGTATACGTCGCCGCAATAGATGTTGTTGCTGAGCCATGGTCCGGTTGCGGTTTTCCAGCTTCCGTCCGAACATACCTGCTGCACCGTGCCGTCGGTGTAGGTTATGCGCAACTGGCAAATCATCCGCGCCCTGTTGCGCCAGCGGGCTTTCTCGAATTTCCATGTTGCCACGGGAGCTATGACGTTGTAGAATCCGTTGCCAAGCACGGCAGCAATGACGTTGTCGCCGTTGCGTACAAGCTTGGTTACGTCGCTTACGCTGTAGAGGTTGCGCTTGTCGTAGGCGGTATATCCGGGGTTGAGCATGGTGCCTGTAGCTTCCTTGCCGTTGATGGTGACATGGGCATAGGCCGCAGCGCTGAGGTAAAGGCGCGCTGTGAGGATTTTCTTGCTGCCGGTTTCGAAACTTTTGCGCAGCATCGGGGCCGGCTCGTAGTCCTTGTCGTTGCCGTCGCTTATCCATTTCGCCTGCCATGCACTGCCGTCGGTCATTGCCGTTTCAAACCATGCCGCCGGAGAAGTGTACTTTTTCCCGTGGCTGTCGTAGACTTCCACTTTCCAGAAGTAGCGTTTTAGCGGCTCCAGCTTTGGCCCTGTGTATTCAGCAAAGGCTTTACCGCTTTCTGCAATGTTCGACGCCCACGCAAAGCCTTTGCCGGTATTTGCCTGCTTGCCGAGCAATGCTTTGTCCGAGGCTACCAGCAGCCGGTAGCGTTGCTGCATGAAACCTTTCCGGTCGTTGGTGTATTTCCATGTAAAGCGCGGCGAACGGCAGTCGATGGAAATCGGGCTTTCCAGATATTCGCAGCGCATGCTTTCAATGTTGAGTGCCGGGACTTTGGCGCAACATAGCAGCGCTGTAGTCAATATGAGTAGTCTGTGTAGTGTTTTTGTGCCTAAAAAAGATGAATAGTTCATGGCAATATGGATTGTAAATATATATTTCGGCCACGAAAATAGCAATAAAATATTAAATATGTGCGCTGGCTCAGAGTTATATAAACCAAAACTGCTATTTTTGTAAAAATACGGCAATGCGCTCTGCGGGCATAGGGCGCCTATTGCGATTGCAACGATGAAAATAGTTATCGACAACAAGATACCGTTTGTGCGTGGCATACCCGAATCGCTTGGTTTCGAAACGGTGTATCTTCCGGGCGGCGAAATATCGGCAGCCGATGTCAGGGATGCCGATGCGCTTATGGTCAGGACGCGTACGCACTGCGATGCTGCGCTTCTCGAGGGAAGTGCGGTAAAGTTTGTAGTTACGGCAACGATAGGCTTCGACCATATCGATACCGGCTACCTTCGCGAGGCCGGCATCGCGTGGACCAATTGCCCCGGATGCAATGCCGCGTCGGTGGGGCAGTATTTTGAATGCTGCATGATAGTCTTGGCGCGCAGCGGAATCATCGACCTCGGGCATTGCACCGTGGGTATTGTGGGCGTGGGCCATGTGGGCCGGGAAGTGGCGCTTGCCTGCCGCCGCCTGGGATGCCCGGCATTGCTCAACGACCCGCCGCGCGAGGATGCCGGAGAGAAAGGCTTTGTGCCGCTTGACGAAATACGCCGCCGGTGCGATGTCATAACGTTTCATGTGCCACTTACGCGCAGCGGGAAATATTCCACGTACCACCTTGCCGACGAAGGGTTCTTTGCCAATTTGCAGCAGAAGCCCGTGGTGGTAAACGCAAGCCGCGGCGAGGTCGTGGACAACGCAGCATGGGTGAAATCGCTTGACGGCGGTACAACGCGCGCCGCCGTGGTCGACACTTGGGAGAACGAGCCGCGCATAAACCGCCACTTGCTTTACCGCGCCGCCATAGCCACGCCCCACATAGCCGGTTATTCTACCGACGGGAAGGCCAACGCCACTCGCATGTCGCTCACCGCACTGTGCCAATTCTTCGGCCTGGAACCCGCATTCGAGATAACTCCTCCGCCATTGCCGCGCGAAATGCAGCCTTCGGCCGATATCCGAGAAAGGGCACTGCAACTCTACGACCCTATGCGCGACAGCGAAGCGCTGAAACTGCAGCCCGACAAATTTGAATGGTTGCGTGGAAGCTATCCGCTGCGACGCGAGAACTGGAACTGAAATAAAGAAAACAATAATTATTATGAAGAAGACATCAATATTCCTTGCCGCTATGCTTGGGCTTGCCGGCCTGACTTCGTGCAGCGGCGATTCGTCGCAAATAAAGGAAGCGCAGGTCAATGCCGCCGTGCTTGCCAACCTTGGCGACCTGATGCAGGACGACTACAAGAACGTCATAAGCCGTATAGACGGCAGCGGGCATTTCACGCGCGATGACATTTTCGGCAATAGCCACGACTTTACCTCGGTTGAACGCGCCCTAAATTATGTGGCATCGGTCAACAACGCTACGCTTTTCGTCATGGACAGCCTGCAACTGAGCATAGAAGAGGCGGCTGTGGCCAATCCCGACAACAAAATGCTCGACAAACTCAACAAGCTTGCGAAGAAATATATCGAGGTGTGCAGGCATCCGGCCGATTCGCCGAAGCACCTCGTGGAGAAATGCCAAAGCATAAGCGACTCGATGGGCAAAACCGTGCAGGGCATAGCTCCTGCCGACGAAGAGGCCATACAACGCCAGACTGCGCTCGCCGGAAATGCCATAATGCAGAAGGAAATGCAGGCTGCGCAGAAGGCTTCCGACGAAAACAGCAAGGTGGCCGAGCAGAACCGCGCCGACGGCGAGGAGTTCCTAAAGAAAAACGCCAAGAAAGCCGGTGTAAAGACGCTTGCCAGCGGCTTGCAGTACAAAGTGATTAAAAACGGTTCCGGAATATCGCCCAGCAGTTCGTCATCGGTAATGGTGGAATACGAAGGGCGCTTTATTGATGGTACTGTTTTCGACAGCACAGCGCGCAACAACAAGGGCAAACCCGTCACTCTCGGTGTGCAGTCGGTGATGCGCGGGTGGAGCGAGGCATTGCAGCTCATGCGCAAAGGTTCGGAATGGGAAATCTATGTGCCCTACGAACTGGGCTACGGCGAACAGGGCGAGGGCAATGTGCCTCCGTTTGCGGCGCTCGTGTTCCGCTTGAAACTGGTTGACGTGAAGTAAAGGCGGGAAAGGAATGACAACAACAATATTTGGCGCGGCAAACCGCGTAAGGCTTGCATTTGTTTCGGCAATGCTGGCCGTGATACTGTTGCCTCTCGCCGCAGCGGCGCAGATGGCCGACCCTGTGAAATTCTCTGTGTCGACAAAGCGCGTGTCGGCACAGGAAATCGAGATAACCTTTACCGGCTCTATCGAAAGCGGCTGGCATGTGTATTCTTCAAATGTTCCGGCCGACGGTCCTACTCCAGCATCGTTTGTGATGGAAAAAGGCAAAAATGTGGAGCTGGCAGGCAAATTGCGCGATGGCGGAGGAGCTGTGAAAAAGTTCGACAGAATGTTTGGCGCCCAAGTGGAGTATTTCGAGAACTCTTGCCGTTTTGTGCAACGCTTGAAAATCACGGGACGCGACTATTCTGCCAAGGGATACCTTGAATATGGTGCGTGCAGTGCCTCCAGTTGTATGCCTCCGTCGCAGGTGGAATTCTCGGTAAACGGTTCCGACGGCCCCGAAACGGCTACTGCCGGTGTTGAAGTTGCCGAAGCGGAAACTGTAAAGCCCGACAGTGCGAAAGCCGAAGCCGATACCGTTGCGGGTGCGGCGGTGTCGCTTTCCGACAGTGCGGCATTATGGGCGCCGCAAGTCGATGTCCTGAATGCGCAGAACGGAGTGTCGGCGCAGTCGCAACGCTCACTCCTTGTTATATTCCTTTTGGGATTGCTGGGAGGCTTTGTGGCATTGCTCACGCCGTGCGTATGGCCCATAATCCCCATGACCGTAAGTTTCTTCCTTCACCGCCGCAGTGAGCGGCGCAAGGCTGTGCGCGATGCCGTTCTCTATGGCGCGGCCATCGTTGTGATTTACGTTGGGCTGGGGCTGGTAGTGACGTCGGTATGGGGCGCCAACAAACTCAACGACCTTTCTACCAATGCCGTATTCAATATACTGTTTTTCGTGCTGCTAGTGGTGTTTGCCGCCAGCTTTATGGGCGGATTCGACATCACCCTGCCTTCGTCGTGGGGCAACAAAGTGAATTCCCGAAGCCGCACCACTTCGGGACTGGCAAGCATATTCCTCATGGCGCTTACGTTGGTAATCGTGTCGTTTTCGTGTACAGGCCCGATAATAGGCTTCCTGCTTGTCGAGGTGTCGTCGATGGGCCGTATTCTTGCTCCGGCAGTCGGCATGCTGGGCTTTGCCGTTGCGTTGGCACTGCCTTTTGCCTTCTTCGCGCTTTTCCCGGCTGTAATGAAGCGCATGCCGAAGAGCGGTGGTTGGATGAACACAGTGAAGGTTACGTTGGGTTTCATCGAACTGGCCTTTGCTCTGAAATTCCTTTCAGTGGCCGACTTGGCCTACGGCTGGCATCTGCTCGACCGCGAGACGTTCCTCGCCCTGTGGATAGCCATCTTCGCTGCTGCCGCTCTATATCTGTTCGGCTTGATACCCGTGCACGGCGACAAGGCAAAGGATATTTCCGTGCCGCGGCTCTTCCTCGGACTTGCATCGCTGGCTTTCACCGTTTATATGGTGCCCGGGCTTTGGGGCGCTCCGCTTAAGGCGGTCAGCGCGTTTGCGCCGCCGATGTATACCCAGGACTTCAGGCTAGGCAATGGTGAAGTGAAAGCCGCTTTCAACGACTACGGCGAAGCTATGGCCGAAGCGGCACGCAGCGGCAAGCCTGTGCTTGTAGATTTTACGGGATACGGTTGTGTCAACTGCCGCAAGATGGAAAGCGCCGTATGGACCGACCCTGAGGTGAGCCGTATGCTCAACAACGACTTCGTGCTCGTATCGCTGTATGTTGACGACAAAACTCCGTTGCCGCAGAAATGCAGCGTGACGATAAACGGCAAGGAACGTACGCTGCGCACCGTGGGCGACAAGTGGAGTTGCTTGCAGCAGGTGAAGTTCGGCGCAAATGCCCAGCCGTTCTACGTAGTGCTCGACGCCAAGGGCACACCGCTTGCCGGGTCGTATGCCTTCAACGAAAACCCTGCCGATTTTGTGGAATATCTAAACAAGGCCAAAGCAAAGTGAGCTTAATACATTTGAACAGACTGCTTGTTACTAAACTGCAGCCTTTGGCAATACTCTTGGCTGCCGCTTTTTCCGTTATCGCCATTGAGGTTTCGGCGCAACAGGTGAGAAAGACTAACTTGCCTGCCGTGTATATCAACACATTCTCGGGCCAGTCGATTACAAGCAAGACGGAGTATGTCTACGCTACTGTGTGGATGGTCGACACCAACGACTCTGTAACCCGCTACGACTCCGTGCAGATTCGCGGGCGGGGCAACAGCACCTGGAATATGGCCAAGAAACCATATCGCATAAAGCTCAACGCAAAAGCCAAACTGCTGGGCAAAGGGCATGCCAAAGCCAAGTCGTGGACTCTGCTTGCCAATGCCGGCGACAAAACCCTTATGCGCAACGCCGTTACTTCGGAACTGGGAGCGTTTATGGGACTTCCTTTCAATCCGTCGGCATATTTCTGCGATTTGATTCTCAACAATGTCTATATGGGCAACTATCAGATTAGCGACCAGATGGAGGTGAGAAAGAAACGCGTGGAAGTCATAGAGCAGGACCTGCCCCTTACCGATGAAAGCGACATTACGGGCGGGTACTTCCTGGAAGTTGACGGGTCGTACGACGGCGTAATCTTTAAGACCAACAGTCAGGGAGTTCCCATACGCATTCATTATCCCGACGAAAGCGATATCGTGCAGCGGCAAACCGACTATATAAGTTCGTATATCAACCTGTTTGAAACCGCTCTATTCTCGTCGGACTATGCCGATGCCGAAAAAGGGTATCGGCCATTTGTCGACAGCGTTACGCTGGCCAACTGGTATGTGGCTACCGAAGTAAGTGCAAATATCGACGGGTTATACAGCACTTATTTCTATAAGGAGCAGCAAGACCCGCGCCTGTATTGGGGACCGTTGTGGGATTACGACGTGGCCTATGGCAACGACACCCGCAAGGGCGACACTTCGCAGCAACTGATGGCCGATGTCGGTTACGGCGCAACGCGGCTCTGGATAAACCGCATGTGGAACGATCCGTGGTTCGCGCGTCTTATATACAACCGCTATAAGCAGGCCGTCGACAGTGGACTTACTGACTTTATGCTTGCCAAGGTCGACAGTCTCAATTCCCTGCTTCAGCAGTCGCAGCAACTCAACTATCAGAAATGGGGCATCAGCACGCGCATGTACAACGAGCGGGTGCTCTATTCTTCGTATTCGCAGTATGTCGACGACCTCAAGTCGTTCATCACCACCCACAACGCCTACCTGCTTACCACCTTCGCTTCCAAGAAGCCAGCCGAACCTACGCCCGCCTTCTCGCCCGACAGTTGCTACTACCGCATAGTGAATGCCGGCAATGCCAAGGCTTTTGATATCTATAATACCACGGCAATCGATTATTCCTCCGACAATTTGCCCGAGGTCGGCTCTTTGGTTTGCTCGTGGACAAACAGCGACGATCGCTTATCGGAAGATTGGCAGATTACGCCGGTGGGCAAATACTTCTTTATACAGAACCGCCTTGGCGGCGTGGCCCTTTACGATGCCACGGCCGACCCGTCGACCGCCACCACAAATATAGGCGAGCAACTGTCGGTTGTCGACGCCGATTCTACCGACGACCGCCAGCTATGGTCAATTGTTCCTCAAGGCACTGCCGGATACTACAATCTTACCAACTTGCACACGCAGCATACCGCCAATCTTTCGCAAGGTTCTTCCGTCAACGGCGCCCGCGTGCTGAGCTATACCAACGACAGTAGGAATTCCACCAGCAACAACCGCCTTTGGTATTTAGTCCCCTCATCGGCGCTTCCGGTTGAGCCCGATGGCATAAACGAAATAAGCCGCGAGCCACAGGAATACGCCTTGGCTTACAATCCCCAGAGCCAGACTCTGCATTTCGGAGCCGAATGTCCCGAACAGCTTACTTTCACTGCGCGGGTATATTCCTTGTCAGGAGAACTTATGTGCACGTTCCCGGCAAATGAAATATGCAGCGTGGCCAGTCTGCCGAGCGCAACGTATGTCGTGAGTTGGACTGTGGGCGGCAAAAAGCGCAACGCGAAGTTCGCGAAATAATTCCCTGCAAACTAATGCGGCAAACATGCGCAGGGCTTTCCCTAATGCTGGGGAAAGCCCTGCGTGGTT
>CAZDOH010000071.1:0-13078 GCA_964507005.1 uncultured Prevotella sp. | reverse complement strand
TCCGAGGGCTACCGGCACGGCGAAAATTGCGGCCGCAAATTTTGCGGTTAGGCTTCTTTGCGCTAACTTCGCGAAATAAATCAACAACGGCTCGTGACGGAAAAACATATTGTTATCGAAGACATTGACCCAAGAGTGCTTTACGGGGCCAACAACACGTACCTGCGCATGCTCAAGGCGCTTCACCCCAAGCTCCGCATCGTGGCGAGGGACAACGTGATCAAAGTCATGGGCGATGAAAAAGCTATTGCCGATTTCGAAAGCACGGTAGAGTTGCTGGTGAACCGCTGCGCCAAATACAACACGCTTCGCGAAGCCGACATCATAGACATCGTAAAAGGGCGCAAGCCTTTCGACGAGGACGACGACAGCGTTATAGTCTACGACACCAAGGGGCGCCCAATACGCGCCAAGACCGAAAACCAGCAGAAACTTGTAAAGGCATACGCAGCCGACGACATGCTGTTTGTAACAGGCCCTGCCGGAACCGGCAAGACATATACGGCCATAGCCCTCGCCGTGAAAGCACTGAAAAACCGCGAGGCGCGCAAACTCATCCTAAGCCGGCCGGCGGTGGAAGCCGGAGAAAAACTGGGATTTCTGCCGGGCGACATGAAAGACAAGATAGACCCTTACTTGCGTCCGCTCTACGATGCCCTGGAAGAAATGATACAGCCGTCACGCCTGAAGGAAATGCTGGAAGACGGCACAATACAGATAGCCCCGCTGGCTTTCATGCGCGGGCGTACGCTAAGCGACGCCGTGGTAATACTCGACGAGGCGCAAAACACCACATCGGCACAGATAAAGATGTTTCTCACGCGCATGGGATTCAACACCAAGATGATAATCACAGGCGACCGCACCCAAGTAGACCTTCCCGCTGCGCAGAAATCAGGGCTCGACGAAGCCATGCGCATACTGAAAGGCATAAAAGGCATTGCATTCATAGAAATGGGCAAGAAAGACATAGTGAGAAACCCGCTGGTGTCGCGCATTGTAGACGCCTACGAAAAGGACTTTGCCAACACCGGCCACAGCGACGGCGACAGGAACGGAAATTCATAAAACACATCATACACAATGGACAAAGCATTAATCAAAACAGACTACCACTTTCCCGGACAGGTAAGCGTTTACAACGGAAAAGTGCGCGATGTTTACAACATCGCAGGCGAAAAACTGGTAATGGTAGCAACCGACAGGATTTCGGCTTTCGACGTGATTCTTCCCAAAGGCATCCCCTTCAAAGGTCAGGTGCTCAACACCATAGCATCGCGCGAACTGGACGCCACAAAAGACATCTGCCCGAACTGGAAACTCGCCACTCCCGACCCTACCGTTACAGTGGGAGTTATGTGCAAGGGCTTTCCCGTTGAAATGATTGTAAGAGGATATCTGTGCGGAAGCGCATGGCGGGCATACAAGGCCGGAGCACGCGAACTGTGCGGCGTGAAACTGCCCGAAGGCATGCGCGAAAACCAGAAGTTCCCCACTCCAATCATAACTCCCACTACAAAAGCCGAAATCGGCGACCACGACGAAAACATCTCGCGCGAGGAAATCCTGGCGCAAGGACTTGTGCCCGAAAAGGAATATGAGATTATGGAGAAATACACCCTCGCACTTTTCGAGCGCGGCACGGAAATAGCTGCAAAGCGTGGGCTGATACTCGTTGACACAAAATACGAATTCGGCATGCACAATGGCGAAGTGACGCTTATGGACGAAATACATACGCCCGACTCTTCGCGTTATTTCTATTCCGAAGGCTATGAAGAGAAGTTCGAAAAAGGCGAACCGCAGAAGCAGCTTTCAAAGGAATTCGTGCGCGAATGGCTGCTGAGCAACAATTTCCAGGGACTCGAAGGACAGACACTGCCCGAAATGACCGACGAAATCGTGGAGAACATCTCAAACCGCTACATCGAGCTCTACGAAAGCATCACAGGCGAGAAATTCAACAAAGAAAGCAACGGCAACCCCGAAGAGCGCATAGAAAAGAACGTAATGGAATACCTCGGCAAATAACCGGCCATTACAACTTTAAAAAGCGTGTGCTGGAAATCTTTTTGTTACCGGCACACGCTTTCTTTGTAGGTACACCCCTTTCGCTGCAGTTCCTTAAACTCGCTCGTGAACAAGATATGTCTTGCGGTAAGGCTCTGCCGCGGTATCGGCGCGTATTATTTCCGAAACCTCGGGCATAGGGCACACGCCGCCGCTGCGGAGAAGAATCCTTATCTGGTCGGCCTGCATATTGTACATATCCTTTTCGATAGTCTTTTCGCACGCGAAAAATTCCGCTTCACTTTCGGTAATTCCCATTTTCGAGGCAATGCGCCTCCGCACTTCCTCAAGACGCCCTTCAGGCGCTTTTCCGCTATAGATTTCAGTCTTGAACACGCGTCGGTTGATGAAATTGCCGCTCAATGTAGCAAGAATCCTGTCGTCGCTATGCTGCCAAACTTTCAACGCCGAAATAATGTCGGTATCGTCAAGCTGCTGGTAAATGTCGAGGCACTCCACGTCGCTTTCAAACATGCCGCGCGTTACTTTTCGGCTCAGAAAGTATTCCAATGCAGGCGATGCGAAAAGCCTGTTGCCGGTGGCAATCAACTGCCGCGCCCTTTTCAACGCGCCCGTGAGCATAGTTTCCGCAGCTATGGCCGTTTTGTGGTAATACACCTGCCAGTACATCATGCGGCGCGTCATCAGATAGTTTTCTATCGAATATATTCCCTTTTCGTCCACTGCAATATGGTCGTCCTCCACATTGAGCATCTGAATAATGCGCGCTGCCCCCACATTCCCTTCTCTTACGCCCGTAAAAAACGAATCACGGCACAGATAGTCGAGTCTGTCCATGTCGAGCTGGCTCGAAACCAGTTCGTGAAGGAATTTCCGGGGATAGGTATCAGAGAAAATCGCAACGGCCTCGGTCAAGGCGCCTTCGGTTTCGGCGTTCATGCGCTTCATCATCGCAAGCGAAATATGCTCATGGCTCACTTCGGGTATAAGGACGTTTTCCAGCACATGCGAAAACGGTCCGTGCCCTATATCGTGGAGCAATATCGCCGCCAGCAGCCCTTCGCGTTCGGCTGGTGCCAACTTTACGCCCTTGGCTTCGAGCGAAGCAATGGCCTGGTGCGTAAGATGATACGCCCCTAGTGAATGCTGAAACCGCGTATGCTGCGCCCCGGGGTACACTATTCCCTCTACGCCGAGCTGGCGTATGCGGTTAAGGCGCTGGAAAAGCGGATGCTTCACGAGCGCAACTATCAGGCCGTCTTCGATATGCACAAAGCCGTGAACGGGATCGATAATGAATTTCACGATGCAAACTTTATATTAAAAAGGCTATCGGCTAACCGGGCACTGTCACGCAATACTTTCCAGGGCCTTTGCCATCTGCGCAGCAAGCTCTTTGGCCTTTTCGCCCGCAGTTTTCGCATAGTTTTCGGTAGAATCGGCGAATATTATGCCGCGCGACGAATTCACCAACAGGCCGCAGTCTTTTGTCATGCCGTATTTGCACACTTCCTCGAGCGATCCACCCTGGGCACCTACTCCAGGCACAAGCAGGAAGCTGTCGGGCACAATCTTGCGCACGTCACCTATCAGCGTGCCACGGGTAGCGCCTACCACATACATCATATTGTCGGGCGTGCCCCACTCAAGGCTTTTACGCAGCACTTTTTCAAACAGACGCTCGCCGGCCGCATCTTCCGTCATCTGGAAATCCAAACTGCCGGCATTGCTGGTAAGCGCAAGAAGCACCACAAACTTTCCTTCATGTTCCAGGAAGGGAGTAACGCTGTCGCTTCCCATATACGGCGCTACAGTTATGGCATCTGCCCCCAACTCGTCGAACGCAGCGGCGGCATACATGCGCGCCGTATTGCCGATATCGCCACGCTTGGCGTCGAGCAGCACGAAATGCTCGGGATAGTTCTCCTTAAGGTATTCTATGGTGCGGCGAAGAGTGCTTTCGCCAACTATTCCTGCCGATTCATAGAATGCCGCGTTAGGCTTGTAAGCTACACAGTAGGGTGCAGTAGCATCTATGATATTTTTGTTGAAAGTAAACATTGCATCGGTATCGTGTGCCAGGCATGAGGGCAACTTTTTAAGGTCGCTGTCGAGACCGACGCATAGAAACGACTTGCGCTTGAAAATAATGTCAATTAACTGTTTGCGGTTCATTATTAGATGACGTTTTATGATTTTCATACAAATTTAGGAATAAACCGCGAGACTGAAGCATTAAGTGAGTGCCGATTAAACGTTACAACCAAACCAAATCAACCGAAAATGCGCCGAAAAACATACCGCTTTTATAGTTCGTACAACTTTTGAGACACGGAAAAGCAATGCTTAGAATACTAAAGCATTGAATATTGTGCTATTCAGAGGTCGCTTCAAAAGCACAAAGAAAAGCAGAACAATTCTCAAAAATCATTCAACAAACTTGCACCTTTTAGAGAGCAATACAGCAAAACGCATAATTTATAAATCTAAACGCTACTGACAAAATGGCAGTAATGTTTAGCGTGAAACATTTCGCTTTTCCGAAGGCAGAAAACTTTCATAAGTCTGGTCGTCATAAAACACCCGAATCTCTACAACTTTTGTACGCACAATTTTAGTCTGAATTATTGGCTTTTCAACCGGGCGGTTTTTAATTTTCGAAGACTGCTCTTCATCACGTGGGGCAGGACCTGGATAGGAAGAAAACAATCCCGGACCGTCATTGGAATCCTGAGAATTTTGCGAAACAGGATTTTCGGAACCTGATGGCACTTCTTCGGGAAACAACGAGGGATTTTGTGAAGGCGACCCGGGAGCAGAATTTCCAGAACCGCTCAACATGGTGCCTTCGCCAAATGCCAACCAATTGGTATTGATTTCGGGGAACGCTGCATGTATTGCCTGAACATGGTTCATGGTCGGTTTCGACCGACCGTTGAAAATGTTGGATAGCGAAGCCGGAGAAATTTTCAACTTTTGTGCGAAATCCTGTTGTGACAAATGCAATGATTCCATCACTTGTTTTATGCGTTCTTCCATCATTCCAAAATGAGTTTTCCTATGGTTTAGTGCAAAATTAAGGCTTTTCCGCCGAATTTACAAGTATAAACGTAACTTTGTGTCGCTTTACAAAAAGAAAACAGTAACACAAATATAAAACTATACTGTTTTGTATAGTAAATCACATTTATAGTTTACGTTTCAAAATTACCAAACTTTACAATTTAAGAACGTCAATAAACCGCACATACACGGCTTTATAGCAAATGATTACCAAACAATTGCAACTTACTGGCCTAGTAATACCTTATATCTGCCACTTATAGAACAAAGCTTTGGCTTTTAGCGGCAAAAAACGGGATTAATCCCGAAAAGCATGGACAAACGCTTACGAATATTTCCGTATTCTACTGGTTTTTAGATATAAATGGCGCTTAACTGCACTTGGATATTTTGTAGTTCGCAAAAGTAAAGTCTTTCACGATTCCAATCTTTTATAATTCTAAACGTAAAGTTCAAACCCATAAATTACCCTTGCGTTGTTTTGATATATAAACTTTAATTCTTTTCCGTAAAGCTCTGTTTTTGTTTTGTAAATTGTAAATTTTGTGAAGCGTAAATTTTCACAATGCAAAATTTGCCGATTTCAGAAATTCTGCCCCATCGCTTACCGATGCAGGAAACAGAGAAATCTGCCGAAATCTACGAGGCCACAAAACGAGGTAAAACGCTTAAAACAGAGAGAGAAAAGCCCCAAAATCGTGTTCAGGAATTACTTCAAACTAGATTTTTGAAGGCCGAAACAGCCCCGTTTTTGCTCAATTTACCCCCGGGAATCCACATTGCGAGCCTACAATTCGCGCTAAAAGCCCGCCAGCAGCGTTGCTGTTTAAGCTACTTTCCCCCATTTTCATGGCAAAAACCATTTCATGCAACGGCCAATTCCTTACCAGCCGAAATGCAAATCAAGTTTCTGTCATAAAAAACGAACAATCTAGAGAGCGCCCAACAACAGTTTTTACATTGTCCGCAAAAGGGAATTTTGCGATTTTTCTCCCTGCCCCCCGACGCCTTTTTATTTACGCAAAACAGCAATCCATGAAAAATATGCCGAAGCTGCACAACCAAAAAAGTCCATGCGAGGAACGGCAAAACCGCCCCATCGCCCCACTCCCGGAACAATGCAAAACTAAAAAAACCGACACTTGGAAGCGCCGGTCATCAAGCTAAAAAATTCCTGATTCTACAGTTCGTCTGCGTTCAATGAAGTATGAAATAAACAAGCTCCATTTCCAATTCTTCCTCGGGCGTCGACTCATAACCGATGCCCTTTTGGCGCTCGTCAATTTCGCGAATTTTGTCAATAATTTCCATAACCTTGCGTGCCGAAAAATTTCGCAGTGCGGGCATTATATTATTTTCCACCTGCCAATTTGTCATGCCGAGCCAAGTTGCAATTCCGCGAGGCGATTTGTCGGGAGAATAATACGCGACCATCAGTTTCGAGAAAAATCGGAACAGCATTATAAGGGTTCTCTGCAAGGGATTGCTTTTTTTGTTTGCCCCAAAATATTGTACTATTTGAGTGGCCTTAAAAACGTTGTGTTGTGCGATTGCGTCCTGCAGTTCGAAATAATTGAAATCTTTGCTTATGCCAACATTCTCTTCAACCATCTCGGGAGTGATTCTCGTTTCGCCCTGCGGCATCGAAATCACCAGTTTTTCGAGTTCCCCGTTCAGCCGGTTCAGATCGGCCCCGATATTGCCGGCCAACATTTCCGTAGCCTTCGGTACAATTGAAATTCCCCGCTCTGACAGATACACGCTGATATAACCCGGGAGTTTGCTGTCGTAAAGTTTTTTCGAATCAAACAGCACACCATACTTCTGCGCCAGTGTCGCCAGACGTTTGCGCTTGTCGAACGTGCCGTTTTTGTAGCAAATTACAAGAATGGTTGTATCGAGCGGCTGCTGCAGATAATAGGCCAGGTCTTCAAGTTTGTCCATGAGCTGGGCTTCGCGAATTTCAACCAGCAGGTAATTGGCTCCCAGCGGATAGCTTCGGGCAGTGCTCATCACCTCCCCCACATCGGCATCGGCGCCATAATACGCAAAGTAGTTGAAGTCCTTTTCGTCTTCCGACATAACCTTTTGGGAAAGCGCTTCGGCTATCTTGTCAATGAAATAGCTCTCTTCGCCCTGCAGGAAATACACTTTCTTGAATTTCCCGGCATTAATATCCTTCATTATCTCCTCGAACGAAGGTCCTGTCTGTTTAGTAGAAGCCACGCTTTGTCTTTTATCAGTTATCAGTTAGCTGTTGGCATTGCAAAACAATGCTAGTATTCGTATTTGAGATGGTGCACGGTGCGCCCGTCGTTCATTATAGTCTGCAGCGAATCTATGCCCATAGCCACATGCTCCATGGCATAGTTGCCGGTAACCATAGTGTCGCTTTCCAGAGTCTTTATTCCTTCGGGCACCATTGGGTTGTCGCTCACGAGCAGCAGTGCTCCCGTAGGGATATGGTTGTATAAACCGCAGCAGAAAAGCGTTGCCGTTTCCATATCCACGGCGATGGCGCGTGTCTTGCCTAGGTATTCCTTGAATCTCTCATCGTGTTCCCACACTCTGCGGTTGGTGGTGTAAACAGTGCCGGCCCAGTAGTCGGTACCGGCGTTTATGAGCGAAGTTGAAACGGCCCTCTGCAGCATGAATGCCGGAAGGGCAGGAATTTCGGGCGGAAAATAATCGTCACTAGTACCCTCGCCGCGTATTCCGGCAAGCGGCAGCACATAGTTGCCTACGCGCGTCTTGTTGGATATCCCGCCGCATTTGCCCAAAAACAGGCAGGCTGCAGGCTTCACGGCGCTCAGCAAGTCCATTATTAGGGCCGCGTTGGGGCTTCCCATGCCGAAATTCACGATTGTAATGCCGCTGGCCGACGCAACACGCATACACGGCTCGTAGCTTACCGACGGCACTCCGCCCAACTCGCAGAAAATATCCACATAGTTGTTGAAATTCGTGAGAAGTATATAAGGAGTGAAATAGTCAAGCTGCCTGTGAGTGTACCTCACAAGCCAATTGTCCACGATATCTTCGCGCGTTTTCATTATTCTTTATACTTTTGCATCTGCAGCGCGCAATGCGCCTATACCTTGCAAAAGTAGCAAAATGTTTGCATTAAATCTGCCAGTTTTCGACATTAATATAAGCGAGCGCAACGGCAAGCCGATGGTTTTCGACTTTCTGCGCCGGCGCATGGTGGCGCTTACTCCCGAAGAATGGGTGCGGCAGAATTTCACGCGCTGGCTTGTCGACTGCAAGGGATACCCCGCAGCACTCATGGGCAATGAGATGGAACTGACGGCCGGCGGCAAGAAGCGCCGGTGCGACACTGCCGTATTCGACTCCAATGGTTCGCCGCTGGTCATTATAGAATACAAGGCTCCCACCGTTGCACTCACGCAGAAAGTTTTCGAGCAGATAAGTTCCTACAATGTCATCCTGCACGCCCGTTACATCATCGCTTCGAACGGCATGACCCATATTTGCTGCCGCATAGACTACGACAGAAAGGCATACACTTTCCTGCCCGACATTCCCGATTTTGCAGAACTGAACCACTGATTTAAAACACAAGCGTGAAGCGATAAACAAACGTAAAATGCACATTATAAACCACTTGACTTACTTAAAAGTTCTCGCTTCAGTTTTGTTTACCGGTACTTCGGCTCTGTTTTCCGCAGCATCCTACCATTTGCCCGACACCTATGTCCCCGCTCCCTACTCCACGCTTCAGCCCACCGACAGCATACCGCCGGAAGCCGGCGATGACGGAACACGCAAAAGCCGCAAAACGCTGAAACGCGAACTGAAGCGCCTCGACAGCCTGCGGCTTACCATGCGGAAATCGGCAAGCGAAGGCAAACTCCTGCAGTGGAGCGACTCGCTGCTTCGCGCCCGAAAGCTGCTTGAAACCGGCGACTCGCTGCGGCAGCAACGCAAAGCCAAGCGCCTGGCGCGCCACGACGAAAAACTTTCGTTTCTCAACAAACTGCTCACCGCCAAATACTTCAAGTGCAACATCGACACCGCCTACATTTCGCGCCCAGCCGAGCCGTGGACTGTAAGGTTTCGCGGCAACTGCTCTTTTTCGCTCACGGGAATTATCGGAGAAAACCAAGACGCAGAATTCTCGGGCCTATGGGCTTCGCGCTACCGCGCCACGCTAAGCGCCGGCATTGCCTACCGCGGCATCTCGCTGAGCGCAGCCATAAACCCGGGGAAACTTGCCGGCAAGAACAAGGACATGGAATACCAACTGGCATCATACGGCAACCGCATGGGATTCGACATCGTCTACGACGAATCGAAGACAGACAAAGGCAGCCTCACCTACGACGAAACAAAGCACGACATGCCCAAAGGCACCCTGCAGCGCCAGGGGCTGGCCGCCAATTTCTACTATGTCTTCAACGGCCGCCGGTTCTCACTGCCGGCGGCGTTCACACAGTCGTATCTGCAGCGCCGCAGTGCCGGCAGCTGGATGTTGGGCGCAACGCTGCAATGGAAACGCACCGAAATCGCGCCGCCCGATGCCGTGCCGTTTGAAAAAGCCAATCTCAACATCACGAATTTCGCAGTCGGAGGCGGCTACGGCCACAATTTCTGCATACGGCGTGCGCTGCTGCTCCACCTTTCATGTCTGCCAACCCTCGTAGTCTACAACCACGGGAAAATCACCGGCGCCGGAACAACAACGCGTGCCAGATTCTATTTGTGGAACTCGTTCGTCACCATGCGCGCCGCCCTGCTCTACTCGTGGAAGCACCAGTTTGCCGGAGTTTCGGGCACTTCGAATTTCGCCAACACCGGCAACGAGCGGCATCTGGAATTCTACTACATAAAGTGGCGCGCCCGCATCTTCTACGGATTCCGGTTCTGACGTAAGCCTAGCTTTCGTAAAGTTTCTGATTCAAAGATTCCAGAAATTCTTCTTCCTTCTCTTTCATCTTCTCGCAAAAATCAGCATAGGACGTAGCTGTCCTACAAATTTCAATACCAAAGATATACAAAGTGGAAGCTGGACTCTTCAATTGGGCTTTTGGTATCCTTATTTGCCTTTCGGGCAATGGGGCTACAAAACCACCTTTGGGCACTCGCAAGTTTGCGACATAGGTTATTATTTGGTGTAAATCATCACGCCCTACTTGCGACATTTTTTCGTAACTTGCCAATCTTTTATATTTAGCATCAAGGACAATTTCGCTATTATAGAAGTCGGGATAACGAATTCCGCTATTGTCAACAAACAAATAGATTCCGCCCTTGCTTTTCCTATTTTGGGGATGGGAAAAACCTTCCTTTTTTAGAATTGTATTAACGTATTCTTCCCAAAGCCATGCCCCGTCGAACAGTATGCCGCAAATTTCATCGTCGGTTTCTCCATACTTAATTTCTTCCATCCTAAGAATCTGCAAGCAAATACTTTGAAGACACATATACTCGGTATAGTATGGATGTTCTTTATGACGCAAGTTTTTGCTGATAATGGTTTTTCGCTCATTTTTATTATACGAAGGGGTATATTCCACTATAGCTTTCACATTGCCTATTGTTTCTCTGTCAATGTTCAGCACAGCCTGACCATACTTTTTTGTTTTCATAAATTCTATCGTATGGCGAATGAGCTCTGTCATACTGTTGTCATGAGAGTATTCCCTAGTGGAGTAAGCCACATTGCCTACAAATGGAATATTACGTGCAATATGCCTGCCCAAATCGACAGGCCCCTTGATGTTTGCGTCATTGCGTTTGAAGTTCTTATACTCCCGATAAATGCCTTGGCGCATGGCTTTCTTCAAAAAGTAAGGGAACATAAACATAACAAAGTCAAAGACATCCTCTTTCTCATTATTGTGATTCAAATCAAAGAGATTGAACGAGAACACCTTTTGCAGCATGTAATGCAGGAAGTAATCGTCACGCCCGTTGTCAAACCGCGATTTAATCTTCACCTGTAGATTGCCAACACCGATGAATCCCATCACGTTGCCTGTTGTGACACGCACTGTTTCCGGATTGTCGGTATTGAGAATTGTCATTATAGACGCATCTCCAATTACGTCTTCAGAAGCTTCTATGCTATCGGGAAAAACAAGCAGATTTTTATTCTCTTTGCATAGTTGCGATATCTTTTTGTTGGCAACAGGAAACAACGCAGAAATATCCTTTCGATGGAATATTGCAGCAGTTGCACGCTCTGTATTATTGTCCGTCAAGTCAATTCTCATGCTCTGATTCGGTCAACCGTGTTCCAAAGTAAGCGCTACGCAACTGGATCATTATATTGGCTGCATTGCGGAATCCTCTAAGATACTCTTTCAGCAATGGTTCGATGCTCATATTCCAAAGTTTTTGGAAATCACCGCCATTCGTGCCTAATCTTAAAAAATACGACGGGCCCACCTGATAATCAGCACCCAATCCTTCTGTTTCTGTAACAGCCTTATTCAGGCGGTTCATTGCAGCCTTTGCTTCATCAGCGCAATCAAGACCATCGAGCATATTTTGAGTATCAGAAGGGGTAATTTCTTTCCAAATGAATCGGCGACGCATAGCAAAATCCATACTCTCAACGCTTCGGTCGATATCATTCATAGTTGCAAGGATATAAACATTTTCCGGCACATAGAAACCTTCTGCAAAGACATCTGTTCCGGGCACAAGATTCTGATACTGCGTCTTGACACGCACATCCTTTTTTCCTCTATAACCTGGGTCTATCGCATAGAACAACTCACCAAAAATCTTTGACGCTTCGCCCCGATTTATCTCATCGATTATAAATACAAAAGGCCTACGCTCAACATTTTTGGAATTTTGCGAGTCAGCTAAACTCTTAATAGCCTTCTTGCAAAACTCTTTAAACACCCCGTCCTTACGTTCAAATCCAATCTGTCCGGCTGGGCTTTCTACCGGGCGCAATCCCTCCACGAAATCCGTATAGTCGTACGAAGGGTGAAACTGCACAAAACACATTTCTTCTTTTGTACACCCCATCTCCTTTGCTATTGCTTGAGCCATAAAAGTCTTGCCCGTACCGGGAGCTCCTGTAAGCACAAGATTATGCGACTCTTCAAGCAACTCTATATACGTTTTATATTTCATAGTTTTTTCCTTTTGTATTCTACTTGCTGTCGTTTGTATATTTTCCCTGTGGTTTAGACAGTTCCATAAAGCAGTTTGGGCAATCAATGGGAGACTCTGAATACATTCCGCTTTTTGCAGTTCTTCATTGATTGAGCCAACCAAATCTTTGTCATTCTCCACAAGAGGTATTACATGCAGTTGAAGCAATTCATAGAAATGAACTAGTTTTTGCCCAGGCTTTTTCTTTTTTATCCCCAAACTTTTACATAATTCCCCATAAACATCGGGTTTATAGAAGGTATACTTCTGGGGATTATGAAATGTCAAAAAGCAACTTGTTAAACGCTCGTCACACATTGCCCTTGTCTTTTTGTCGAAGTGACTCTTTATTTTGTCGTTCCACAAGGCTTTACAGGTAGAGATAAAAGTCTCTACCCGTTGCTGCAAATCTACATTTTCGTCAAATAGTCCCTTAAAGGCCTGTCTGTAGTCTTCCGGCGCATATTCAACAAAATGACGCACAGCTGAAATTTGATAGCCATAACATAGATTTGTAAAATCTAAAGAGCTAATCTCCCTTGCAAAATCTTTGGCATCAGGGTCAGGATGGCCTTTTTGTTTGGTCACCAATTTCCACTTGTATAGTTCTTCTTGCTTTGAATCTCCATCCAATCCATATTGGAGTTGATGCGATTTGAAAGCAGTTATTATGTCTGTTATATTCATTGCTTATATCGACAAGTTTGTTTACCCGTGAATTCTATTTTCAAAGTATTATGAAAGCACTCGCCCAGTTCTTTGCCATCAAATTTACAAAGAATCAGCATCTCCTAGAAAAAACTAAGGCATATAATTTTATTTTTTGCGCTTATAATTTTCACGCTGTGCG
>CAZDOH010000070.1:0-13272 GCA_964507005.1 uncultured Prevotella sp. | reverse complement strand
AAAAAACTAAGGCATATAATTTTATTTTTTGCGCTTATAATTTTCACGCTGTGCGCACAAAATTTTTTTTCTTACCGCAAAGAATTTTTCTTTTCTGCGCATATAATTTTTCCGCTCTGCGTATTGGGTAATGCCGGCAAGCGGGCGCCGGCTAACACAGGGCCACAAAGCACAAACACAAGCCAAGATACGCTTTCATGCCCGCGTCATTTCATTATAATTATATTGGGCACTTTGCGGCAGCCCTCGTGGTCGAACCTGCGGTTGTCGCTGGGATGGTTAAGCACGCCCGTCTTGCGTGTCCAGGCCGTTGACGAGCCTCCGCCGTCAAGGTTCAAGGCGTTTTCCATGCCCAGATACCTTGCCACGCGGGCCATTTCGGGAATTGTAGCCCCGTCGGCACCTTGTCCGGGAAACCTTCCGTCAACCACTACAAAATAAACGTATTTGCTGTCGCAGCCTATCATCGTGCGGGGATGGCGCATATTGTAAAAGCCGTCTTCGTCGGGGAATTCGGGTATCTGCCTTTCATGCAGCACCACCGGGCCCGAGGCAAGCAAAGCCTTGTATTTCGAAGGGTAGGCATCATACTGCGCCGTGTCGATATAGGCTATTTCCACGCTGTGCCCCGCGTCGTCGCACACTGCCACATACCCGTTAGCCCTGAAAAGCTCGTCGGGAGAAGTGTCGGCCACTTTCTTGCCGCCGACGGCGAAATACGTTGTCGGCACCAGCTGCCTTATATCGAAATAGCTGGCGTTGATTGCAGCCAAAGCCTTGTGCCGCTCCGCTATTCGGGGAGTGATGTCGTGGTTCGGGTTGCGCGAATCTATAATTGCCGTGGAAAACTTGCGGGCCGGGTATTTTATCACCGAGATGCTTTGCCTGCTTCCGAACATATCCACCATAGCATGGCCCGCCTTGGCTTTCTTGCCCAGGCTCTTCCAGTGCCAGTCGGCTTTCACCAATGCCAGAGAATCTTCGTTTACCTGCGCCGAAACGCCAACCGCCACGGCACACAGCAGCGTGGCCAACAGTATTCCTATCTTATTCATTGCCTTATGTTTTAGCCGGAGGCCCGAAAGCGAACCCCCCGCAAATTTGCACAAAAATAAACAAAACCGGAATTATGCGCCCCACCGCAAGCGGGAAATCTGCGTCCGTCTTTCGAAAGTGAATATAGCAAAACTGCCGGAAGCGGCTGCGCCAAAGCATCTACATGCGCTCCGCGCGCGCAAAAGCAGCAAGCTTAGGGCTAACTTTGCAATCCGTAACAAAACTACAGACGCAATGATTATCACCATAGCAAGACAATGCGGATGCGGGGCAATAAACGTGGGCCGCGGACTGGCCCGGCACTACGGCATCCCGCTCTACACGCGCAGCGACCTGCGCGCTATGACGCTGACCGGCGAAAGCGACGAAGACAGCGACAACATGGAAGATTTCTTTGAAGAGCGCCCGGCCGACGAACTGGTTTACGCCATTTCGTCGCTCGAAACGTTCAGCAGTCCACTGCCCGAAAGCAAGCCCGTGGCCACGCTGCAGAAGGTTATCGGGAACAAGGACTGCATCATCATTGGGCGCTGCGGCAATTACATTTTCCGCCACCGGCACGACCTTGTCTCGGTGTTTCTGAAAGGCAGCCTGCAGGCGCGCATCGAAGCCGCGGCACGCGAAATGCACATCGGCACAGACGAGGCTGCGGAATACGTGGGCAACCTCGACGACAGCCGCATACGCTACCACCATTTCTACACAGGGCTCACGTGGGGCAATGCCAACGACTACGACCTCTGCATCGACAGCCTGCGGCTCGGCACCGAGAAAACCGTCAGCCTCATTGCGGAATACGCCGATTCAATAACAGCAAACACCCAGCGGCAATGAAATACGTAATACAGTTCCTAATCATCGTAGCATTCTCGTTTGCCGGCGAACTGCTTCACTGGCTGCTTCCCCTGCCCGTTCCCGCAAGCATCTACGGCATAATACTGATGTTTGCCGCGCTGCAGAGCCGGCTGCTTAAAGTGAAACACATACGCGAAACCAGCACTTTCCTAATCGCCGTAATGCCCGTAATGTTCATTCCCCCGGCCGTGGGACTGGTGGATTCATGGGGAGCGATACACAACCACGTGCTGAGCTACGCCGTAGTGGCCATCGTAAGCACTTTTGCCGTAATGGGCACTGCCGGAGCGGTAACACAATTCACGATACGACTAAACAGAAAATCGAAATGAGAGAAATATTTCAGCAATCGGTATATTTCGGAGTGGTGCTGAGCCTTGGCTCGTATGCCGTAGGCATGTTTCTGAAGCGCAAAACCGGATGGGCAATAATGAATCCGCTGCTTGTGAGCATCGTGATCTGCATTGTGTTTCTCGCCGTCACAGGCACAAGCTACTCCGACTACAACAAAGGGGCTGAATGGCTCAGCTACCTCATGACACCCGCCACGGTGTGCCTGGCAGTGCCGCTCTACCAGCAGGTGGAACTGCTGCGGAAAAACAGCCGCGCCATTATTGCCGGCATCACATCGGGAGTATTGGCGAGCCTTACCAGCATACTGCTTATGGCATTGGCATTCGGCTGGGACCACACGTCGTTTGTTACGTTCCTGCCGAAGTCGATAACCACGGCAATAGGCATCAGCCTTTCCGCAGAACTTGGGGGAATGGTGCCCGTAACGGTCGTTGCCATTGCGGTGACTGGCGTATTCGGCAGCGTCGTTGCCGAAAGTTTTCTGAAACTTCTACGCATAAAGGAGCCTGTGGCAAAAGGCATCGCGTTAGGTTCGGCATCCCACGTCATCGGCACGGCACGCGCCATGGAGATGGGAGCAATCGAAGGCGCAACGAGCGGACTGTCTATAGTGGTGAGCGGCGTAATGACCGTAGTTCTCGGCTCGCTCTTCGCCATGCTGCTGTAAGCCACGCAGCGTGCACGTGAGGCTTGGCGTCACGCCTGAAAGCAAACCACGGCACACGCGAAACAAGACTCAATACACGCAACGCAGCATACAACACACGCGAAGCAATCTTTATCCACAGTCTACGCGCATAAAAAATGCGGCCCTCCAACCGGAGAGCCGCATTTTATAATGTCTACTGATTTGTTCCTTTTAGAAATAGAGGTAACGGCGGTCTACCACCTTAGCCTTCGTATAGAGGTCGTTGGTATACTGGCCCACGTTGCGCAGATAGCTTTCGGCTACGCTCTGCTGATAGTTCTTTGCGTCGAACTTCTCGCCAGTCTTGGTGCGGCCCGTAATCTCGAACATGTAAACGCCGTTGTTGCCCTTTACAGGTCCGTAGCTCTTGCCTTCCTTGCCATAGCATACGCCGCCTGCGAGAGCTGCCTCGTTGCCGCCGGTAGAAGCTATGAAAGCGGGAGTTGCCGAAGTGATGTCCTTGAGGGTGTCGGCAGAAGCCGAAGGCATTGCGAGAACCTGCTGCAGCGACTTGCCCTTGAGCTGAGCCATAATCTTTTCGGCTTTCTTGTCGCGGAGCACAATCTGTGTAAGCATGTTCTTCACGTCGGGGTCGTCGGCAGGACGGTAGCCGGCCTTGTGCTTCTTGGTTACGTACATGATGAGCATGTTGTCGTTGTTGCCACATTCGTAGAGCTGCGACATATCGCCTTCCTTAGCTTCGAAGAGCCAGCGCAAAGCGTCTTTTGTGCCCGGAATGCCGGCCACGTAGTGCTCGTTGCTGAACTGGTCCTTGCGCTGCTGCACGTTATAGCCGTTCTTGGCTGCATTGGCTTCCATCTTCTCGAAAGTGGAATTCGAAGCAATGAAGTGGCTGAACTTGTTGTATTCCTTAGAATAGGTTTCCTTGCTGAAGTCAACGCTGCGCTTGATTACTGCGAGATTGTATTTCTTCTTCAAGGCTCCGCGCTTGATGATCTGCACTACCACTGCATTCTGCGCGAATTCAATCTTCTGCAGAGTGCCCGCAGCGCTTGTTGTGATTGTCTTCACGAAGTTTGCATTGTCGGCATCCATAGTCTGGCCTTCATACTGGTTGGCCACAAGCCATGTGCTCTGTCCGTTCTGCTTGTATTTCTTTGCCACATCCTCGAACTTCGCGCCGCCGGCCACAGCCTTTATCACGCTGTCGGCAGTAGCCTGCGCAGCTTCAAGCGATGTGTTGGCGCAATTGATGGCACGGTATTCCACAGAGTCGGGAAGTTCTTCGGTGCCGATGAGCTTGAGTATGTTCTGGGTATTGTCGGCTGCATTGAAATAGGGGCCTTTTACCACGCCCACTCCGAGCGAGTCGATTTGCTTCTGAATGTCGTTGGGATATACTTCCTTTGAAACTGCCATTCCCGAATAAGGCACAAGCGAACTGCTTTGGTTTACAGCTGCCGCAACGTTTGCGTCATCGGCAAATTCCTTTGCGTAGCCCTGCATTTCCTTCAAGAGAGCGTCTTTGTCGGCCTGCGAAGCCTTTACCTGAACGCTGATGAACTTGATGTCGCGGCTTTCGTTGAACTGGCGGAACATTTCCTTGTATTTAGCATACTGTGCGTTGATGTCCTCGTCGCTAACCTTCACCTCGGTGTCGGGCACTGAAGTGTAGGGCACCGAAGCTACAGCGGCTGTGGTTTTCGAAGCCACACCTTCGTAGGCGAGCTTTGCCGAAACGGGATTCGAAAGGATGCAACGGCCGATGAGAGCCTGATATTTGTCGTTGAGCAACGATGTGCGCAGAGTTTTCTCGATGAAGCCCCAGTATTTGTAAAGGCGCTGGTAGTATTCCATATATTCCTGCGGCACCTGGTCGGGCTTTGCAAGCATCTGGTCGTACTGCTCGAGGAACTGCTTAAGCTGTGCTGCGTCGAAACGGCCGGTCTGCTTGTTAACGAACGGCGTAGACATAAGCATTTGGTTGGTGCCGGCCGTGAGTACATTGTTAAGCTCGGCATCGGTAACGGTGAGGCCCAGTTTTTCAGCCTCGTGCTTCACCATGCTTTCGGTTACGAAGTTTTGCCACACCTGGTCTTTCAGGCGGTTCTGCTCCTCGTCGCTGAGCGAGCTTTCGCCGCGAGTGAATTTCATGGCTTCGGTGTATTCGTCAATCATCGTCTGATAGTCGTTGATTGCGAGTTTTTCACCGTAAACCTGACCTACATGGCGTTTGTCTTCGCCGAAAAGTGTGTCGAATACGCGGAAAAAGTCTTCCGCAATGAATGAGAAAAGACCGATGCCTATTATCACCAATAGGGCTACGCTCCATTTTCTGATAGTTTGAATTGCTGCCATTATATATTACTTTTTATTTCGGTATTGATTTGCAAGAACTTAACGCGTTTCAAGGCTTTTTTGCCCTTGCTTCATCGTGTTGCTTTGATTTTGAAATACGTGCAAAGATATAAAAATCAGTAAAAACTGCGTACATTTTTAGTCCACATTTTTGTTTGCCGGAACAAGCATGCCGCGGCAGGCTGTTTTATTTTGCGGGTTGCGGTGTTTTGTCGGCTGGCTTTGAAGCTATTGGCACCTGCGCGTTTCCTCCCGGTATGTCGGGCTGGCGCACCACGGTGTCTTCCTGCTTCTTTTCTTCGGGCACGGGGAACGAGCCTGCCGAGTTGATTACTTCGTATTTCGACAACTCTTCGTCGGAGCGGAAGCCGGTTCCGCGCAGGTCCTGCTGCGGCGTCACGAGGCTCACGAAGCGGCTGGAATAGATTTCGTGCTTGCCCATGTCCCAAAACAGCTCTTCGGTGTGGCACGACGTGCCGTTGCTTTTCTGCATTTCCACACGCCCGCGCAACTCCCACAGGTTCTGGTCGTACCAGTATGCGGTGTCGGCAGTGAGATACATTTCAACCTTAAAACGCGAGTCGTATTTTATCATGAAGATGCCGTCGGGGAAAGTTTGCTTCTGCGGTTTTGTGCGGTCGTAAACCTGCCACGTTTCGGCTATGATTTTATACTTTATCACTCCCGAGTCGGAGATAAGCTTCGAAACGCCGCGCGTAGACATTATGGGTATCTTTTCGCGGTTTTTGAGCGCCGGAAGCGTAGGTTTCTCGCTGTGGTCGCATGCCGCAACGAGAACTGCCGCCAAGGCAATTCCGAGAAGATGCCTTACTTGAATTTCCATTTTTGGAACCAGCTCTCGTTGAAGGTGATGCCTATGCAGATGCGCACGTAGTTTTCGGTTATCGAGCCGGGGCCTTTAGGCTTGATGTTTTCCCATTGTGCCGAGACATTGAGCACCGAGCGGTTGTTTATTATATTTGCAATGGGAAGCCCCACTCCGGCGGTAACGAGAATGTCGCGGGCGGCATCCTGCGAGTTTGCCTTGACGTAGGAATTGCCGTAGCTCACACCGGCGCGGTAGCGTATGTGGTCGCGGTATTTCACGCCGAGGGTGTTGGGCAGATACTCGGCTCCGAGGGCGATGCGGTGGCGGTTGTTGAACGCTCCGGTAGAGGATGCGTACGTATTTGTGCCGTCTTGCGTGGAAAGCTGCGGGAATTTGGTGTTTTTCCAAAGCTCGAGCGAATAGTCGAGCCCCACTTTCCATTTGTCGTTGTGGTTCCACATCACTCCGGCGCTGACGCTGTGGGGCAATTCGAAGGCGTTGTTAACCGTCACCGTGTCGCCTGTCGACACCGAGCCGGTGCTGTTGGCCACCTGGCTTATGAATTTTGCCTTGGAATCGATGCCGTGGCCCAGGCTGTAGGTTGCGCCGAAGGTAAGCATGTCCTTTTTCGAAACCAAAGTGTTGTATTGCGCGCCGAAGTCAATCTTGTAGGTTGCGATGTCGGCGGTGTAGGCACGGCGGTACTGGTATACGTTGTTGTCGCTGAATACAGCCTGTATGGTATGGGAATAGTCGCCCCACACGAAGCCCACGTTGGCACCTACCGAGAAGTTCTTGAACATGCGCCATCCCGCACCGAGATAGAGTTCGTGCAGTCCGCCGTCGCCGTTGTAGGTAGTGGTTTCGGTTTTTTCGCCGCTGCCGTCGATGTCGGAGAGCGTCTGCTTGTTCTTGAAACTGTAGCCTATTGAGCTGAGGGGCAGCAGTCCCAGCGACATGCCCACGTTGCGCCATGCGCGGAACTGCGCGTTGATGTAGTCGAGCGACGAGTTGTAGGCATTAGTCTTGAGACTGCCTTGCTTTAAGTTGGCAAACTGCATCGACACGCCCACGTCGAAGAGCAGCGTCAGCGAGTCGACAGCCGAGTAGGATGCGGGGTTCAGGCTGTTTACCATCGTGGCGTCGCGGAATCCCTGCGCCACGCCGGCCATAGCCTTGTTGAATCCCTGCGAGCGGTCGCTGAGCACTCCGTATCCGTAGCGCGAATACGGTGAGTTGGTGGTGTTCTGCGCTGCGGAGCCCGCCGGCATTGCAGCCATTGCCGCAGCCAGCAGCGTGCCGTATATTTTCGTTGTTTTGTTCATATACTGATTATGGTTGTAGACTGTTGTAGGGGGTTTCGCGCTGTGCCCTGAGCAAGATTTCGCGCAGGCCTTCAAACACGAGGTATTTGTCGTAGATTATTTCGGCGCCTTTCACCGATATTTCGGTTTCGGCCCCTCCGGTTATTATTGTCAAAAGGTCGGGATACGTTGCCAGCGTATGCCTTATGTATCCTTCCACTTCGTGGTTTACGCCGCTCACGGCACCCGAGCGCATGGCGGTGTAGGTGTCGTAGCCAATTTCGGGCATGGGGCCGTCGATGTCGACGATGGGCAGCAGCGAAGTCCACGTATGCATTGCCTGCAGCCTCATGTAAATGCCCGGCGAGATGTTTCCGCCGAGGTACTTTCCGCTCGAGGCTATGAACTCGTATGTGATGCAGCTGCCGTTGTCGATGACCAGTATGTTGCGGTCGGGAAATTTCGTGACGGCTGCCACTATGGCCCCCAGGCGGTCGCTTCCCATAGTCGAGGGCAGGCCGTAGAGCTTGTTGAACTCGGGGGTTGTGGCGTCGTTGAGCAGCACCGTGGGAAGCCCTACGGCCCTGAGCTGCGGCCCCACCTTTCCTTTCAGCCCGGCCACGGTCGACACTATGCTGCTGCTCACGGGAAAGTTTTCCAGTATGTCGTCGAGCGGCTTGAGGTAGTCGTTGCGGCACGTGTCGTGAAACACCACCTTGCTGCCTTTGAATATTGCAATCTTTGCCGAAGAGTTTCCGATGTCGACTATCAGTTCCATCTGCAGGCCGTTATTTTGTCACTATAATTTGGCGCTTTACGCATTATTCCGCCAAAAGTACGAATTTTTTCCCGTTCGCTCCCAACCGGCGGCCACTTTCGGGCTTTCCTTACCGAATTTTTGCCTATATTCGCATTTATTTCGAAAACATCATGCTTACTACCGAGAAAAAAGAGGAGCAGATCCTCATACGCATAACAGGCAAAGACCGCCCGGGGCTCACGGCTTCGGTAATGGAAATCCTTGCGCGCTACGGCGCCAATATCCTCGACATCGGCCAGGCCGACATCCACAGCACCCTTTCGCTCGGCATACTGATACGCATAGACGACGTGTCGGCCGGGCAGGTAATGAAGGAACTGCTTTTCAAGGCTTCCGAACTGAACGTGCAGATAGGCTTCGAGCCTGTGGGCGACGACGAATACGAGGCCTGGGTGGGCCAGCAGGGCAAAAACCGCTACATCCTCACGGTGATAGGGCGCAGCCTCACGGCGCGGCAGATTTCGGCGGCAGCCAAGGTGATTGCCGCACAGGGGCTGAACATCGACTCCATACTGAGGCTCACCGGGCGCATGAGCATCGTGCACCCGAGGCCCAATGCGCGCGCATGCATCGAGTTTTCGCTGCGCGGCACACCGCGCAGCTTTGCCGACATGCAGCGCGAAATGATGGAACTGGCTTCGCGCTTCGGCATCGACTTCTCGTTCCAGACCGACGACATGTACCGCCGCATGCGCCGCCTCATCTGCTTCGACATGGACAGCACGCTGATTCAGGCCGAATGCATCGACGAACTGGCAAAGCGCAACGGCGTGGGGCGCGAAGTAGCCGAAATCACCGCACGGGCCATGCGCGGGGAGATTGACTTCAAGGAAAGCTTCACGCAAAGGGTGGCGCTGCTCAAGGGGCTCGACGTGAAGGTGATGGAAGACATTGCCGCACACCTGCCCATCACCGAAGGCACCGACCGCCTGATGTCGGTGCTCAAGAAGTGCGGCTACAAGATTGCCATCCTCAGCGGCGGATTCACTTTCTTCGGCGAATACCTGCAGCGGAAATACAATATAGACTATGTTTACGCCAACGAACTTGAAATTGGCGACGACGGCAAGCTCACGGGGCGCTATGTGGGCGAGATTGTGGACGGGGCGCGCAAGGCCGAACTGCTGCGGCTCATTGCACAGGTTGAGAAAATCAACCTGGCACAAACCATTGCCGTGGGCGACGGAGCCAACGACCTTCCCATGATTACGGAAGCCGGACTGGGCATAGCCTTCCACGCCAAGCCAAAGGTGATAGCCAACGCGCAGCAGTCGATCAGCAACATCGGGCTCGACGGCGTGCTTTATTTCCTCGGATTCAAGGACAGCTATCTGGGCGAACTGGGGAAGGTTTAGCCTCGCGCGGGCCGTCACCCCTATACAATATATATAATAACAAAGGGCAAGGAAAGCCGCTGCTCTCCCTGCCCTTTTGTTTTCTTTTGCATTCCAGCTTTCTTTCAGCGTTCGGGCGTCGCGGCTGCTTCGCGCGCCATGGCATGCCATTTTCTCCACCCCATCACGGCTATCACGGTATAGAGCCCGTAGAGCGCCGCCTTGAAGGGGATGCCCTTCACCGTGTAAAGGTAGCACGACACGGCATCGACCAAAATCCACACGGCCCACTGCTCAACGTATTTGCGTGCCAGTGCCCAGAGGCCCACGAAGCTGAGGGCGTTGGTGAAGCTGTCGAGCAGCGGCACGGTCGAGTCGGTGAAGTTGGCGAGCACGAAGTAGGTAGCCCCCATTGCCACTGCGAAGAATGCGGCCGTGGGCAGGATGCGCCGCCGCGGGAAATGGGTTATGGGCTGCACGCTGTCTTTGCCTTTGCCTTTGTCTTTGCCTTTCCGGTTTCCGCCCCACTTCCACACGGCATAGCCGTAGACGGCCGCCACGGTGTAGTACACGGCCATGCCCGCATCGCCGTAAAGCCCGTGGCTGTAGTAGAGGTACACGTCCATGGCGGGCATCACTATGCCCACTATCCACAGGGCTATGCTGGCGCGGTATTCGAGCACTAGGTAGGCAAGCCCCAGCAGCGTGGTGGCGATGTCGAGCCAGTGAAGCGCGAGAAACTGCATGGCCTTAGAAGCGCAGAGTTACCGAAGCCATTGCCGTGAAGCCTGCCATGGGCACGTAGCCCGTCTGGCAGTAGCGGTTGTCGAGGTCGTAGCCCGAGCTTGCGCTCACGGCGCTGTACACCCATCCGCTGGCGGCGTAGTGGCGGTTGAAGAGGTTGTTGAGCGTGAGGCCGAACGTTGCCTGCTTCACGCCGAGGTTCATGCCCTTGGGGCTGAACGAGTAGTTGAAGCGCAGGTCGCTCTGCGAGTAGCACGGCAGCGAGCGCTGGCGGCATTCGCTGTTGTCGAGGTACTGGCGGCTCACGAAGTTGGTGTGCCACACAGCCTCGAAGCCCTTGTGCGAGAATGCGGCAAAGCCGTTGAGCACAGCTGCGGGCGAGAAGGCGAGTGTCGACTTGCCGTAGTGGCGTGTCACGGCATCGCCGTCCCAGTTGTCGACATACTCGGTGAAGTCCTCGATCTTGTTTTGCGAGAGCGCGGCGTTGCCTGCCACCGTGAACCAGCGCACGGGGCTCCAGTCGGCCGAGATTTCCACGCCCTGGCGGTAGCTCTTGTCAACGTTGGTGGTGAGGTCCTCGCCGATGTCGCTCTTCTGGCCGGTCTGCACGAACTGGTCGTGGTAGTTCATGCGGTAGAGCCCTGCCGACGCGTGCCAGTTGCCGCCGTCGTAGCTGTAGCCGAGTTCGAAGTCAACGAGGCGCTCGGGGCTGGGAGCGGGATACGAGCCGTTGTCGGTGAAGTTGTTGCGTTCGGGCTCGCGGCTGGCGTAGGCCACCGAGGCGAAGGCCCTGTGGGCTCCGCTGTGGAAGGTGATGCCGGCCTTGGGGTTCACGAAGTCGTAGTTCTTGTGTATGTCGAGCATCTGCTTGCCTCCGTCGCTGCTGTAGTAGCGGTCGTTGAGGCCCGTAGTCTTGTAGTACACGTGGCGGTACTGCACGTCGCCGAAGACATCGAGCCATGAAGTGGCGTGGTAGGTGGCCTTGGCGAAAGCCGAGTAGTCGTCCTTGCGGGCGTCGGAGTCGTAGTATTTGTGCCCGGTGAAGTTCTGCACCTGTCCGGCGTCGGAAACGTACTTGAGCAGTCCGAAGTGGTTGCCGCGGAACTGCGTGGCGTTGGCTCCGGCCACGGCGTCCCAATGGGCGCTCTTGTACGAGGCATTGTAGAGCGCGCCGTAGTGGTTCTGCGTAAGTCCCTTCTTTCGCACGAAGTCGGCGCGCTTCACGGTGTTGCCATCGGCATCGGTGGCCGAGAGGCCGTACTTGCTGAACTTGTTCTGCGGGCGGAACTCAAGGTAGTATCCGCGCCCGTAGGTGTAGTGCAGCGCGGCGTTGTGGGTCCAGTGCTCGCCGCCGAGCCACGAAGCCGAGAGTATGTTGTGGTTCTGGTAGAAATTGTCGGTGGTGCGGTCCCACAGCTTGCCGCCGTCGAGCGTATAGCGCTGTGTCTGGAAGTTGCCCGAGGCATCCTGCGGGAAGGTCCAGTTCTGCGAGTCGAACACCAGCGATTCGTAGAGCGAGTTGTAGCGTCCCAGTCCGTGCCTGTACATGTCCTTGTAGGAATTTATGCCCTGCGCGGCGAGTGTGGCGTCGTCGTTGCCGGCAGTGGCTCCGTTCCATGCCTGTCCGGTCTTCTCGAAGTTGCCGATGTTCTTGTAGCGCAGCGTGAACGAGTTGCCCATCCATGTCAGTCCGCCGTAGTACGAGCCCGAGCGCCCCGTGGTGCCGTGCATGTATCCGTCGGTGGCCGTTTCGTGGTATGCGCCGTCGAACACGAGGTGCTTCCACAGCAGTCCGGTGGAGAAGTTGGCGCCCACGTTATAGGTATTGTACGAGCCGTAGGAGCCTGTTACCTCGAGCATCTTCTCGCGCGAGGGAGTCTTGGTGCGCATCGACACCGAGCCTCCGAAGGCACCGTCGCCGGCCGTGCTGGTACCGATGCCGCGCTGCAGCTGTACCGACTGCAGCAGCGAGGCGTAGGAGTTCATGTTGGCCCAGAACACCGTCTGGTCTTCGGGCGAGTTGAGGGGCACACCGTCGAGGGTGACGTTGATGCGGCTGCCTGCCGCGCCGCGCATGCGCATGTACACCGTGCCGGTGCCGAGGCCGTTTTCGCTCCACGCCAGCACACCGGGAGTCGTGGCAAAGAGCATTGGCAGTTCGCGCCCGCTCGTGGCGAACGACGTGAGCTGTTTACGGTCCACCTGCGTTGAGGCAAAGGGAGCGTCGTGGCCGGCACGCACACCGCGCACCACCGCCTCGCTGAGGCGCACCTGGCGAATGGAGTCATCGGCCGAGGCCGCGCTCCAGGCAGCGCACAGCAGCGCTGCCGACAATAGCAATTTCTTCATAGTTATTACTTGAAGCTTTTTTGAAAGATAAAACCGAAGGGGGAATACATCCATACGACTACCTACGCCGGCATTGCCCGGATCAGGTTACAGGGTATAATCTCAGCCGGCCCAAAAGGGCAAGCACCCCTTGAAAGGCACTCTGCCTTTCGGCTGCAAAGTTACAACAAAATGCCGGAAAAGCGTATGCCGGTCGCGAAACTTGTTGCCGGGCATGACGGGAGCTGCGACGTGCCCGGGACGAAGCGGATGCCGCGCCGCCGCCTGGCGCGGACTTCAGTGACTGGTTTTCGTTTTGACTTTTCATGGTGTATCAGAGCAGGTTTGAGGGGTTTGACTTTCTGTGCAAAGATACAACGTAAAATCTTACTTTGCAATAGCTAATTTACTAATTTTTCATAAAAAACGATATACCGCAGCCGAAACGCGGCAATGCTTTGCGCCGGAAGCGTGTGCGCACAGAAAGAGGACACAAATAGGCACGAATCGGGCGAATAGGCACGAATTTCGTGTTGATTGGTGCGATTCGTGTCTTCTTGGGCGCACTTATGGCAGGGGCGGCGATTTTCGTTTTTGCGGGAATTTTTTACACCTCGAGCGTAAGTGTCTGACTATCAATG
>CAZDOH010000069.1:0-13591 GCA_964507005.1 uncultured Prevotella sp. | reverse complement strand
CATGGATGAGCCGCGTGCAGATGATGCTTATCACCGCCGAGCCTGCAAACGAGCCTATAACGGCGCCCTGGCCAAGTCCGATGTTGCCCGTGTCGGGCCCGAGGCTCACGAAGTTGCGCGTGCACACTGCCACTATTCCGCCCAAAGCCACGGCCCAAAGCAGGCGGCGGGGGCAGTTGAATATCATTGAAAAGCCCATTGCCGATATTGCGGCGGCTATGGTGTATTCCCAATAGTGGTGGTGCGGTGTCATTGAAAGGTCTTTCACGAAGTTGTCTACGCCGCACACGTTTATGGCGAAGGCTATGCCGAAAGCCATGGCAAGCACTATGGCCAGCGTGTTGACGGCGCGTATGATGCCTGTCTTGACGTGCGATGCAAGCATGTCGCTCACGAAATTTATAAGCGGCACGCCGGGCACGATGTAGAGTGCGCAGGCCATGAACGGGTGGTAGGGAGTGTCGGTTTTAAGCAGCGGAATGTCGGTGCCGGTGCCGAGCAGCATGAAAGCCCATGCCAGTATGGTAGACACGAAGGCTGCCATTCCGATGCCGATGTAGGGGTTCATTTTTTTCGCTCCGAGCCACATGCGCAGGCGGAACCCGAGGATGGCGGCTATGGATGCGTAGAAGAAGGCGGTCCAGTCGCAGCCGAACTGCACGCAGAAGCCTCCGCAGGCGAATCCTCCCCCGATGGCCACCTGCCACGGCGTGTAGTTGCGCTTGTGGGTGCGTATGGCTTCGAGCTCGGCTTCGTAGCGGTCGAGCGAGTAGTCGTCGCTGATGCAGTTCCATGTGAGTTTGCTCACTTTCATGATAGCCCACAGGTTCACGCTGTGGCCTTCGCAGCGGCGGAATTTGGTGAAAGAGTGGTGCTCGTCGCTGAGATTGGCGAGGATTATGTCGTAGTTTATGGAAATGTGCAGGTTTTCTTCGTGAAATCCGAGATAGGCTGCCACGCGTTTCATGTTGCGCAGGGTGCGGCTTGTGTCGGCAAAGCTTTCCATCAACAGGCAACCGGTCCGCAGCAGAATGTCAAGTTTGCGGTTGACTTCGGCATTTGTCATCATAGGTGCTTCGCTCCATTGTGACGGAGTGGTAGTGTTTGTCTGTCCGGTCATTTCTTACTCCTTCTTACTCATGAAACTGTCTTCAGTATTTCTTTGGTATTTCTTCAGTTTTTCTTCAGCGTTACTCCTATGCCGGGGCGGTCGTTGAGTGTGACTTTGCCGTCGGTGATTTTCATTCCCTCGAAGCGGTCGTTGGCTATGAGCAGGTTGCCGTCGAGGTCGGCGAAGTCGACAAGCGGTGCGAGTTGTGCCGCTGCGCTTACAGCGCACGATGTTTCGGTCATGCAGCCCAGCATTATTTTCATTCCCAGCGCGCGTCCCAGCACTATCATTTTGTAGGCTTCGTGCAGGCCGGTGCTTTTCATGAGCTTGATGTTGATGCCGTGGTATGCTGCGGAAAGCTTTGGGATGTCGCCAATCCGCTGGAAGGCTTCGTCGGCAATCAGGGGCAGCGGGCTGCGGCTTTTGAGCCATACCATGTCGTCGAAATTTTCTTTCGGCATAGGCTGTTCCACAAAGAGGCAGTTGCGCTCGGCCAGCCAGTTTATCATTTCGAGTGCATGCTCGCGGTCGTTCCAGCCCTGGTTGACGTCGACGCATATAGGCACGTCGGTCATGGAGCGGATTACGTCGACTGTCTGCTGGTCGTTGTCGAGCCCCATCTTCACTTTCAGCACTTTGTAGGGCTTGGCTTCCTCCACTTTCTGCCTCACCACTTCGGGCTTGTCGATGCCTATGGTGAACGATGTGCATGGTGCCTTTTCGGCCGAAAGTCCCCAGATTTTATACCAGGGCTGCTTCATGATTTTGCCCAGCAGGTCGTGCAGCGCAATGTCTACCGAAGCTTTTGCCGCGGAATTTTTGGGGGCGACACTGTCGACGTAGCCCAGTATCTCGTCGATGCGGAACGGGTCGCCGAACTGCGACAGGTCGAGGCTGCCGAGGAACTTCGTCACGCTGTCGACGCTCTCCCCGAGGTAGGGCGGCATCGACGCTTCGCCGTATCCCGTGATGCCGTCGAAGGCGAGTTGCACCTGGACGTCGGGGGTGGTGGTGCGGCTGTATTTTGCCAGGTTGAAGGCATGGCGCAACTTCAGTTCGTATGGAAAGAACGAAAGTTTCAGCTTGCCCGATTTCCGTGTGTCGCGCAGTATTGCCGGTGCCGCCATGATGTCGGCAGGTTTTGCCAGCGGTGCCGCAGCAAGCGATATGCCTGCCGCCTTTATGAAAGTCCGTCTGTCCATCTCGTTTTCTTGTGTTTCGTTTACATTATAAATTTAAGAAGGAAATTTCTCACGTCGTTTGAAATGGCAAAGAGCATGAGCAGCATGAGCAGTGTCATTCCCACAATCTGTGCCCTGGTCATGAACTTTTCCGACGGCTTGCGGCGCGTCACCATCTCGTAGAGGAGGAACAGCACATGGCCGCCGTCGAGCGCGGGTATCGGCAGTATGTTCATGAAGGCGAGTATGATGCTTATGAAAGCCGTGAGTTCCCAGAAGCGTTGCCATACCCAATGGGCCGGGAACATGCTGCCTATGGCGCCGAAACTGCCTACGCTTTTCGCGCCGTCTTTCGTGAACACGTATTTCATGTCGTCCACATAGCCGCGCAGCACTTTTATGCCGTGGGTGGCGCCTGCGGGGAACGATTCGAGAAAGCCGAATTTTGTGGTTGTCTGCTTGTAGTCGGCGAGTACGCTGCCGTAGGTTACTCCCAGCTTGTAGTCTTCGGTCATCGTGAGCGACAGGGTGTCGGCAGCCGCAGCCCCTTCGTGCAGCACTGCGACGCTGATTTTGCGCAGGCGCACGCTGTCGGCATGGGTGGCGTCGGCAAGCGCATCGGCAATGCGGCTTTGCGAGTCGTTGATTTCATTCCACGAGGCTACGCTGCGGGTGCCGAACATCGTGATGCGGTCGCCGGCTTTTATCCCGGCCTTTGCTGCGGGCGAACCCGGAGCCACGCTGTCGATTACCGACGGAATGAAGGTCTGCACGAAAGGCGGCACCGATTTTATCATCGACAGCATGTTCATGTCGCCGGGTAGCTTGATGGTTTCGCGCTTGCCGTTGCGCAGAACATACGCTTCACTGGAGTTCGACAGGGCACGGTAGACGTTGCCCACGCTCTCGTTGCTGTCGAAGCTGCGGAATTTCTGCTGATCGGTGCCTATCAGTATGTCTCCGTCCTTGAAGCCAAGCCGGTGGGCATCGTCGTTGAAGGCCATTCCGTATTTCATGTTCTCTACCGGGGTGTAGGTCTCGCCCCATACGTAGAGCACCATTGAGTAGATGAACAGTGCCAGCAGGAAGTTTACCACTACGCCTGCCACCATGATTATCAGGCGCTGCCATGCCGGCTTTGTGCGGAATTCCCAGGGCTGCGGCGGGCGTTTCATCTGCTCGGTGTCCATGCTTTCGTCTATCATCCCGGCTATTTTCACGTAGCCGCCAAGCGGAAGCCATCCCAGGCAGTATTCGGTCTGGCTGCGTTTGGGCTTGAACTTGAAGGGCGTGAACCACGGGTCGAAGAAAAGGCAGAATTTCTCTACTCTCACCTTGAAAAGCTTTGCGGCGAGGAAATGCCCGCCTTCGTGCAGGAATATCAGTATAGAGAAGCAGAGTATGAGCTGCAGGGCGCGTATCAAAAATGTTTCCATTCTACGTTTTTTGTTGTTGCGGAATTAATGTCTATTGATTATTTCGTTTGCTTTTGCGCGTGCTTCGCGGTCGGTGTCGAGCAGGCAGTCTATCGACGGCTTTTCGGTGAACGGCATTGCAGCCATGGTCTGCTCTATGGTGCTGGCAATTTGTGTGAAGCCTATGCGCCGGTTGCGGAATGCCAGGTTTGCCACTTCATTGGCGGCATTCATCACGCACGGCAGTGTGCCTTCGCGCTCTATTGCTTCGTAGGCCAGCGCGAGGCAGGGGAATTTGTCGGTGTCGGGAGCGGAGAAAGTAAGCTGCCCTAGCTTTGCGAGGTCGAGCCTGGGGCTCTGTAGGTCAAGATGCCGCGGGTAGCCGAAGGCATATTGTATGGGGATGCGCATGTCGGGCATGCCGAGCTGGGCTTTCACGGCTCCGTCGCGGAACTGCACGGCGGAGTGCACGATGCTTTGCGGATGCACCACGACTTCTATTTGCTGCGGTGTGACACCGAACAGCCATTTGGCTTCGATTACCTCGAAACCCTTGTTCATCATCGTGGCCGAGTCGATGGTTATCTTGCTGCCCATGTTCCAAGAAGGATGGGCCAGCGCCTGTTCTACGGTCACGTTCTGCAGCTGCTCTTTGGGCATGTTGCGGAATGGCCCTCCCGATGCCGTGAGCAGTATTTTTTCAACGGGATTGCATGCTTCCCCTGCAAGGCACTGGAATATGGCCGAGTGCTCGCTGTCGACGGGCAGGAAATCGACTTTGTTCTGCGCCACGAGCTCGTTTATCTTTTCTCCTGCCACTACCAGCGTTTCCTTGTTGGCAAGCGCTATGGCCTTGTGTGCCTTTATTGCGCTGATTGTAGGCATGAGCCCGGCAAATCCCACAAGGGCCACCAGCACGAGGTCTATGTTGCCAAGCTCCACCACGTCGCATATTGCCTGTGGCCCGGCATACACCTTTATGTCGGTGCCGGCAAGGAGCTCTTTCAGTTGTCCGTATTTGCTTTCGTCGGCAATCACCACCGAGTCGGGGTTAAAACGCCTTGCCTGCTGTGCCAGCATTTCTGCGCTGGTGTTTGCGGTGAGCACTTCGGCGGTAAAGAGGTCGGGGTGTTGTGCTATTACGTCGAGGGCCTGTGTTCCGATGGAACCCGTTGAGCCCAAGACGGCTATTCGTTTCTTTTCATTCATTGTTTCCAGGTGTTTGTTTGCGGTTTATGTCCACAAGCCCTTCGGGAAGGCGAAGCTTCAGTGTGCGGCGGTCGAAGTCGAAGTCTTCGATAAAGTCCTCTGCCAGGGGAACGAGCGTTTCGTGCTCCCCGCTGCCGATGTATATCACTGTGTTGGGCGTTGAGGTGTCTACGCTGCTTATTGTCCCGATTTTGCCTGCCTTGGCGTCGGTTACGGTGAATCCCGTGAGCAGTTCGGGGTTGAGGGTCGCACGCTCGCTGTCGATTCCTTCGATGTCTTCCTTGCGGGCATAGATGTCGCATCCCACGATGTTGCTGTAGTTGCCCTGCGCCTCTTCGAGGGTTGCGAACATGCAGTTGCCACGCTCTTCGATGTCTGTTACCCTGAAGGGCACTTTCAGGCTGTCGATGTCGGCAATCAGAAAATCGCCGCCGAACATGTCGGCGGTGATGCCTTTGAGGTTTATCTGCACATCTCCCTTTGCCGGGCGGTGCTTCACTGCTTTCCCTATAAGAACTGCGTCGCTGAACAGCATGCCGGCAAGTCTATTTGCGCCCTGAGCGTGAGTAGCGGTCCGCGTCCTTGCGCCGGTCATCGCCCTGTCCGTCTTCCCACATCGCAGTGCAGCGGTCTATGTAGTCGTCGGCAAGACGTGCCAGTTCGTCGCGTTCCTCGCCATCGGGCATTTCGGAAATCTTGTTGAGCAGAGTGCCTGCCAAATGCCCGTACTGCCGGTAGCGTATGTTGTTGTGGGAGTAGGGTATGGGCTTCGGCTTTGCGGCGGCGTCCTGTGGTGTTATGGGGAAGGGGTAGTCAATGTCGAGGCTATATTTCGAAATCATGGCCAGATGGTCCCACAGCTTGTGGCGGAATCCGGGAACGTTGCGGTTTTGCGGATTGCAGTTGGCCATAATCTTCACGATGCATTCGGCCAGGTGTTGCCTTGTTTCGCGCTCGGGTTGTGCTGCTGCGAATTCCACGAGGTTTTGCACGAGCCGCCCGTATTCGGGCATCATGATCTTTTCCCTTGATGTGTTGTAGTCCATATTGAGTTACAAAAGTTTTCTAGGTTTTGTGGCAACGAATTCCTTGAGGTAGAAAGGCTCGAAGTAAGCCACGTCTTCGAATTTCCCGCTGCTTATGGCTTGTTCTGCCAGGGGCAGCATGTTCTTTGCCAGAGGGCTGATATTGTCGATGAAGTGTGCGTTGGGGTAGCCGATTACGTCCTTGCACTTGGCTGCACCGTCGCCGAAGAAATAGATGGGGCGTCCTGCGGCAATGTCGGCAAACGACTGGCTCTCTACCACCACGGCGCTCACAGGCATAAGTTCGCGCAGCGAGCGGTCGTATATGGCGCAGTACACTTCCATGCGCCGTGCGTCTATCATGGGGCATAGCAGTGCGTCGTCTTCGATGTCGTCGCGGTAGAGCAGCAGGGGCACTGCCATGGTCTTGAGCGTGGAGACGGCAATGAATTTTGTTTTGCGGCCGTAGCACACTCCCTTTGCCGTGGAGCATCCTATGCGCAGGCCGGTGTACGACCCCGGACCTTCGCTCACTGCCACGTGGGTGATGGGAATGGCATGGCTGTCGGCAAACGATACGGCTTCCTGCACCATTGGCGCAAGCACACGGGCCTGGTTGGGACCTTCGAAGTCCTCGTTGTGGAAAATTATGTGGTTATCTTCGCTCACTGCCACGGAGCATACCTTCGTGGAAGTTTCAATCATTAGTATGCACGACATGAATTTTCGTTTGCTTTTTCGGTTTTGATGCAAAATTAGGGAAAAACAATGGGATAACGTTGCATTGCGGTGCGAAAAGCCTGCCTTCATTTGCTCGGCCTGCAAAAAACGGCGCGTTTAATATGCGTTTATAAAAGAAAAGAGGAAACTTCGCAGTGAAATCTCCTCTTCTTCGGGTGGGTAGTGGGATTCGAACCCACGACATTCAGAACCACAATCTGACGCTCTAACCAACTGAACTATACCCACCATGTTTATGGCTTGCTTGGAAAAGCGATGCAAAAGTACGAAAACTTTTTGTTCCGCCAAACATTTTTGCGCAAAAAACTTCTTTTAATGCCAACAGCGTCGTTGTGGGCACATTTGTAGCTCTTTTTGCGAATTGCTGTTTGCAAGACGATGTGGCGTTATGCCAAAAACGTGTTCTTTTCATTGTCAAAGTGCCGGGACTGGGGCTTGTTTTGAACAAAATGGAGCGAATTTCTGCAATTCCGTGAGGAAAAATGTAATTTTGCATGAATTTACCCCCGCGAAAGGGTTATTAGGCTTTGAAACATAAACAGAAGACCAATGGACAAAAGACTTTTCATATTCGATACCACGTTGCGTGACGGAGAGCAGGTGCCCGGATGCCAGCTCAACACAGTTGAGAAAATCGAGGTTGCACGGCAGCTGGAATCTCTCGGCGTCGACGTGATAGAGGCCGGCTTCCCGATATCGAGCCCCGGCGACTTCAATTCGGTGAGGGAAATATCCAAGGCCGTGACATGGCCAACGATTTGTGCCCTTACCCGCGCCGTGGAGAAAGACATCGATGTTGCCGCCGACGCATTGAAATATGCCAAGCGCAAGCGCATACATACAGGCATCGGCACTTCGGAATATCATATCAAATACAAGTTCAACTCCACGCCCGAGAACATCATCGAGCGTGCCGTGAAGGCCGTGAAATACGCCAAGCGTTATGTTGAGGACGTGGAATTCTATGCCGAGGATGCCGGACGCACCGACAACGAGTTTCTTGCCCGTGTGGTGGAAGCCGTAATCAAGGCCGGTGCCACTGTGGTGAATATCCCCGACACCACGGGCTACTGCCTGCCTGCCGAATACGGCGCCAAGATAAAGTATCTCATGGAGCATGTTGACGGTGTGGAGAATGCCATACTCTCCACCCACTGCCACAACGATCTTGGCATGGCTACGGCCAACACCATGGAAGGCGTCATCAACGGTGCGCGGCAGGTGGAGGTTACCATCAACGGCATCGGCGAGCGTGCAGGCAATACTGCGCTTGAGGAAATAGCCATGATATGCAAGTGCCACCGCGACATAGACGTTGAGACTAACATCAACACCCAAAAGATTGCCGCGCTGAGCCGCACCGTGTCGAGCCTCATGAACATGCCGGTGCAGGCCAACAAGGCCATCGTGGGCCGCAACGCCTTTGCCCACTCCTCGGGTATACACCAGGACGGCATTCTCAAGAACGTGCAGACCTACGAAATCATCGACCCCAAGGACGTAGGCTTCAACGACGACCATATAGTGCTCACTGCCCGTAGCGGGCGCGCCGCACTGAAACACCGCCTTTCGCAGAACGGCGTGGAGCTCGACGGCGATAAGCTTGACAAGGTATATCAGGACTTCCTGCGCCTTGCCGACCGCAAGAAGGAAGTTTCCGACGATGACATACTGATGCTGGCGGGAGCCGACCGCAGCGAGAACCACCACATACGCCTCGACTACCTGCAGGTTACCAGTGGAGTGGGACTGCGCAGTGTGGCCAGCATAGGGCTCGACATTGCCGGCGAGAAGTTTGAGGACGCTGCCACGGGCAACGGCCCTGTAGATGCCGCAATCAATGCGCTGAAGAAAATCATAAACCGCAAGATGACTCTCAAGGAGTTCACCATACAGGCCATCAACAAAGGCAGCGACGACGTGGGCAAGGTGCACATGCAGGTGGAAAGCGACGGAAGCGTGTACTACGGCTTCGGAGCCAACACCGATATCGTTGCGGCAAGCGTCGAGGCCTACATCGATGCGATAAACAAGTTTCATAACACCAAAGCAGAAGAATAAAAATGTCGAACACTCTTTTTGACAAAATCTGGGACAGGCACGTCGTGCAGAAAGTGGAAGACGGGCCCACCCAATTGTATATCGACAGGCTGTATTGCCACGAAGTAACCAGCCCGCAGGCTTTCGAAGGCTTGCGCGCCCGCGGACTGAAATGCCTGCGCCCCGAGAAGATATACTGCATGCCCGACCACAATACGCCTACCCACGACCAGGACAAGCCCATTGCCGATCCCGTGTCGCGCCGGCAGGTTGACACGCTTGAGAAGAACGCAGCCGAATTCGGCCTCACGCACTACGGCATGCTCAACCCCAACAACGGCATCATCCACGTGGTGGGCCCCGAGCAGGGACTATCGCTCCCGGGTATGACCATCGTGTGCGGCGACTCCCATACATCCACCCACGGAGCTATGGGTGCCGTGGCATTCGGCATCGGCACCTCGGAAGTGGAGATGGTGATGGCCTCGCAGTGCATACTGCAGCAGAAGCCCAAGTCGATGCGCATCAGCGTTGACGGCCAGCTGGGCAAGGGCGTGACGGCAAAGGACATTGCCCTATATATAATGAGTAAGCTCACCACCAGCGGCGCCACGGGATATTTCGTGGAGTATGCCGGTGAAACCATACGCAACCTCTCCATGGAAGGGCGTCTTACGCTCTGCAACCTCTCGATTGAAATGGGTGCCCGCGGCGGCTTCATAGCTCCTGACGAAACCACCTTCGCATACCTCAAGGGCCGCAAGCACGCCCCGCAAGGTGAGGAGTGGGACAAGGCCGTGGCCTATTGGCGCACTCTCAAGAGCGACGACAACGCCGTGTTCGACAAGGAACTGAACTTCCGCGCCGAAGACATCAGCCCCATGATAACCTACGGCACCAACCCGGGCATGGGCATGGCCATCGACGCCACAATACCTGCGTGCAGCGATGATACCGAGCGCAAGGCCCTGGGTTATATGCAGTTCAGCGAGGGCGAAAGCCTGCTGGGCAAGGCCGTTGATTACGTGTTCCTCGGAGCCTGCACCAACGGGCGCATCGAGGACTTCCGCGCTTTCGCCGGGCTCGTGCGCGGTCACCGCAAGGCCGAGGGTGTAACGGCATGGCTAGTGCCGGGCTCGTGGAACGTGCTCAAGCAGATTCAGGCCGAAGGGCTCGACAAGGAACTCGAGGCTGCAGGCTTCGAGATACGCCAGCCGGGCTGCAGCGCTTGCCTCGCCATGAACGATGACAAGATACCCGCTGGCAAACTGTCGGTGTCGACCAGCAACCGCAACTTCGAAGGCCGCCAGGGCCCCGGAGCACGCACCTGCCTGGCAAGCCCCCTCACCGCTGCCGCTGCCGCCGTTACCGGAAAAATTACCGATCCAAGAACTTTGATGTGATTCACAGACTATGAAAAAGAAATTCGATATAGTGCGCTCAACGTGCGTGCCCCTTCCGTTGGAAAACGTCGATACCGACCAGATTATCCCCGCACGTTTCCTTAAGGCCACCGACAAGAGCGGCTTTGGCGACAACCTGTTCCGCGATTGGCGTTACAATGCCGACGGCTCGAAGAAGGACTTCGTGCTCAACGACCCCACCTACCACGGCGAGATACTGCTTGCCGGCAAGAACTTCGGCTGCGGCTCCAGCCGCGAGCATGCCGCATGGGCCATCGCCGGCTACGGATTCCGCGTAGTGGTAAGCAGCTTCTTTGCCGACATACACAAGAACAACGAGCTTAACAACTTTGTGCTGCCAGTGGTGGTTACCCCCGCATTCCTCGACGAACTGTTCGCCACTGTGAATGACGACCCCGAGGCCGTGGTGAGCGTCGATGTGCCCAACCAGACCATACTCAACGAGAAGACGGGCCACAGCGAGCACTTCGAAATCAACGGCTACAAGAAATACTGCCTCTGCAACGGCCTCGACGACATCGATTTCCTGCTTCAGACAAAGGGTAAAATCGAGTCGTGGGAAACCTCGGAAGCTGACTTCTATCCCAAACAGTTCTAAAGCCGCTCCGCGCAATGAAAGAGGTAAATGTAGAGATACTCGACACCACGCTACGCGACGGCGAACAGACCAGCGGCGTTTCGTTCACCCCCAACGAGAAGCTCAACGTGGCCCGCACCCTGCTGCAGAAGGTGGGTGTGAACCGCGTGGAGATTGCTTCGGCACGCGTCTCCGAGGGTGAGCAGCACGCCGTTGAGCTGATATGCCGCTGGGCACGCGCTGCCGGTATGCTCGACAGAGTGGAGGTGCTGGGCTTCGTCGACGGCCATGCCTCGGTCGACTGGATACACGCCGCCGGGTGCAACACCGTGAACCTCCTCACCAAGGGCTCGCTCAACCACCTCAACTACCAGCTGCGCAAAACCCCCGAAGAGCACTTCACCGGAATCAGCGAGGTTGCCGACTATGCCCACAGTCTCGGCATGACGGTGAACGCCTACGTGGAAGACTGGTCGAACGGCATGAAAACCTCGCGCGACTACGTCTACTCGCTCATCGCTCATCTCAGCGCTGTGGGCGTGAAGCACATCATGCTGCCCGACACTCTCGGCATTCTCAATCCCCTCGAGGTGCTGGAATACATACACAAGACCGTGCGCCGCTTCCCCGGCGTGAGTTTCGACTTCCACGCCCACAACGACTACGACCTTGCCATTTCGAACGTGCTTGCTGCCGTGCTGGCAGGCTGCCGCAACATCCACGCCACGGTCAACGGCCTTGGCGAGCGCTGCGGCAATGCCCCTCTGGCCAGTGTGCAGGCCATTCTCAAAGACCACTTCCATGCCGTCACCACCATCGACGAAAGCCAGCTCATGCCCGTGAGCCGGCTCGTGGAAAGCTACTCGGGCATCTCCATCCCCGCCAACTCCCCCATTGTAGGCGAAAACGTGTTTACGCAGGTGGCCGGAGTGCATGCCGACGGCGACAACAAGCACCGCCTCTACAGCAACGCCCTGCTGCCCGAACGCTTCGGGCGTGTGCGCGAGTTCGCGCTGGGCAAGAGCAGCGGCAAGGCCAATATCCTCAAGAACCTCGAGGCGCTGGGCCTCGAGCTCACCCCCGAACAGACGCGCCGCGTCACGCAGCGTATCGTGGAACTGGGTGACAAGAAGGAGATAGTGACGCAGGAAGACCTGCCCTACATCGTGTCGGACGTGCTGAAGCACGACACACCCGAAGAGAAGGTGCGCCTCGTCAGCTACTTCACCTCCACGGCCTACGGCCTCAAACCTGCCGCCTCGCTGCGCCTGGAAATCAATGGCCGCGAATACGAGGCCCACTCCACGGGCGACGGCCAGTACGACGCCTTTGCCAGCTGCGTGAAGCAGATCTACTGCCAGCGCCTGCACCGCACCATGCCCGAACTCGTGAACTACAGCGTGTCGATTCCCCCCGGCGGGCGCACCGACGCCTTCGTGCAGACCGTCATCACATGGAACGTGGGCGGCAAGGAAATACGCACCCGCGGCTTCGATGCCGACCAGACCGAGTCGGCCATCAAGGCTACCATAAAGATGCTCAACATAATGGAACACAATATAAACCATAAAAACTAAAATCGCAATGAAACTCAAGATAGCAGTGCTTGCCGGCGACGGCATCGGACCCGAAATCTCGCGCGTGGGCGTTGACGTGCTCAACGCAGTGGCACAGCGCTTCGAACACCAGTTCACCTATTCGTCCGCAATATGCGGCGCAGCGGCAATCGACGAAGTGGGCGACCCCTTCCCCGAGGAAACCTACAAGACATGCTGCAACAGCGACGCCGTGCTCTTCTCGGCCGTGGGCGACCCCAAGTTCGACAACAACCCCGCAGCCACCGTGCGCCCCGAACAGGGACTGCTGGCCATGCGCAAGCGCCTCGGGCTCTACGCCAACATACGCCCCGTGCAGACTTTCCCCTGCCTGCTCCACAAGTCGCCACTCAAGGACGAACTGGTGCGCGGCGCTGACTTCGTGTGCATACGCGAGCTCACCGGCGGTATGTATTTCGGCGAGAAGCATGAGGGCGATGACTACGCCTACGACACCAACCGCTATTCGCGCCCCGAGATAGAGCGCATACTGCGTGTGGGCTACGAATATGCTGCACGCCGCCGCAAGCACCTCACCGTGGTCGACAAGGCCAATGTGCTCGCTTCGTCACGCCTGTGGCGTAAGGTGGCCCAGGAAATGGCACCCCTTTACCCCGACATTACCACCGACTTCATGTATGTCGACAACGCTGCCATGCGCATGATTCAGGAACCCACGTTCTTCGATGTGATGGTAACCGAAAACACCTTCGGCGACATACTCACCGATGAAGGCTCGTGCATCAGCGGCTCGATGGGCCTTCTGCCTTCGGCTTCGGTGGGCGACGGCACCCCCGTGTTCGAACCCATCCACGGCAGCTGGCCCCAGGCCAAGGGTAAGAACATTGCCAACCCTCTTGCGCAGGTGCTTTCGGCAGCCATGCTGCTCGAGCACTTCGGACTCACAGCCGAGGGCAAGCTCATACGCAAGGCTGTGGACGCCTCGCTCGACGCAAATGTGCGCACACCCGAAATACAGGTGGAAGGCGGAGCCGCCTACGGCACGAAGGAAGTGGGCGAGTGGCTTGTTGACTATATAAAGAAAGCCTGAACCACCGCACGCGCGGAGTTGACGCGCACTAGCAATACATCAAAAAAGCAGGGAGGATGCCGCACGAAAGGCATGCCTCCCTGCTTGCTTTCTGGGAAAGAGGGAAACATATTAAAAATCATAAATCTTGCGGGCTTTGAGTGTTAAGAAGATTGAACAAAATGGGGAAGGTAAAAGGTAAAAGGTAAAAGTAACATTACAATCGGAAATTGCATGCATTTG
>CAZDOH010000068.1:0-14035 GCA_964507005.1 uncultured Prevotella sp. | reverse complement strand
ATAGCGCAAAAATTCTGTGCGCACAGCGTAAAAATTATATGCGCAAAGAAAAAAATTCTGTGCGCATAGCGGAAAAATTTTGTGCGCAAAAAAGAAAAATTCTATGCGCATTGCAGAAAGGCTTTATCCTACCGCCCCTTCAAGGGATACCGAAAGCAGTTTGCGGGCTTCAACGGCAAACTCCATGGGAAGTTTGTCGAGCACGTTCTTGGCATAGCCGTTGACTATGAGCCCTGCTGCCGTTTCGGGGTCTATGCCGCGCGAAGCGCAGTAGAACATCTGCTCTTCGGAAATCTTCGATGTTGTGGCTTCGTGCTCCACTACCGCCGTGTTGTTGTGCGTGTCGATGTAGGGGAATGTGTGGGCGCCGCTGGTGGACGAGAGCAGCAGCGAGTCGCACGACGAGTAGTTGCGTGCGCGGTCGGCATTCTTGCCCACCTTCACCAGTCCGCGATAGGAATTCTGGCTGTGGCCGGCCGATATGCCCTTGCTGATTATCGTGCTGCGCGTGTTGCGTCCCAAATGAACCATCTTGGTGCCGGTGTCGGCTTGCTGGTAGTTGTTGGTCACTGCCACGCTGTAGAATTCGGCCTGCGAGTTGTCGCCCTTGAGTATGCACGACGGGTATTTCCAGGTGATGGCCGAACCGGTTTCCACCTGAGTCCACGACAGTTTGCTGTTTTTCCCGCGCAGCAGTCCCCGTTTGGTGACAAGATTGTAGACGCCGCCCTTGCCCTCGGCATCGCCCGGGTACCAGTTCTGCACGGTGGAGTATTTCACTTCGGCATCGTCGTTAACAATGATTTCCACAATTGCTGCATGCAACTGGTTTTCGTCGCGCATTGGGGCTGTGCAGCCTTCAAGATAGGAAACGTAGGCCTGGGCGTCGCACACAATCAGCGTGCGCTCGAACTGTCCGGTGCCGCGGGCATTGATGCGGAAATACGACGACAGCTCCATTGGGCAGCGCACGCCTTTCGGGATGTATACGAACGAGCCGTCGCTGAACACGGCGCTGTTGAGCGCTGCGAAGAAATTGTCGCGGTAGGGCACTACCGTGCCGAGGTATTTGCGCACAAGGTCGGGGTGGTTTTTTACGGCCTCGCCTATTGAGCAGAAGATTACGCCCAGTTCCGCGAGTTTTTCGCGGAAAGTGGTCTTGACCGAAACGCTGTCCATTATGGCATCCACGGCAACGCCGCCCAGTGCAAGGCGCTCTTCAAGGGGAATGCCGAGCTTGTCGAAAGTCTTTACCAGTTCGGGGTCGAGTTCTTTCTTTTGGTCGTGCGTGCGCGGCTGGGCATAATACGATATTGCCTGGTAGTCGATGGCCGGCAGGTTTACGTGTGCCCAGTCGGGTTGCCGCAGTGTCTGCCAGTAGCGCAGGGCCTTGAGCCGGAATTCCAGAAGCCATTCGGGTTCGCCCTTGCGTTGGGATATTGTGCGTACCACATCTTCGTTGATTCCCGTCGGGATTACGTCGGTGGAAATCTCTGTGGTAAAGCCGTATTCGTATTGTTTGTCGGCCACGCTGCGCACGAATGCATTTTTCTGCTCTGCAGCATTCGCCTCGGGCGTTGTATTGTCGGTATCTTTGTTCATTTGTGGAGGTGAAAATAAAAAACGGCAAGGCATTTGCCCTGCCGCCTTTGTATAGGGTTTATTTCACAGTGTCGTTGTCGACTTCTATCGAATCGTTTGTTTCGGGTGCACTGTCGGTGTGGCTGTTGCTGTATGCCTTGAAAGCGTAGCCTAGACTGTTTTTCACAGGTTCGTAGAAGAACGACTCTTCGGCTTTCGCCTGGCTCACAATGCCTAGAAAACTCATGGCGTTGAACACGCAGCTCATGAGCACCAGGTATTTCACTAGGCTCAAGGCCGCACCAAGGATGCTGTTTGGCAGTCCGATTTTCATGCCCTTTAGAGCTTTGGTCATCAGGTTTGCCACGAGTCCGAGCACAATGGGAACTATTATCCACAGTGCCACGAATGCCAGTATTTTGGCGATTGAGAGCGATGTGCCAAGGCGCGGCGAAAGATATTCGCCGAAACTGGAGTAGACTGTGGCTGCGACAAAAAGTCCGACAACAAAGCCTACCATCGAGAAAACTTCCTTGAGAAATCCTTGCTGCCAGCCTTTGTACAAGGCCCATATTACAAGCAGCAGGATGGCAAAATCTATGAACGGCATTTGCTTTTCGTGTTAAAGTCAGAGTGTTGCCTTTACTTCGATTTGCTTGAAGGTTTCTATTATATCGCCTTCCTTGAGGTCGTTGCAGTTCGCGAGGCTTATACCGCACTCGAAGTTCGAAGCCACTTCCTTGACGTCGTCCTTGAAGCGCTTGAGGGCTGCGATGTTGGACGTCTGTATCACGATACCGTCGCGGATGAGGCGCGCCTTGTCGGTGCGGCTTACCTTGCCTTCGCTTACAAATGCGCCGGCAACGAATCCTACCTTGCTGATGTGGAATACCTGGCGCACTTCGATAGTTGCGGTAACCTCTTCTTTAACTACCGGCTCGAGCATACCTTCCATTGCGAGCTTCACTTCGCCTATGGCATCGTAGATGATGGAGTAGAGACGAATTTCGACTCCCTGCTGGTCGGCCTGCTTGCGGGCCAAAGCGCTGGGGCGTACCTGGAAACCGATGATGATGGCTTGCGAAGCTGCTGCCAGCGATACGTCGTTTTCGGAGATTTGGCCCACGCTCTTCAATATTACGTTGACTTTGATCTTTTCGGTAGAAAGTTTTTCGAGCGAATCGCTGAGAGCTTCAACCGAGCCGTCAACGTCGCCTTTGACAACGATGTTGAGTTCCTTGGTGCCGCCGCGTGCAATGCGCCGCCCGATTTCGTCGAGCGAAAGCACGGAGTGGGCTCTCAATGCCTGCTCGCGCTGCAGCTGCTCGCGCTTGGTAGCAATTTCACGCACTTCCTGCTCGGTGTCCATCACATGGAAAGTGTCACCTGCCTGCGGAGCGCCGTTAAGACCGAGCACCGTGGCTGCTCCCGACGGACCTACTTCGTCGATGCGCTGGTCGCGTTCGTTGAAGAGTGCCTTTACACGGCCGTAGTTCGTGCCGGCAAGCATCACGTCTCCTATTTTCAGCGTGCCGTTGCTTACGAGCACGGTAGCCACATAGCCGCGGCCGCGGTCGAGCGACGATTCGATGATGGTGCCAGTGGCGCGGCGGTTGGGGTTGGCCTTCAAATCAAGCATGTCGGCTTCAAGCAAAACCTTGTCGAGAAGTTCTTTTACTCCTATACCCTTCTTTGCCGAAATGTCCTGGCTTTGGTACTTGCCGCCCCAGTCTTCCACGAGATAGTTCATGTTGGCAAGACCTTCCTTTATCTTGTCGGGGTTGGCTCCCGGCTTGTCTATTTTGTTTATTGCAAACACCATGGGCACGTTTGCCGCCATGGCATGGCTTATAGCCTCCTTTGTCTGGGGCATGATGCCGTCGTCGGCTGCGATTATAATGATGGCAACGTCGGTGACCTGGGCACCGCGTGCGCGCATAGCCGTGAAAGCTTCGTGGCCCGGGGTGTCGAGGAAGGTGATGTGCCTTCCGTTTTCAAGCGTAACGTTGTAGGCACCTATGTGCTGGGTGATGCCGCCCGCTTCGCCTGCGATGACGTTCGACTTGCGTATGTAGTCAAGCAGCGAAGTCTTGCCGTGGTCAACGTGTCCCATTACGGTAACAATCGGGGCGCGCGGCTCGAGGTCCTCTTCGTTGTCGGCTTCCTCGGTTACCGCTTCGGTAACGTCGGCGCTGACGTATTCGGTCTTGAACCCGAATTCTTCGGCCACAATATCGATGGTTTCGGCATCGAGACGCTGGTTGATGCTCACCATTATACCAATGCTCATGCACGTTGCTATGATTTGCGTTACGGGAACATTCATCATGGCTGCCAGCTCGTTGGCAGTAACGAATTCCGTGAGCTTGAGCGTCTTGCTCTCCATAGCTTCGAGCGAAGCAGCCTGTTCTGCCATTTCGCGCGCGTTGTCGCGCTTCTCGCGGCGGTATTTTGCGCCTTTTCCTCCGCGGCCCTTGCTGGTGAGGCGTGCCAAAGTTTCGCGCACCTGCTTTGCAACGTCTTCGTCCGAAACGTCGGGCTTCAGCGGCTGCACCTTACGCGGCTTGTTTTTCTGGCGATGGGGGTCGTTGTTGCGGTTATTGTTGTTGCGGTTGTTGTTGGCATTGCCGCCGGCCGCATTGCGGTTAGCGCTGCCTGCATTTATCTGTTGCCCCACGGCGTTGACGTCGATGCGCTCCTGGCCTATGCGGCTGCGCTTGTGGCGCTGCCCGTTGTTTTGCGAGGCATTCTTTTCGTCGCGTTCGCGCTTCTTTTCCTCTTTGGTCTTTTTCTTGGGACGTGTGTTTGAGTTTATAGCCGTAAGGTCGATGGTACCAAGCACTTTTGGCCCGGAAATCTCCTTGGTGGAGTTTAGGTGGTAGATGCCGTCTTCGTCTATCTTGCCGATTTGTGCTTCGGGCTTCTTTTTGGGAGCATTGTCAACGTTATTTTCCGCTTCAGCCTTTTCTTCGGTAACATTTTTCACGGCTTCCTGTGTTTCGGCCGCATTTACTTCTACTTCCGGTTTCGCCTCTTTTTGCGTTTCCGCCTTGACGGTTTCCTTTTCCGGTTCGGGAACAGCCTTGGGCTCTTCTTTAGGAGCTACGGGCGTTTCCGGCACAGGCTTTTCCTGCACCGCTTCGGCTGCGGGCTTCTGCTCTACAGCGGTTACGGGCTGCGGTGTTTCCACTTTTTTCGTGGGAACAGTCTTGACTTCTTCCTGGACCGGTGTTTCGGCTGGTTTCGTAGCCGATGCGCTGATGTCTATCTTTCCCACGGTTTTGATTCCCGGGCGCATGCTGTCGGGAATCTCAGTCTTGTAAAGCTGGGCTTTGGGCTGCTTGGGCTGGACAACCTTTTTCTCTTTGGCAGTCTGATGGACGGAGATAAGTTTGTCGGCCTCCTTGCGCAGATTTTGATCGGCGCCGAATTTCTTCTTCAGTATGTCGTACTGCTCGTCGCTGATCTTTTCTGTGGGGCTGGCATTTACCTCATAACCTTCTGCGCGGAGACAGTTCACGACAGTGTCAATCCCCACGTTCAATTCTCTGATAACTTTATTTAGGCGTATACTCATAAACTATTTATTCGTCCTCAAATTCTGCTTTCAATATGCGCAATACTTCGTCTACGGTGGATTCTTCAAGGTCGGCCTTTTCGATGAGCACTTCACGCGGTGCGTTGATTACGGCCTTTGCCGTGTCGAAGCCGATTTGCTTTATAGCATCGATTACCCACTGGTCGATTACATCCGAGAACTCATCAAGGTAAACATCTTCGTCGGTGGTGCTTTCCACTTCGCGGTATACATCGATGGTGTAGCCAGTCAGCATGCATGCCAACTTTATGTTCATGCCGCTGCGCCCTATGGCAAGCGAAACTTCTTCGGGCTTGAGGAATACCTCGGCTTTGCGTTCTTCGGTGTCGAGCTTTATGTTTGAAATCTTTGCAGGTGCCAGCGTACGCTGTATGAAAAGCGATTCGTTGGGGGTGTAGTTCACCACGTCGATGTTTTCGCCGCGCAGTTCGCGCACCACACCGTGTATGCGGCTTCCCCTCACGCCCACGCAGGCTCCTACCGGGTCTATGCGCTCGTCGTAGCTCTCTACAGCAACCTTTGCTCTTTCGCCGGGAATGCGTGCCGCTTTCTTTATTGTTATGAGTCCGTCGGCTATTTCTGGCACTTCTCCCTCGAGAAGGCGTATCAGAAATTCGGGCGCTGTGCGGCTAAGATATATTTTGGGATTGTTGTTGGCATTGTCAACGTGGTCAACGATGGCTCTGATGGTTTCGCCCTTGCGGAAGAAATCGCGCGGAATCTGTTCGCCTTTCGGCAGATACATTTCGTTGCCTTCATCGTCAACGATGAGCATTTCGTTCTTCCATACCTGGTAGACTTCTCCGCTCACGATTTCCCCTACGCGGTCCTTGTATTTGTTGTACAGCGAGTCGTGCTCAAGTTCAAGCACTTTGCTTGCCAGTGTCTGGCGCAAGGTAAGGATGGCACGGCGTCCGAATTTGGCAAAATCGATAGGTTCGCCCACTTCTTCGCCCACTTCATAGTCGTCGGCTATCTTGCGGGCATCGTCAAGCGATATTTCCTTGTTGGAGTCGGTGACTTCTCCGTTTTCCACTACCACACGGTTGCGGTAGATTTCCAGGTCACCTTTGTCGGGGTTTACTATTACGTCGAAATTCTCATCGCTTCCGAACATTTTTGCAAGCACGCTGCGGAAGCTCTCTTCAAGAACTCCCACAAGGGTGGTGCGGTCGATTTTCTTGTTGTCGCGAAAATCGGCAAAAATGTCGATCATGCTATCGGTTTTTTCCTTTATGCGTGGCATCTTATATATATTGTTTTTATTATTCGTAAATGTGCTGGGGCAACTTTTTTCAAGCATTACGCCCCTTTGCGGGGCGGATTGTCATTTGAAGTCGATAAAAGCCTGGCAGGTGTTTATTGCGCTGAAGGCTATGTCGCGGTCTTCGTCAACCATTTTGGCCCGTTTTGCTCCTTCGGGCTTGTATTTTACTTTTAGAGTCAGGGTAATGCCTTCGGGGGTTACTGCCTTCAGTGTGCCCTTTAGCTTTTCGCCGGTTGAGGTGCGTACTTCCACGATGTCGCCCACGTGGTTTTCATACTGCCGGTAGACTTTGAACGGCTGCCCGATGCCTGCACTGCCAACCTCGAGTTCGTAATCCTCGTCGTTGCGGTCAAGCCGCGTCTCGATAAACTTGCTTAGCTCTACGCAGTCGTCTATCCATACGCCTTCCTTGTGGTCGATTTCCACCACAATGCTGTCATCGTCGCTAATGCTCAAGTCGGTAAGGAAATATTCCTTCCCTTCGAGCCATTCGGCCACAATTCCCTCTACTTTTTTCTTGTCAATCATCGGTTCAGACCTCGCTGGTTTATAACAACGAGTGAGGAACTTATGCAAGCCCCTCACTCTTGAACGTGTGCAAAAATATATATTTTTTCTCTACCAGGCAAAAAGTTGCCTTTTTTTTTCGCCTAACTAGCAAATATTTATTGCCTTGCGGCTCGGGGTGCTTTCAGCGCCTTGCTTTTTAGCTGCAAAAGGCGGCAAAATACATGCCCGTTTTTGCGGTATGGCCTTATGCCTTGGTAGCCAACTGCTCAAGCCGTTCCTCGTCGATGGTTTCTATCTTCGAGTTCTCGATGGCTTTTGCTGTGCGGCTGTTGTCGTCGGTGCGGAATATTATCACTCCGTGGCCGGCAACCAGGAACGAGTACAGGTAGGTTATGCTGAGCCCTTCGGCCGACAACACCTCGATTACGTCTGCAGCGCGGCCCACTTCATTGTCAATCTCTACGGCGAAAACTTCGGAGAGTGCCACGGCAACGCCTGCTTCCTTGAGCACTGCGCAAGCCTTTTCTGGCGACGAGCATATTATGCGGCAGATGCCGTATTCCACGGTGTCGGCTATGTTTGAGGCTATGAGCGATATGCCTGCTTTCTTCAGGAGTTCGAGCACCTGCAGCAGAGTTCCCGACTTGTTCTCGATGAATACTGATAATTGTCTTACTGTCATGATGGTATAGTTTTAATAGTGCTTCCTTAGGTCTTTTACGCGCACTGCCTTGCCTTCGCTTTTGGGTAGCGAACCGCTCGGCACGAGTTTCACTTTCGGCGTGAGCAGTATTTCGTCTTTCAGGCTGTGGGCAATGCGTTTCGCAAGTGCTTCGAGCTGCCCGTAGTCGTCGGTGAAAAGTTGGTTTATTTCCACTTCCACCGTCATGCTGTCGTTGCTTTCCAGTGTTTCGAGCGTAATGAGATAGTTGGGTGACAGCTCCTTGAACTGCAGCAGCACCTGCTCTATCTGCATCGGGAATATGTTTACGCCTTTGAGTATTATCATGTCGTCGCTGCGGCCTTTCATGCGGTCGATGCGTCGGTGGTGGCGTCCGCACGGGCATTCGCCGGGTATTATGCGTGTGAGGTCGCGTGTGCGGTAGCGCAGCAGCGGCATGGCTTCGCGGTTGAGCGTTGTGAGCACCATTTCACCTATTTCGCCGTCGGGCACGGGCTCGAGTGTATGCGGGTCGACAATTTCCACTATATAGTTGTCTTCCCATACGTGCATTCCGTTTTGCTCCATGCATTCGAAAGCTACTCCCGGTCCGCACATCTCAGTCATTCCGAAACTATTGTAGGCTTTTACGCCGAGGTTTTCCTCTATTCTTTGGCGTTGTTCCTCCGTGTGCGGTTCGGCGCCTATCAGCAGCGTGGTGAGCTTTGTGTCGCGGCGCGGGTCGATGCCCATTTCGGTCATTACCTCGTAGAGTCGTGTGGCATAGCTCGGTATTGCGTGCAGACCGGTGGTGCCGAAGTCGGTTATGAACTTTATCTGCCGGCGGGTGTTGCCTGCTGCGGCGGGCACGGTGAGCATTCCCACGCGCTCGGCTCCGTATTGCATGCCCAGGCCTCCGGTAAACATGCCGTAGCCCGAGGAGTTCTGGAATACGTCGCACGGGCGCAGTCCCACCATCCACATGCAGCGTGCCATGGCGTTTGCCCATTCGTTGAGGTCTTTTTGTGTGTGCAGCACTACGATGGGTGTTCCGGTTGTTCCGCTCGAGGAGTGCAGGCGCACGCACTTTTCGAGGGGTACTGCCGCCATGCCGAAGGGGTAGTTGTCGCGCAGGTCCTGCTTTGTGGTGAAGGGCAGTCGGCGTATGTCGTCGAGGCTTTTTATGTCTTCGGCTTTAATGTTCATTTCTGCGAAGCGCCTTTTGTAGAAAGGCGAGTTGAAGCAGCGTGCCACTGTGTCTTTCAGTCTTGAAAGCTGCAGGGCGTCGAGTTCGCTCCGCGAGAGGAGCTCGAATTCCGGATTGAAGTATTCCGGGTAGTTTTGTTTTTGTTCTGACATGGTGTCGTTTTTTTATGCAAGATTGCGCTTGTCGACAACAAACTTGCTCTTGCCCTGGCTGCGCTCTATGGTGTTCGGGGCTTTGAGCTTTACTTTTGCGCTTATGCTGAGCACGCTCTTGAGTTTGTGCTCGAGCTTTTTCCCTAGGGCTTCGAACGGCGCCAGGGTGTCGAAGTTTCCGTTTACGAGGTCTTGCCTCAGTTCTACCTGCACTTCCAGCGTGTCGAGGTTGTTTATGCGGTCTACCACCAGCAGGAACCGCGGTGCGAATTCCTCGGTGCTGAGTATCACGCTCTCCACCTGCGAGGGGAATACGTTGATGCCGCGTATTATGAGCATGTCGTCGCTGCGGCCCACGATGCGTGTCATCTTTACGTTAGTGCGGCCGCATGCGCATTTGTCGTGCACCAGCGAGCAGAGGTCCTTGGTGCGGTAGCGCAGCAGCGGCATTCCCTCTTTCGTGAGTGTTGTGAACACCAGTTCTCCCGTTTCGCCGTCACCGAGGTTTTCGAGAGTTTCGGGGTTTATGATTTCGGGGTAGAAATGGTCTTCGTTGATGTGCGAACCGTTCTGCTCCTGGCATTCGTAGCTTACGCACGGTCCCATTATTTCGCTCAGTCCGTAGATGTTGTATCCTTTCAGCCCGAGCCGGCTTTCGATTTCGCGGCGCATGTTTTCTGTCCACGGTTCAGCGCCGAAGGCTCCTATTCTAAGGTGCACGTCGTCTTTCGAGATGCCCATGCGCTCCATTGTTTCGGCCAGGTAAAGTGCGTAGGAAGGTGTGCAGGCGATGCCCGAAATGCCGAGGTCGCGTATCAGCCTCACATGCTTTTCGGTGTTGCCGGTAGACGTGGGTACAACCGATGCGCCGAGGTTTTCCACTCCGTAGTGCACTCCCAGTCCGCCGGTGAACAGCCCGTATCCGTAGGCCACCGAGAAAGTGTCGTTGCGGCTGACGCCGTAGGATGCGAGGCACCGTGACATGCATTCGCTCCACACTTCTATGTCCTTACGGGTATACCCAACGATGGTGGGGTTTCCGGTGGTGCCCGACGAGGCGTGTATGCGTATTATTTCGCTTTGCGGCGCTGCCTGGAGCCCTGCGGGGTAGTTGTCGCGCAGGTCCTGCTTTGTGGTGAAGGGCAGGTGGTGTATGTCGTCGATTGTTTTGATGTCGTCGGGGCTTATGTTCATCTCCTGCAGCTTGTGGCGGTAGAATGGTACGTTGTGGTAGACATAGTCCACTATTTTGTGAAGGCGTTTGCCTTGCAGAGCGCTCATTTCGTCGCGGCTCATGCATTCCTTGTTGGGATTCCAGATCATCGGTATTTGCTGATTATGCTGTCGGATGGTTTTCGTTGAATATTTTCATGCGTTCGTCGAGCAGCGCGTATTGGTTGTCGTTAATGAAGGAGGTGCACACTCGCAGGCCTTGCTGCCGGCTTCCGGTGGTGTCGAGCGAGATGGCGCTTACGCCGTAGTACATCAGTTCGCGGGCCAATTCGCTTCCTGTCATGCCGGGGTACGATATGGTGAAGTAGAATCCGTCGGCTATCGGTTCGTCGAGGTCTTTGTCGTAGACTATTTCAAAGCCGTTTGCAAGGAAAATCTTCTTGAGCCGTGCGGCGCGCCTTGCGTATTCGCTGGTTTCGGCGCGGAAGTCGTATGTTCCGTCGCTTGCTGCTTTGAGCATTGCCGCCATGGCGTATTGTGCGCTGTGGCTTGTGCCGCTCGAGAGGGCGTAGAGCACCCGGTGGATGAACACGGGGCCGAATTCTCCGTTGCCGTATTTCGCGGCGAGTGCGGGGTATGCCCTGTGGTAGAGGGCGTTGCTTATGCAGCTTACGGCTATTCTCTCGCCGGCATAGCTGAATGCCTTGCTGCCGCTGATGAGCAGCACGTAGTTGTCGGTGTATCTTGCCACGGTGGCCTGATAGGGTTCCTTGAAGGGTTCGCTGAGGTTTTTGCGGAAATCCATGGCGAAGTAGGCGAGGTCTTCGAGCACTATGGCGTCGTAGCGTGTGGCGAGCGTGCCTATGGTGCGCAACTCGTCTTCGTTGAGGCATACCCAACTCGGGTTATTGGGGTTGCTGTATATTATGGCTGCCACGTTGCCTTTGGCTAGGTATTCCTCGAGTTTCGGCGCGAGCTTTTCGCCGCGGTAGTCGTAGACGTCGAAGGTAGCGTATTTCACTCCCATCACGGTGCACTGCTGCTTCTGCACGGGGAAACCGGGGTCGATGAAGAGTATCGTGTCTTTTTGGGGGTTGGATTGGCTTGCGGTGAGGAACGAGGCGAATGTTCCCTGCATAGAGCCGCACACGGGCACGCATCCTTCGGGTTTGATGTCGACGCCGATGAAAGCCTTGACGAAGCGCGAGGCTTCGCTCTTGAGGCTGTCGAGGCCGTTGATGTTGGGGTATAGACGTGCTATGCCGCCCTGCAGCGCCTTTATCTGCGCTTCCACACCGTAGCGGGAGGGCTGCAGTCCGGGCACACCCATTTCCATTCTCACGAATTCCTGTCCCGACTGCTTTTCGGCCTGTGTTGCCACGGCCACCACTTCCCTTATGGTGGCTTTTCCGAAATCGTGTATGCCGAGCGCGGCGATGGCTGCGTCTACGGTTTCCATGCTTATAGGTTCCGGTTTCATTGCTTCGTGCTGTTGTATCCCAGGTCAAAAGCCTTGATGTTGGCTTCCACCACTTCGTTGCCGCGCTTTGCGAATACGGCCCTTATGGCGTCGCGCAGGTCGTCGGCGCTGACTATTTCGATGAATGGTGCCGCCATGCCGAGGAGTATCATGTTGGCGCTTTTGGGTGTGTTGTTTTCCTTTGCCAGGGTGTCGATGTCGAGCTTTGCCACGTGGGGCAGTGCGTCCACTTCGGCCTGGAGTGCCTCTTCATCGGGGTAGTTGGGAATGTTGACGAAAGTCTTCGACGAAGTCACCACGTATCCATCGCTTGCCAGCCAGTCAACGTAGCGTAAGGCCTCCATGGGCTCCATGGAGATTATGAGGTCGGCCTTGCCCTGTGGTATGAGGTCGCTGTAAATTTGTTCGGTGCTGAGGCGCAGGTTGCTCTGTACGTCGCCGCCGCGCTGGCTCATGCCGTGCACTTCGGCTTGCTTGAGCGAAATGCCAGCCTGAGTTGCAGCCTGCCCTATCACGGTGGCTATCGAGAGGATGCCCTGTCCCCCCACGCCTGAAAGTATTATGTCCTTTTTCATTTCTTCTGTGCTTTTTGTTTGCGTAGCCTGCGGTTGAGAGTCTGTATGCACTCCCGGCGCGGTATTATCACCGACACGCCGTTGTAGTTAATCTCTTCGCGCAGTATTCTTGTGATTTCTTCCATGTTCTTTGGCAGCGGCACTACCACGTGCAGGTGTTCGGGTTCAACGCCGAGCCCGCGGCAGATGGCTTCGAACTTGTTGGTTCCTGCGCTGTCTTGCCCACCGGTCATGGCCGTGGTGAGGTTGTCCGAGATGACGACCGTGATGTTGGACTTGTCGTTGATGGCGTCGAGCAGTCCGGTCATACCCGAGTGGGTGAATGTGGAGTCGCCAATCACGGCTATTGCGGGGAAGAGTCCGGCATCGGCAGCGCCCTTGGCCATAGTGATGGAAGCACCCATGTCGACGCAGCTAGCCAAGGCGTTGAACGGAGGCAGTGCGCCGAGCGTGTAGCATCCTATGTCGCCGAAGATGCGTGCATTGGGGTATTCGGCTGCCACCTTGTTCAGGGCGGCGTATACGTCGCGGTGGCCGCATCCCTGGCAGAGGGCTGGCGGGCGCCCCACGACGTTCTTGGCAGCGGGCAGCGAGGCGGCGGCGCTTACGCCCAGCGCGCGCGCCACGGTGTCGGGGTTCAACTCGCCGGTGCGCGGCAAGTCGCCCGTGAGTCGCCCCTTTATGGCATACCCCTTGCCGAGCATAGCCCTTATGCCCTGTTCCACTACGGGTTGCCCGTCTTCGCATACGAGCAGGGCCGCACTCCTGGCGGCGAGTTCTTCTATCTGCTTCCGTGGTAGGGGATACTGCGAAACCTTCACTATGCCCGTTATGCCTTGTGGGGAGCATTCCTTGACGTAGTTGTAGGCTATGCCGCAGGCTATGACGCCTAGCCCTCGGCCTTCGGCTGCCGCTTCGCAGGGCATTTCTTCATAGGCATTGAACTGCGATTTCTGGCTGAGGCTTTCCATTTCATCCTGTTTGCTTAGCAGCAGCAGGTATTGCTTGCGGGCTATGGCGGGCAGCAGCACCCAGTGCTTCCCCTCGTCGGGATGCAGTGGGTTGGGCTCGGCGCACGGGCCGGTAGTGATGGCGGCGCGCGAATGGGCTAGACGCGTAACTATGCGCATCAGCACGGGCAGTTTCAGCGATTCGGAGAGGCTGAATGCCACGTGCATCATGTCGTAGGCTTCCTGCTGTGTGGAAGGTTCGAAAATGGGAATCATGGCGAACTTGCCGTAGAAGCGACTGTCCTGCTCGTTTTGCGAGGAGTGCATGCTGGGGTCGTCGGCAGCCAGCACCACGATGCCGCCGTTTACGCCTGTCACGGCGCTGTTGACGAAGGCGTCGGCGCAGACGTTCATGCCCACGTGCTTCATGCACACCAATGCTCGCTTTCCTGCGTACGACATGCCGAGGGCAGCCTCCATGGCAGTCTTCTCGTTGGTGCACCAGCGGCTGTGTATGCCCCGTTCGCGGGCCGTGGCGTCGTTCTGAATGAATTCGGTTATTTCGGTGGAGGGAGTGCCGGGGTAGGCATACACACCGCTAAGCCCGGCGTGTATGGCCCCTAGAGCGATGGCCTCGTCGCCGAGCAAAAGTCTTGCATTACTCATTATATATAGTGTTTACTTTCAAAATGTTGGTATGCGAAAAATCGTTATGCCAGCCACAAAGGTAGCGAAATTAGTTTATACAACCCAAAAAACATACGTTTTATCGCGATAGGCCGTGGGTAGAGGAGAGGGGGGAAATATACCCTTTCTGGTCGTAGCCTTGTCTTTCCCTGAAAAAAGTTGCCTATCAAAAAATCAAAACAATGTACGAGTTC
>CAZDOH010000067.1:0-14273 GCA_964507005.1 uncultured Prevotella sp. | reverse complement strand
TTGTGCGCTGCCCGATATCCGGCGCAAGCGTATGCCAGGAGCAACACCGGAGCCGGCTTCTGCGCAATTATAATAATTTAGCGGTTCAACACGTTATCCTAGTAAAAATAATCTGTAATTTTGCAGGCATCTAAAATCGGAACATGCGAATATATAAATATATATATGCCACAATAGCGACGCTCGCAGCGCTATCCGCGTCGTATGCCCAGACTGGCAGCAACGCAATAAAAATATTGGACAACAGCGCTGCCGCAATCAAGAAATGCGGCAATATCAAGGCAACCTTTACCGCCGCACAATTCAAAAACAAGCAAAAGCAGACTTCCGAGAACGGAACTGTATACGTCAGCGGCAAGAAGTATTACTACGACCTGAAAAACGCCCAGATATGGTATGACGGCAAGACGCAGTGGACTTATTCCGCCACAACGCAGGAAGTGAACATTTCCAGCCCCACAAAAGCCGAAGCCGCAAAGATGAACCCCTACTCCTTCATCTACCTGTACAAGCAGGGATACAATGCCAGCGTGACCGAAGACGTGGTACGCGGCAAGAAATGCTACGACGTGCACCTTGTGAACAAGGCATCGAAATCGATAAAATACATATATCTCACTATCGACAAGGAAACGATGCTGCCGTTGTGCATACGCGTCAGCGCCAACAATTCCGACTGGACAAGAATTTCCATCTTCGACATAAGCAAAAAGCAAAAATTCGGCAGCGACAAGTTCCTCTTCAACCCCAAGGAATTCCCCAATGCCGAAATCATAGACTTAAGATAACAATGAACACTACAGACTGCCTTATCATAGGTTCAGGACCAGCAGGATATACTGCAGCAATCTACACCGCCCGCGCAGGCTTCAATCCGATTCTTGTTGAAGGAATGACAAGCGGAGGGCAGCTCACCCAAACTTCCACCGTAGAGAATTTCCCCGGCTTTCCCGAAGGCATCGAAGGCTTTCAGTTAATGGAAAACATGCGCAAGCAGGCCGAACGCTTTGGAACCAAAATAATTACAAGTTCGGTAGTCGCTGCCGATTTCGACAACCGCCCGCTGAAAGTCACTCTTGACGACGGCAGCGAAGTCAACTGCAATTCGGTGATAATAGCTACCGGAGCAACTGCAAAATACATCGGGCTCGACGACGAAAAGAAGTTCGAGGGCAAAGGGGTAAGCGCCTGCGCCGTATGCGACGGCTTCTTCTTCCGCAAGAAAACCGTGGCCGTGGTAGGCGGAGGCGATTCGGCATGCGAAGAGGCTTTGTATCTCAGCCGTCTTGCAAGCAAGGTGTACCTTATAGTGCGCAAGCCTGCACTGAGGGCCTCAAAAATAATGCAGGAAGAAATAGCCGCAAATCCCAAAATCGAAATTCTGTTCAACACCAATACCGAAGCCCTCTACGGCGAGAACAAGCTGCAGGGCGCGCGGCTGGTGGAGTTCATCGGCACCGAACAGGAGAGGCACTACGATCTGGCCATCGACGGCTTCTTCCTCGGCATAGGCCATAAGCCCAACAGCTCGATATTCAGCAAATGGGTGAAACTCAACGACGACGGCTATATCATCACCGAAGGCAAAAGTTCACGCACAGGGCACCCCGGCGTGTTCGCTGCAGGCGACGTGGCCGACCCCGACTACCGGCAGGCAATAACGGCGGCAGCTTCGGGATGCCGGGCCGCACTGGATGCAGAAAAATATTTGAAAACAACAATACATTAATTATGAGACAGAAACTATTTCTCGCAGTAATCGCATTGACTGTCGGAACGTTCACTCCCGCTTCGGCACAGCTTTCCAACATCTTGTCCAAAATACAGTCGGCAATATCCAGCGTCACCGGCAGCAGTTCGAGCAGCCTGGAAGGCACTTGGGTATATTCCGGCGCCGAAATAGAATTCACGTCCGACAATATCCTTTCGCAAGTAGGCGGCAAGGTAGCGTCGAACAAGATTGAAAAGAGCATCAACAATGCCCTCACGAAATACGGCATCGCCCCCAACAAGCTCTCTTTCACTTTCTCGAAAGACAGCACCTACACGGCAGCATATTCTTCGCGTTCCACACAGGGCACCTACGTATACGCCGACAAGAAGCTCACCCTCAAGCCTTCCACATATTCGGGCCGTACCATAACAGCCAACGCCAGCGTAGGCAGCACGCTTACCCTTACATGCAACGCCGACAAGATGCTTTCGCTGATACAGGCCATCGGCAGCAAGGTGTCATCCACCAGCCAGAATTCAACTTTATCAATCATATCCAGCCTTGCAAAAAACTACAAAGGCATGCAAATAGGCTTGAAATTTACGAAGAAATAAGGCGCGTTTGCGACTTTTGGCAATACAATTCACAAGAAATACAAGAGTTAAACTGAGAAAACTTGTCCAACCAAAAATTATTCCGTAATTTTGGAAAAGACAACAGAAAATTCTCCATAAATGGAAACACAAAAAGCAAAGCCTGCAACAGGCAAATTGGGTGTTTTGGTAGTTGGCCTCGGCGCCGTTTCCACAACATTCATCACAGGCGTACTCATGGTACGCAAAGGATTGGCAAAACCTATCGGTTCGATGACACAATACGACAAGATACGCATCGGCCGCGGAAACAACAAGCAATACAAGCACTACGGGGAAATCGTTCCGCTAGCGAGCCTTGACGACATCGTGTTCGGCTCATGGGACGCATACCCCGAGAACGCTTACGAGTCAGCCATCAACGCTGAAGTTCTGCGCGACCGCGACATCAATCCTGTCAAAGACGAACTCGAGAAGATTGTGCCCATGAAGGCGGCGTTCGACCACGACTACGCCAAACGCATCGAAGGCAAAAACATCATGGAAAATGCTTCGCGCAAGCAGATGGTGGAAAACCTTCGCAGCGACATAAGCAACTTCAAGAAAGAAAACAACTGCGAGCGTATCGTTGTCATCTGGGCAGCATCAACAGAAATCTACGTTCCCTACTTTGCACCCGTACACGACACGCTGGCAGACCTCGAGAAAGCCATCGACGCCAACGACACCGAGCATATCGCACCCTCGATGTGCTACGCATACGCAGCGCTCAAGGAAGGCGCACCGTTCATAATGGGAGCCCCCAACACAACAGTTGACATCCCCGCAATGTGGGAACTTGCCGAGCAGACAAAAGTACCCATCGCAGGCAAGGACTTCAAGACCGGACAAACCCTGATGAAATCGGGAGTAGCTCCCATCATCGGCACACGTTGCCTCGGGCTTTCGGGATGGTTCTCCACCAACATTCTCGGCAACCGCGACGGACTTGTGCTTGACGAGCCCGCTAACTTCCGCACAAAAGAAGTCAGCAAACTGTCAACGCTCGAATCTATCCTCGACGGAGACAATCAGCCCGACTTGTACAACAACTACTACCACAAAGTACGCATCAACTACTATCCTCCGCGCAATGACAACAAAGAAGGATGGGACAACATCGACATCTTCGGCTGGATGGGCTATCCCATGCAGATAAAGATAAACTTCCTCTGCCGCGATTCAATACTTGCAGCACCGCTGCTCCTTGACCTGGTACTGCTCTCCGACCTTGCACAAAGAGCCGGACGCTATGGAATACAGCGCTTCCTGAGTTTCTTCCTGAAGAGCCCGATGCACGATTTCACAAAGAACGAAGTGCCGGTAAACAATCTCTTCCAGCAATATACAATTCTGAAGAATGCCATTCGCGAAATGGGCGGTTACGAAGCCGACGAGGAAATCGACTGATTTTCGCCACCCCCAAAAGGCACAGACATTCTTTTTTAGAGTATCATTCCAGCTTCATGGTTTTGTGTAACACAAAGCCATGAAGCTTTCTCAAACAAAAAACCATTCTGACACGTGCGCAAGACCTTTATTCTGACATTAATAGCAATTATCGTAACAGCAGGACACATCAAAGCGCAACAGGTAAGCGGTGTTGTGGTTGATTCCCAAACGGGCCAGAGCCTGCCCTACGTCAACGTATTCTACGACGGCAAAGGCGTGGGTACAACCTCAGATGCCAACGGCAATTTCAAGGTGCCATATCATAAAGGCTGGACGCAGCTATCTTTTTCGTCAGTTGGTTTTAAGAAGAAAATTGTAACCATATCCAGTCCTATAACCTCGCTCACCGTAAAACTCGATGTAAACGCCATTTCCATAAAGGGAGTCAGCGTTAAAGGACAACGCAAAAAATACAACCGCAAGAACAACCCTGCAGTAGAGTTTATGCGCAAGGCCATTGCCGCCAAGAAAAACTGCAACCTTAAAGCCAATCACGACTACTTCAGCTATCAGAAATACGTAAAACGCACACTGGCTTTCAACGACTTTACCGAGAAGTCTCTCAACGACGAGCATTTCAAAAGCATGCCCTTTCTGAAAGACCGAGTTGAAACCTCGCCCGAAACAGGCAAACTTATCCTCCCCATTTCAGTAGACGAAGTTTTCTCGAAACGCATCTACAAACGAGACGGCAACATAGACAAAACCATTATAGAAGGAAAAAAGAGCACCGGCATCAACAAGTTTTTCACTACCGGCGACATTCTTACCACTTTACTCGAAGACGTTTTCAGCGACGTTGACATTTACAAAAACAACATCAATGTGCTGCAGAAGGAATTCGTAAGCCCTCTGTCTTCTACCCAGGCCATTTCGTTCTACAGGTTTTTCATAGCCGACAGTCTGGAAATCGACGGGGACAAGTGCTATGAAGTGACGTTCACTCCCAACAATTCCCAAGACAGCGGATTCAACGGCAGCCTTTTTATAGCTACCGACAGTTCTTATCAAGTAAAGAAGGCAGTGCTCAATATCCCCAAAAACAACGACGTGAATTTCGTAAACGACATGCTCGTGACGCAGAATTTCGAAAAGTTGCCTTCGGGAGAGCATGTGCTCGTTGACGACAACATGACTGTGCAAATCAACGTCGTGGGATATTTCACGAAAGTGCATGTGAAGCGAACCACCCATTACAACAATTTCACATTCACACCCATTCCCGACAATCAATTCCACTTTTCGGGCAATGAAAAAACCCTTGATGACGCGACAAGTCATGACAACAAATACTGGGAAGCCGTACGTCCCACACCGCTAACTGCCAAAGAAAGCACAATGGACGACTTTCTCAAAGACATGATGAAGGTAAAGGGTTTTGGGCCCGTGCTTTTTATAGCAAAGGCATTCATCGAAAATTTTGTAGAGACTTCCACAAATCCCAACAAACCTTCGAAAATAGACATCGGCCCGGTCAACACCATAATCTCAAAAAACTTTGTTGACGGATACCGGTTCAGGCTCAGTGCGCAAACCACAGCAAACCTAAGCAATCACTTGTTTGCAAAAGGCTATGTGGCTTATGGATTAAAGGACAAGCGCTTCAAGGGCATGGGCGAAGTGACTTACTCTTTCAACAAGAAAGACTATCTGCCGCGTGAATACCCTGTCAACAACCTGACGTTCTCCTTTATGTACGATGACATGTCGCCGTCAGACAAATTCATGCCTACCGACAAAGATAACGTATTCACGGCATTCCGCTGGACGGAAGTAAACCACATGAACTATATGCGCCGTTTCCATTTGCAGTACGACCGTGAATGGCACAACGGGCTACGCTTCCAGATTGGCGTAAAGCATGAAGACCTCGAGCCCACTGCCGACCTTTTCTATCAGCCGCTAGACGGTTCCAGCCAACCTTCAATGCAAGACGACTTGCATATCAGCCATTTCCGCACCACAAGTTTAAGTGCAATGCTACAATTCCAGCCTGGGGCGACGTACATCAACACCAAACAACGGCGAATGACCACCAACCACGACGCGCCCATCTTCGAATTGCATCACACCACTGGATTGAAAAATCTTCTTGGCAGCGATTACAGCCACAACCTTACCGAAGCGCGCATATACAAACGCTTCAAATTATCTTCGTGGGGGCGGATAGACACCTATCTCAAAGGCGGCATAGAATGGAACAAAGTGCCGTTCCCCCTTCTCATAATGCCTGCAGCAAACCTTTCATACATAAAAGAACGGGAAACTTTCTCCCTGATTGACAACATGGAGTTTCTCAACGACCGTTACGCATCGCTTATGACAGGATGGGACATGGGAGGAAAGATATTCAACCGCATTCCCTTGCTGCGCAAACTCAAATGGCGCGAATATATTGGCGTAAACATGCTTTGGGGAACACTTACCGACAAAAACAATCCGTTTCTTGAGAAAAACCGCAACGACAGCAGGCTATTCTACTTTCCCGGCACCTTCAACGACGAAGGGGAATTTGTCTACCAAAGCCGCACGATGGACAGCAAAAAGCCATACATAGAATGGGTGGCAGGCATACACAATATATTTAAAATAGTGCATGTAGAATACGTAAGGAGAGTCAACTATTTCCGCCCGGGCACGAAGAAATGGGGCATCAGAATCATGATGCAAATGTCATTCTAGACATGCAATAGAAAAGCCAGAACAATGAGTTGCAAATACGATATGCTAACCCTAATCGGTCCTACTGCATGCGGCAAGACTGCAGTTGCCGTAAAACTAGCGCAATTAATTGGAGGAGAAATCATAAGCGGTGACAGCAGGCAGATATTCCGGGGCATGACAATCGGCACGGGGAAAGATCTGGACGAATACATCACGGACAGCGGGCAAGTAAAGGTGCACCTCATTGACATTGTCAACCCCGGCGAGAAATACAGCATATTCAACTACCAGCACGATTTTCACCGCGCCTACAACGACATTATAAGCCGCGGCAAGACTCCAATACTTTGCGGAGGCTCGGGAATGTACGTAGAATGCATACTGCGGAATTTCCGCATGACTCCGGTACCGGAAAATCCCGAATTACGCAATCAGCTTAAGGACAAAAATCTCGAGCAGCTGACAGAAATCCTAAAAAGCTACGGGAAAAAACTTCACAATACTACAGACACCGACACTCCACGCCGTGCTATCCGTGCCATTGAGATAGAAGATTACTATTGCCATACACCGGTAAATCCAGAAGAATTCCCCCAAATAAGGAGTCTTAATTTCTGTCTGGACACCCCCGCAGAAATACGTTGGCAGAGAATCAGCGAACGTCTTGACAGTAGGCTAAAACAAGGCATGGCAGACGAGATAAGGCGGCTTATCGGCATGCCTACCGCTGATGGCATTCAGCCTACACACGCCCCAATTACCCCCGACGAATTGATGCACTACGGGTTGGAATACAAATATGTAACGCTTTATGTGCTGGGCCGCCTGGAATACGAAGAAATGGTTGAAAAGCTCAACATAGCAATACGCCAATTTGCCAAACGGCAAATGACTTGGTTTCGCGGTATGGAAAGGCGCGGCATAAAGCTGAATTGGGTTGATACCTCAAAATCGCATCACGATATTGCCGATGAAATAGCCGCACAATGGTTGAAATACAAATAAAATCCATTCTTCGCTAAAAAAACGCGAATATAAAGAAGCACTTTCAAATAATAAACCGTAACTTTGAAACGTGTTTAACAAACTAACATACCATGAGCTACCTAAAGTTCGACAAGCCACAGATGACCAATCTGCAGGAAAGCCTTTACAAGGAAATACTGCTAACAAACAAAAGCGGTGCGTATGCTTCCACCACTCTTGTTGGATGCAATATACGCAAATATCACGGGCTGCTAACAGTGCCCATTCCAGATATGGGAAACCGGAACCATGTACTTCTTTCGTCCCTCGATGAAACTGTGATACAACACGGAGCCGAATTCAACCTGAGCATTCACAAATATCAAGGAGACACCTACAGTCCGAAAGGCCACAAATATATAAACCATTTTGAATGGGACAAGGTTCCCACCACCACATACCGCGTGGGAGGAGTTGTATTGCAAAAGGAAATCACATTCCAAGCACAGGAGCCTAGAATTCTTATAAGATATACCCTAGTTGATGCACATTCAAAGACACGCCTGCGCCTGAAACCATTTCTAGCTTTTCGTAGCGCAAACTCTTTCACCCACGAAAACTGGGCTGCTGATCTTGGTTACACGCCGGTTTCCGGAGGCATAGCCATGTGCCTATACTCCGGCTACCCTACTCTTTACATGCAACTCAACAAAAAAAGCGACTTCATTTACAATCCCCAATGGTATCGTGGGCTCGACTACCCGCGCGAACGTGAACGGGGATACGACTCCAATGAAGACCTTGTAGTGCCGGGCTATTTTGAATTTGACATACGCAAGGGAGAACAAATTGTTTTCAGTGCCGGACTAAACGAAATTCATCAATCGCAGATGAAAAAGCAGATGGACAAAGGCATAGAATCGCATGAAGGGATTGGAAACTTCTATCAATGTTTGGTTCACGCAGCCCATCAGTTCAAAATAAAGAAAGGCGACGACCACTTGATTACCGCAGGATGGCCATGGTTCAAATGCCGCGCCAGAGATATGCTCGTTTCAATGCCGGGACTGACACTTTATATCGGAGAAAATGATCTGTTTGAAAAATACATGGAAACGATGACCAAAGCATTACATGGTTTAATCAGCGGAACCAACGCAATGCCTGACGTCAACGAGATTGAAAAGCCGGATGTTCCTTTATGGGCCATTTGGTGCGTTCAACAATATGCCAAACAGATTTCCCAAGAAGAATGTTACAGGAAATATGGCAATCTGCTTCTTGAAATCGCTCTCTTCATTCTTAAAGGCAAACACCCCAACCTTTTTGTGCACGAAAACGGCCTCATTTATTCAAATGGCCGCGAAAATGCCGTAACCTGGATGAACTCTACCATTGACGGGAAGCCCCTTGTTCCCCGCTCCGGATACATTGTAGAATTCAATGCTTTGTGGTACAATGACATCAAATTCCTAATCGACATTTTCGACAAATATGGCACAGACAATGAAAAGACTGTTCTTTACCAATTGAAAAAACTTGCCACAAACATCGAAAGTTCTTTCAGCAAAACGTTCTTAAACAAATACGGTTACTTGTTTGATTACGTTGACGGAACAATGGCAGATTGGAGTGTACGTCCAAATCAGATATTTGCTGTAGCGCTTGACTACTCGCCGCTTTCGCCTGAAAGCCGCAAGTCTGTGCTTGACATCTGCACACGCGAATTGGTAACGCCAAAGGGCCTGAGGTCGTTGAGCCCCAAAAGCAGCGGTTACGACCCAACCTTCGCCGGCTCGCCTCAACAGCGCGATCGCTGTTACCACCAAGGCACGGCATGGCCATGGCTCATGGGATTCTATCTGGAAGCGTATCTTAACGTTTACAAGCGTAGCGGTCTGTCATACATAGAACGCCAATTAATAGGGTTTGACGAAGAGTTGTCGTACCATTGCATCGGCACGCTACCCGAATTGTTCGATGGCGACCCTCCGTTCCACGGCCGTGGCGCATACGCCTATGCCATGAGCGTAAGCAGCATTCTAAGGGCCGAAAGATTGCTCGAAAAATATAATAAGCTAAGCATAAAAGAGGATACATTATGAAAGTACTAATGTTTGGGTGGGAGTTTCCGCCTCATATCCTCGGCGGTCTAGGGACTGCAAGCTACGGCATAACGAAAGGACTTGCCGAACAAGGCGACATGGAAATCACCTTGTGCCTTCCCAATCCCCATGGCGACGAGGACCGTTCGTTCCTTAACATAATTCCGATGAACAACGTGCCAGTAGTGTGGCGCGACGTAAACCGCGAACATGTTGACTATCGTATAGGGCAACGAATGTCACCTGAATTATACTATGACCTGCGTAACCACATATATGCAGACTTCAGATACTGCTACACGGACGACTTGGGCTGTATCAACTTTTCGGGCAAATACCCGGAAAACCTTCACGAAGAAATCAACAACTATTCAATAGTTGGCGGTGTAGTGGCACGGCAACAACAATACGATATCATCCATGCTCATGATTGGCTTACCTATCCCGCCGGAATACATGCCAAACAAGTTTCGGGAAAGCCGCTTGTTATTCATGTGCATGCCACAGATTTCGACCGTAGCCGTGGGCATGTGAATCCCACCGTATATGGTATAGAAAAGGACGGGATGGATCATGCCGACTGCATAATGTGCGTCAGCGAGCTCACGCGGCAGACTGTGATTAACCACTATCATCAAAATCCTGACAAATGCATTGCAGTTCACAATGCCGTATACCCGCTAGCCCCCGAAAAGCAAGAAATCATCAACAAACGCCTTCCGCTCGAACAACGCAAAGAACGCATCATCACTTTCCTCGGAAGAATCACCATGCAGAAAGGGCCTGAATATTTTGTGGAAGCAGCGGCTCAGGTGCTGCAACGCACGAGACACATCCGGTTCTGCATGGCAGGAAGCGGCGACATGATGAATGCAATGATTGAGCTCGCGGCCAAACGCGGAATTGCCGAACGGTTCCATTTCCCCGGATTTATGAAGGGAGACCAAGTTTACGAAGCTTTCTGCAAAAGCGACGTATATGTAATGCCGTCAGTTTCGGAACCTTTCGGAATATCTCCGCTCGAAGCTATGCAATGTGAAGTTCCTTCAATCATTAGCAAGCAATCGGGGTGCTCCGAAATATTGAAGAACTGCATAAAGGTAGACTATTGGGATATAAATGCCATGGCCGATGCTATGTATTCAATTTGTACAAACAATGCACTATACAACTACTTAAAAGATGAAGGAAAAAGAGAAGTTGACCAAATAACATGGGAAAAAGTCGGAAGAAAAATTCGCGGACTTTACGATCAAACTCTATATAAATATTATCACAACTGAAATAAATATAAACGACATGAAAACAATATGCCTTTATTTTGAGATACACCAGAATATCCATCTCAAGCGTTATCGTTTCTTTGACATAGGGACCGACCACTATTACTACGACGACTACGAAAATGCACGTAGCATAGGCGAAACTGCTGAGAAGTCGTACATACCCACGCTTAAAACCCTTATAAGCATGGCCGAAGCGGAAAAGAAGTTCTTCAAGTGCGCCCTATCGCTCTCAGGCTGCGCCATTGAACAACTTGAAAGCCACGCGCCCGAAGTGCTGGAACTCATACAGAAACTTTGCAGCACAGGTTGCTGTGAAATTCTCGCCGAGCCATACTCCCACGGCTTTTCATCGCTGGCCAACCCTACATGCTTCAAAGAAGACGTACAACTTCTTTGCAACAAGGTAAACTCGCTGTTTGGCGTAAAGCCCAAAATTTTCCGCAATTCCTGTCTTATCTATTCAGACGAGATTGGCGAACTTGTTGCTGAAATGGGATTCAAAGGAATGCTTACCGAAGGCGCAAAGCATATCCTGGGATGGAAAAGCCCGCACTTTGTCTACAATTGTGCCAATGCCCCCAAATTGAAACTACTATTGAGAGACCATCGGCTTTCAGAAGATATTAGTTTGAGGTTCAATGATTCTTCATGGAGCGAGCACCCCTTGTTTGCCGACAAATATATGGATTGGATTGCCAGTATGCCAGAAGAAGAACAAATCATAAACATATTTATGGAACTTTGTGCTTTAGGTATATTCCAACCGCTTTCATCCAATATCCTCGAATTCTTCAAGGCCCTGCCCGAAGAAGCAAGAAAGAGAGGCATAACATTCTCTACACCTTCCGAAATTTGCTCAAAGATGAAAAGCACCGGCAGCCTCAAAGTTCCATATCCCATCTCATGGGTAGACGAGGAAAGGGACACCAGCGCATGGCTCGGAAACATCATGCAACGCGAAGCTTTCGACAAACTTTACAGCATAGCCGACCGTGTTAGAATTTGCGACAACCGTCAAATCAAACAAGACTGGAACTATTTGCAAGCTTCCAACAATTTCCGCTTCATGAACACCAAACCCAGTTCTGAAGGAGGATATCGGGGAATTTACGAAACCCCGTACGACGCTTTCATAAACTACATGAACATTCTTGGTGACTTTATAACAAGAGTCAACGACCTCTATCCAGACATCGACAATGAAGAACTTTCTTCTCTTCTTACATCAATCAGAAACCAAGAAGAAGAAATCGAGATGAAGGACAAGGAGATTGCAAAACTTCATGCAGTTATCGACAAACTGACACGCGAAAGCAAAAAGGATACTGGCCAAACCGAGACTAAAAAGAAATCTACAACAAAGAAAGCGGCTGCCAAGCAAAAGGAACCGCAGAATGATACTGAAAAATAAACAGAATACAATGTTGACAAAAGCATTCAATATTCTTTCAATAGCCATGTTGACTATCGCGTCAACATGCTATGCCCAAATACCTACGGTAAAATATAAAAGTCCCGCCCCAAAAGGGGAAATTCCCATCATGGCCTGGGGCAGCATACCGGCAGATATGCTCACCGACGAGAATTTTGAAGCCCTTAAAGAAGCTGGCATCAATGTAAATTTCTCGTTCCACCGTTTCAAAAACGTAAGCGATGTAAAGAAGTTGCTGAAAATGGGCAAGAAGCACGGTATAAAGTCAATAATCACGTGTCCTGGGCTCCAAAGCAATCCCGACAGCATAATCAAACTCATAAAATCGGAAAAAAGTCTTGCAGGATATTTCCTGATGGACGAACCCGGCGCAGCCGACTTTGATGAACTTGCCCAATTGGCAAACAAAATGAAGAAAGCGGACCCTGGCAAACTATTGTACCTTAACCTTTTCCCATGTATGACCGATGCCGGAACGCTTGGCGGGACATACGAAGAATACGTTGAAGCATTCATAAACAAGGTTAACCTTCCACTCGTATCGTGGGACATATATCCCATAACCACGATAGGCGTAAACCACAGATGGTACGAAAACCTTGAAATCATACGCAAGTCATGCCTGCGCCACAATCTTCCGTTTTGGTCGTTTGCCCTATCAACCCCCCACTCAACTTCTGTAACCTACCCAACTCCTACTATCGAGCATTTGCGGTTACAGCTCTACACTGCGCTGGCCTACGGAGCCCAAGGACTGCAATATTTCACCTACTGGTGCCCACCGCCCTACGACCGTCGCTTTGACTACCACGAAGCCCCGATAAGCGACACGGGGATACGCACGCACGTATACGAACTGACGCGCACCGTAAACCACGAAATACAAAACCGCGCATTCGTATTTCTTGGCGGAAAGGCAACGGCAGTAAACCATCTTGGCAACCCACTGCCGCAAGGAACCACACCGCTCACGACATTGCCCACCGGCGTTGACACACTAAGTGTGCTGAACGGAGGAATAGTAGTTTCACAAATAGCCAACGGCAATCGGCGATTCCTGGTACTAGTAAACCGCAGTTGGGAACAGCCGGTAGACTTGAAACTGCACTTCTCTTCACCTGCCAAACTCATACGCCGCGACGGGAGCGAAACTTCGGCAAACCGCTACGAATCGCTTACCCGCATTGCAGCAGGAGATGTAGCTATATACGAACTGCAGAAAAACACTGCCGGTACGCATCAATAGCCGTTCTGCAAAACAATTATAGAAAGCAAAAACACAAGGGGGAAACAACGAAAGAAGTTTCCCTCTTATTTGTTGTTTTTGCCGTTTGCGCATTGCGCAAAAATTGTAAGCGCAAAGCAGAAAATTATAAGGCTTACAATTTAAAAAATTGGCTTTATAATTTTCTTTCTAAAGCATCTTTTTGGCCAATGATATACCTGTTTACCCTGCTATAAAATCTATATAATTTGGCACAAAATAAAATCAATCACCCACATTTAGTTTCCAAACTGTGCAATGCTTCGTTTATGCATTGGCTTATCATCCTGTGAAGTTGTGAGTCTGATTATATTTTCTCTCAAAAGTTACAAGGCTTCCACCGTAAATATCAGTATAAGGTATTATATAGTTGACACTATCTACAATAAGGACGTTGTAATATTTTCCATCTAATCTTGAATAAAATTTCTTTGCCTCAAATTGAATACAACCATATTGGGGCTTTCTTGGGTTATATGAATTTTTCTATATTTAAAACAAAAACCGAAGGCAAGTTGCTTACGCTTGCAATATAGTTGAATTTCTTCCATATTTGTCTAAACCATATAACACTTATCGCCTTTTAAAGTCATTTGCTTCAAAGTTTTTTGAGTATATTTTACAAATGGATTCAAAAGCGTCTTCCTTTATAAAAACTACCCATTTGTTATTTGCAAAATTAGTAATTAACGGCATTTATATATTAACGTGAGTTCGACGAAATATAAGTCATTAAAAATTTGGTGATTAGCGAAAAT
>CAZDOH010000066.1:0-14864 GCA_964507005.1 uncultured Prevotella sp. | reverse complement strand
TGGGAATAGTTATATATACAGGCTGACAATATCATCGAGCAAAGGAAATTCGCATAAAAGCTAAAAAAAATGCCCTAAATTTTTGCGTTACACAAAAGTATGACTAATTTTGCAGCCGTGAATTTAGACTAGTTGGCTCATGCCAAGCCTTTTCACGATAAAAAGCATATAACAAACAAATAATAAATTAATAACTAAAATGATTGTAGTACCTGTAAAAGAAGGCGAAAACATCGAAAGAGCTCTGAAAAAATTCAAGCGCAAATTTGAAAAGACCGGCGTAGTGAAGGAATTGCGCAGCCGTCAGCAGTTCAACAAGCCTTCAGTAGTTCGCCGCTTGAACAAAGAGCATGCCGTTTATGTGCAGAAGCTCAACAACGAGAAAGAGGATTAATTTTCCCCGCCTTTCTTATACATATTTATATATAGGATAAAAAATTTCCCGGGAATCATTGCATTTCCGGGAAAATTTGTCTAAATTCGTTGCGTGAAAACAATCACTTAACGAATTTATGGTTATAAAGGAATTCTGTGATTATCTAAAATTTGAGCGCAACTATTCTGCGCTTACTGTGGAGAACTACGAGCACGACCTCCGGTTGTTCGCAAAGTTCGCCAAAGGACATTTCGGTCTTGGCGAAACAGACGAAGTGGAAGATACGCATATTGACGAGACCTGCATACGCAGATGGATGGCCACAATGCTTGATGAAGGCAACTCAGCCTCATCGGTAAACCGCCGCCTTAGCGCCTTGAGAAGTTACGCGAAGTTTCTTATCGCCTCAGGCAGAATAAAATGCAATCCCACACAGCGCATTTCTGGCCCAAAAAAAGAAAAAGTATTGCCAACGTTTATCAAGGAATCGGAAATGGAGCGATTACTTGATGACATTCCTGTAGTACCGACTTTTAACGGACTGCGCAACCATCTCATCATTGAAATGTTTTACGACACCGGCATACGCGTCTCAGAAATGACCGCGCTCAACATCGGCGACATAGACTTCTACTCCAAACAAATGAAAGTCACCGGAAAGCGCAATAAACAACGCATCATACCGATAACATCCCAACTGACAGCCAGCATTAAAGCATACAACGCTATTCGAAGCGTACCAAGCGATTGCGACACCGAAGCCCTTTTCACAAATGAGAAGGGGCAGCGATTAACTACCGCGGCAATACGAAAAATAGTCAAGGACGAACTGGCACTGGTAACAACAATGAAAAAACGCTCGCCGCACGTCCTAAGACATACCTTCGCTACAGCCATGTTGAACCACGGAGCCGACATTGAAGCCGTGAGAAAGTTGCTTGGACACGAAAGTCTGTCAACAACCGAAATCTACACCCACACCTCAACAGAAGAACTCAAGAAAAATTATAAACTCGCCCATCCCAGGGCATAAAAAGATATGATTATGGAACTGAAGATTAAAGCTATTCGTTTTGACGCCAACGAGAAACTGCATGAATTCATTGAGAAAAAGCTTGCAAAGCTTGCAAAGGCAAACGACCAAATTGGCTTAGCCGAAGTGACGCTGAAGGTTGTTAAACCCGAAACGGCAAAAAACAAGTCGACAGGCATACGTATCACAGTGCCCAACGAGGAATTCTTTGCAGAAAAAACATGCGACACTTTTGAAGAAGGAGTAGACCAATGCCTTGACGCACTGCACCGTCAATTGGCAAAGTACAAAGAAAAACAACGTGGCCACTAAAAAAAATGCCGCAAAAATTTTGCAATTAGAATTTAATAAGTAACTTTGCAGCCGTTTCGGGACAACTTCAGTCTACGATACGGCTGCAATTCGGCTGAGAAGCCAAAAAGCAAGCAATTATTAGGGCAAGTTCCAGAGCGGTCAAATGGGGCAGACTGTAAATCTGCTGGCTTTCGCCTTCGGTGGTTCGAATCCGTCCTTGCCCACGCAAAGAGAAAAACGTTTACTGCGGAAATAGCTCAGTTGATAGAGCACTAGCCTTCCAAGCTGGGGGTCGCGGGTTTGAGTCCCGTTTTCCGCTCTTTTTGCTGTTATAGCTCAGTGGTAGAGCACTTCCTTGGTAAGGAAGAGGTCCCGAGTTCAAGTCTCGGTAACAGCTCTACTGATGGGCGGAAAACCCAAACTCAGAAAACAACGTGAAGAATATTCACTGAAATAACAATTATAAAAGAGTAAAGCTATGGCTAAAGAACAATTTGTACGTACCAAGCCGCATGTAAACATCGGTACAATTGGTCACGTAGACCACGGAAAGACAACTCTTACCGCTGCCATTTCCAAAGTTCTCCACGAGCGTTTGGGCACTGGAGAAGATGTTAAGTCATTCGATCAGATTGACAATGCTCCCGAAGAGAAAGAGCGTGGTATCACCATCAACTCTTCGCACATTGAATATGAAACCAACAAGCGCCACTACGCACACGTAGACTGCCCGGGTCACGCCGACTATGTAAAGAACATGGTAACTGGTGCTGCGCAGATGGACGGTGCAATTATCGTTGTAGCCGCTACTGACGGTCCTATGCCCCAGACACGCGAGCACATCCTTTTGGCTCGTCAGGTAAACGTACCCCGTCTCGTTGTATTCCTCAACAAGTGCGACCTCGTTGAAGACGAGGAAATGCTCGAACTCGTTGAAATGGAAATGCGCGAACTGCTCACACAGTACGACTATGAAGAGGATACTCCTATCATCCGCGGTTCTGCACTTGGTGCACTCAACGGTGTTGCAAAGTGGGAAGACAAGGTTATCGAACTTATGGACTCCGTAGACGAATGGATACAAGAACCTCAGCGCGAAGTTGACAAGCCCTTCCTTATGCCTGTAGAAGACATCTTCTCTATCACAGGTCGTGGAACTGTTGCAACAGGCCGTATCGAAACCGGTAAGGTTAAGGTTGGTGACGAAGTTCAGATTCTCGGTCTTGGCGAAGACAAGAAGTCGGTTGTAACCGGTGTGGAAATGTTCCGTAAGATTCTTGACGAAGGTGAAGCTGGTGACAACGTAGGTCTTCTTCTCCGTGGTATTGACAAGAGCGAAATCAAGAGAGGTATGGTTATTACCCACCCGGGAGCTATCACTCCTCACTCAAAGTTCAAGGCTTCGATTTACGTATTGAAGAAAGAAGAAGGCGGTCGCCACACTCCGTTCGGAAACAAATATCGTCCTCAGTTCTATCTCCGTACTATGGACTGCACCGGTGAAATTTCACTTCCCGAAGGAACTGAAATGGTAATGCCTGGTGACAACGTAGAAATCGCAGTTGAGCTCATCTATCCTGTAGCACTCAACGTAGGTCTCCGTTTCGCAATCCGCGAAGGTGGTCGTACAGTAGGTTCAGGTCAGATCACTCAAGTAGAGGACTAATTGTCTGAAATATCAAAGGTTTCCCGTCTTTCATAGTCGGGAACCTATTTACGGGAATAGCTCAGTTTGGTAGAGCACTGGTCTCCAAAACCAGGTGTCGGGAGTTCGAGTCTCTCTTCCCGTGCAAAAAAGTAAATAGAAACATGTTGAAGAAAGCATTTGCATATTGCAAGGCTTCTTACGAAGAACTTGCACATAATACAACTTGGCCAACAAGTCGTGAATTGGCGCACAATGCAGTGGTTGTTTTAACTGCTTCCATAATCATTGCATTGGTGGTCTTTGCAATAGACCAATGCTTCCAATTTATAATGGAGAACGTCTACCCGCATTAATCTACCTTGTCTGCAATGGAAAATACAAAGAAAACCCCAGCAGAATTGAAGTGGTATGTTTTGCGTGCTGTAAGTGGCAAAGAAGGGAAGGTGAAGGAATACATCGATCTCGGAATTAAAAACGGTCACTTCAACGGCAATGTAACGCAAGTACTAATTCCAACTGAAAAGGTAGTTTATTCTAGCCCCAATGGAAAACGTGTAGTAAAAGAACGCAATTCAATGCCGGGTTATGTGTTGGTAGAAGCTAAATTGGTTGGTGAAGTTGCGCAGAATCTGCGTTACACACCAAACGTTTTAGGTTTCCTCGGCGGTATGGAAAACCCGGAGGCACTTCGCGCAAGTGAGGTAAATCGCATCTTGGGAAGTATCGACGAAATGGAGAATGAAGGCCAGGAAATATTGCCTCAGTTCAATGTAGGTGACAGCGTAAAGGTTACCGAAGGCCCATTCAGCAACTTTACTGGAGTGGTTGAAGAAATCAACAACGAAAAGAAGAAGTTGACTGTGTCGGTTAAGGTATTCGGACGCAACACTCCGCTTGAACTAGGGTTCATGCAAGTGGAAAAGGAATAGTCGGGTAATGTTACGTATCGGGCGATTTCCGAAATAAATCATTATTAAAACAATTCAAAATGGCAAAAGAAGTTGCTGGATTAATCAAATTACAGATTAAAGGCGGCGCTGCAAATCCTTCGCCTCCCGTGGGCCCGGCATTGGGTTCTAAGGGAATCAATATTATGGATTTCTGCAAGCAGTTCAATGCCAGGACCCAGGAGAAGGCAGGCAAAGTTCTGCCTGTAGTCATTACGTACTACGCAGACAAATCGTTCTCGTTCGTAATCAAGACCCCTCCTGCTGCTGTGCAACTGCTCGAAGTAACCAAACAGAAGAGCGGATCGGCAGAGCCTAACCGTAAAAAGGTGGCTGAAGTGACATGGGATCAGGTACGCGCTATTGCAGAAGACAAGATGAACGACTTGAACTGTTTCACAATAGAGTCAGCTATGAAGATGGTTGCCGGCACAGCCCGCAGCATGGGTATAACCGTAAAAGGGGACTTCCCTAACAAATAACATAAAACTTCAATTAAGACATGAGTAAACTGACAAAAAACCAAAAGTCTGTAGCTGACAAGATTGAAGCAGGGAAGATCTACACGCTGGGAGAAGCAGCAAAACTGGTAAAGGAAATAACCACTACAAAGTTTGATGCATCTCTTGATATTGACGTACGTCTTGGCGTGGATCCTCGTAAAGCAAACCAAATGGTGCGCGGTGTCGTATCCCTTCCCAACGGAACTGGCAAGACAGTACGTGTGCTTTGCCTTTGCACCTCCGATATGGAGGAAGCAGCAAAGGAAGCTGGCGCAGATTATGTAGGTCTTGATGAGTACATCGACAAGATAAAAGGTGGATGGACTGATATCGACGTTATTATCACTATGCCTTCAGTAATGGGCAAATTAGGTCCTTTGGGCCGCATACTTGGTCCTCGCGGACTTATGCCTAACCCTAAGAGCGGCACAGTGACGATGGACGTAGCCAAGGCTGTTCGCGAAGTGAAGCAAGGTAAAATCGACTTCAAAGTCGACAAAACCGGTATAGTTCACACTTCAATCGGCAAGGTCTCGTTCACACCCGAACAGATCGCACAGAACGCTAAAGAGTTCCTTAACACTATAATCAAACTTAAACCGGCTGCAGCAAAAGGTGCTTACATCAAGAGCATCTACTTGTCAAGCACAATGAGCCGCGGACTTCGTGTGGATCCCAAATCCATCGGAACCGAAGAGTAAAACAAACTTGAATTATGAAGAAGGAACAGAAAAAAATAGTTATTGAGAATCTCGGTGAGCTTCTTAAGGAATATGCCAACTTCTATTTAGTTGACGTAACCGCAATGAATGCAGAGAATACAACAGCCCTTCGCCGCGAATGCTTCAAGCGCGAAATCAAAATGGTAGTTGTAAAGAACACTCTGCTTCAGAAGGCATTCGAAGCCAGCGAAATCGACTATTCTCCGCTTTACGGAAGCCTTAAAGGAACTACGGCTCTCATGCTATGCAACACAGCCAATGTTCCTGCAAAACTTATAAAGGAAAACGGCAAGGACGGTATACCCGGACTGAAGGCAGCCTATGCAGAACAGAGTTTCTATGTAGGTCCCGAAAACCTCGACACTTTGGTGGCAGTCAAGAGCAAGAACGAAGTTATCGCAGAAATCGTTGCTCTCTTGCAGTCTCCGGCAAAGAATGTCATCTCTGCACTCCAGAGTGGTGGCCAAACCATACATGGAGTTTTGAAAACACTGGGTGAACGCCCCGAATAAAAACAAATCAGAATAAAAACAATAAAAATAGAATCAAAATGGCAGATATTAAAGCTATTGCTGAAGAATTGGTAAATTTGACAGTAAAAGAAGTTAACGAGTTAGCACAGGTCCTCAAGGACGAGTATGGAATTGAGCCCGCTGCAGCAGCAGTTGCAGTAGCTGCAGGTCCCGCAGCAGCTGGCGAAGCTGCTGAAGAGAAGACTGCTTTCGACGTAGTTCTCAAGAGCGCAGGTAGCGCTAAACTTCAGGTTGTTAAGGCAGTTAAGGAAGCTTGCGGCCTTGGCTTGAAGGAAGCTAAAGATCTCGTTGACGGCGCTCCCGCTAAGCTTAAGGAAGGTGTTGCCAAGGAAGAGGCTGAAGCTCTTAAGAAGGCTGTTGAAGCTGCAGGAGCTGAAGTTGAGATCCAGTAATACTTGACTACTCCGACAACATAGTTAAGAATCCTCTGGTAGGGGGTTCTTAACTTTTTGCGTTTCTATAATTCATACAACTAACATATAACGAATGTCCTCCAAATTAGTCAACCAAAGAATTAATTTCGCATCGGTTAAGGAGCCGATGCCATTTCCTGACTTTCTTGACGTTCAACTAAAATCTTTCAGGGATTTCCTGCAATTGGATACTCCCCCTGAAATGCGAAAGAACGACGGTCTATATAAGGTATTTGCAGAGAACTTCCCCATTGCAGACACACGCAATAATTTTGTTCTCGAATTTCTTGACTACTCAATCGACTCACCGCGCTATTCGATTGAAGAATGCCTTGAACGCGGGCTTACCTACTGCGTTCCCCTAAAAGCTAAACTGAAACTCTACTGCACAGATCCCGGTCACGAGGATTTCGATACAGTAGTTCAGAATGTATTCCTCGGTACTATTCCTTATATGACCGATTACGGAACATTCGTTATCAACGGCGCAGAGCGCGTAGTAGTATCCCAGTTGCACCGTTCACCGGGAGTATTCTTCGGTTCGAGCATACACGCAAACGGCACTCAGCTCTACTCGGCACGTATCATTCCTTTCAAAGGTTCGTGGATAGAGTTTGCAACCGACATCAACAATGTGATGTATGCCTACATCGACCGTAAAAAGAAATTGCCGGTTACCACTCTGCTGCGCGCCATAGGTTTTGAAAGCGACAAAGACATACTCGACATCTTCAATCTTGCCGAGAATGTAAAGGTAAACAAAGCCAGCCTAAAGAAATATATTGGTCGTAAAATCGCTGCAAGAGTTCTGAAAAGTTGGGTTGAAGACTTCGTGGATGAAGATACCGGAGAAGTGGTTTCTATTGAGCGCACCGAAGTCTTATTCGAACGCGAAACGGAAATTACGGAAGAAAATATTCCCCAAATCATCGACAGCGGCGAAAAGACAATTCTTGTTCACAAGGACGATTCTGCCGACAGTCTCGACTATTCCATTATATTCAACACACTGAAGAAAGACCCGTGCAACTCTGAAAAGGAAGCGGTGCTCCACATCTACCGCCAGCTTCGCAATGCTGATCCTGCCGATGATGCAAGTGCACGCGAAGTTATCAACGGACTATTCTTCTCCGATAAGCGTTACGACCTTGACGAGGTAGGACGCTACAGAATAAACAAGAAACTCGGTCTGGACACTGACATGAGCGTGCGTGTCCTGACCAAAGAAGATATTATCGAAATCATCAAATACCTCATTCGCCTTATCAATTCCAAGGCAACTGTTGATGATATCGACCATTTGAGCAACCGCCGTGTACGCACGGTGGGCGAGCAGTTGGCCAACCAGTTTGCCATAGGCCTTGCCCGCATGAGCCGCACAATACGCGAGCGCATGAATGTACGCGACAACGAGGTTTTCACACCAACCGACCTTATCAACACCAAAACAATATCGTCGGTGATCAATTCGTTCTTCGGCACAAACCCGCTCTCGCAGTTCATGGACCAGACCAACCCTCTTGCCGAAGTGACTCACAAACGCCGCCTTTCGGCACTTGGACCTGGAGGTCTTTCGCGTGAGCGTGCCGGATTCGAAGTTCGCGACGTACACTACACCCATTACGGACGTCTCTGTCCTATCGAGTCGCCTGAAGGCCCCAACATTGGCCTTATCTCGTCGCTGTGCGTATATGCTAAGATCGACAACCTTGGTTTTATCGAGACTCCATATAGAATTGTAAAGGATTCCGTTGTGGACCTCAACAACGACCATATAGTATATCTCTCTGCAGAAGAAGAAGAGGAAAAGATCATCGGCCAGGGGAACGCTCCGCTTAACGACGACGGAACATTTATCCGAGACAAGGTGAAATGCCGTCGTGATGCCGACTATCCCGTAGTTCCGCCTTCGCAAGTTGACCTTATGGACGTAGCTCCCCAGCAGATTGCATCAATAGCTGCAGCATTGATTCCATTCTTGGAACACGACGATGCCCACCGTGCGCTCATGGGATCGAACATGATGCGCCAGGCAGTGCCTTTGATTCACAACGAAGCTCCTATCGTTGGAACAGGCATTGAGAAGCAGGTATGCGAGGATTCGCGCACTATGATTACAGCCGAAGGCGACGGCGTTGTAAGTTATGTTGACGCTACCCGCATCGACATTCTTTACGACCGCACAGAAGACGAAGAATTCGTAAGTTTCGAGCCTGCGATGAAGTCTTACACGATTCCAAAATTCCGCCGCACCAACCAGAACATGGTTGTTGACCTCCGTCCGCTTTGCGAAAAGGGTCAACGCGTAAAGAAAGGCGACATCCTGACAGAAGGATACGCTACCGAAAAAGGCGAACTCGCACTTGGGCGCAACCTTCTCGTGGCCTACATGCCGTGGAAAGGCTACAACTACGAGGATGCTATCGTGCTCAACGAACGCTGCGTGCGCGAAGACGTTCTCACCTCCATACATATTGACGAATTCTCGCTTGAAGTGCGTGAAACAAAGCGCGGAGTGGAAGAACTTACCAACGACATTCCCAATGTCAGCGAAGAAGCAACCAAGGATCTTGACGACAACGGTATCATCCGCATTGGCGCACGCGTTGAACCGGGCGATATTCTTATCGGCAAGATTACTCCTAAGGGAGAAAGCGATCCTTCTCCGGAAGAGAAACTTCTGCGTGCCATATTCGGCGACAAAGCTGGCGACGTCAAAGACGCATCACTCAAGGCCAATCCGTCGCTTAGCGGTGTGGTAGTAGATCGCCGCCTCTTCTCGAAAGCCATGAAGACACGTTCTTCAAAGGCCGCCGACAAAGTGGAACTTGAAAAAATTGACAAGAATTTCGAAGAAGAAACAAGCAAACTCAAGGAAACTCTTATTGAAAAGCTCCTTATACTCACGAAGGGACTCACATCGCTCGGCATCAAGGACAACACCGGCGCCGAACTGATAGCCAAAGGAGCGAAGTTCAGAAAAGAGATCTTCGAAAACATAGACTATAGTTCTATCCAACTCAGCAAATGGACTAGCGATGAAAACAAGAATGAGCTGATACAAAAGTTGATATTGAACTATCTGAAGAAATTCAATATCATGGATGCACAGCTTAAGCGCCGCAAATTTGCCATTACCATAGGCGACGAACTGCCTTCGGGCATCATTCAGATGGCCAAAGTTTCGATTGCCAAGAAGCGTAAGATCGGTGTTGGCGACAAGATGGCTGGCCGTCACGGAAACAAGGGTATCGTATCAAAGATAGTACGCCAGGAGGATATGCCGTTCCTTGCAGACGGACGTCCGGTTGATATTGTTCTCAACCCGCTCGGTGTGCCTTCGCGTATGAACCTCGGCCAGATATTCGAAGCTATTCTCGGAGCTGCCGGCAAACGTCTCGGTGTGAAATTCAGCACTCCAATCTTCGATGGTGCAAAACTCGAAGACCTCTGCGAATGGACTGACAAAGCCAATCTTCCGCGCTACTGCTCAATGCAGCTCTACGATGGCGAGACCGGCGAAGCTTTCGACCAAAAAGCTACCGTGGGCGTTACCTACATGCTCAAACTCGGTCACATGGTTGAAGACAAGATGCATGCCCGCTCGATCGGTCCGTACTCACTCATCACGCAACAACCTCTCGGCGGTAAAGCTCAATTCGGTGGCCAGCGTTTCGGAGAAATGGAAGTTTGGGCACTCGAGGCATTCGGTGCTTCGCATGTCCTGCAAGAAATGCTTACCATAAAGAGCGACGATGTCGTTGGCCGCGCAAAAGCCTACGAGTCAATCGTAAAGGGCGATCCTATCGGCACTCCGGGCATTCCCGAATCGCTGAACGTGTTGCTCCACGAACTTCAGGGTCTTGGTCTGAGCGTATCGCTTGAATAATTTGTTGAACTCTTTTTCCAAAAAACATATACATATAAAACATGGCTTTCAAAAAAGAAAACAAGATAAAGAGTCAGTTTTCGAAGATTTCCATAGGTCTTGCTTCGCCCGAGGAGATTTTGGAGAATTCGTGTGGCGAGGTTTTGAAACCTGAAACCATCAACTACCGCACCTACAAGCCCGAGCGCGACGGTCTGTTCTGCGAGCGCATCTTCGGTCCTACCAAGGACTATGAGTGCCATTGCGGAAAGTACAAAGGCATCCGCTACAAGGGCATCGTGTGCGACCGATGCGGTGTGGAAGTTACCGAAAAGAAAGTACGCCGCGACCGTTGTGGGCACATCCAGCTTGTGGCTCCCGTAGCGCATATCTGGTATTTCCGCTCGCTGCCCAACAAGATCGGTTATCTTCTTGGTATTCCTACCAAGAAGCTCGACATGATAATATATTATGAGCGCTACGTTGTAATCCAGCCCGGTATACTGGAGAAGAAAGACGACAGCGACGAAACTGGAGTGAACAAGATGGACCTCCTCACCGAGGAAGAATATCTCAACCTGCTCGACCGCATTCCTAAAGACAACCAATATCTTGACGACAGCGACCCCAACAAGTTCATCGCCAAGATGGGCGGCGAGGCGATTTACGACCTTCTAAAGAATCTCGACCTCGACTCTCTCTCTTACGAACTTCGCGACCGTGCCAACAACGACACTTCGCAGCAGCGCAAGACTGAAGCTCTGAAACGTCTACAGGTGGTGGAAGCTTTCCGTTCAAGCCGCGGGCGCAACAAACCCGAATGGATGATCATGAGCATCATTCCGGTCACTCCGCCCGAACTTCGTCCGCTTGTTCCCCTCGACGGTGGCCGTTTTGCCACCTCCGACCTCAACGATTTATACCGCCGCGTGCTGATACGTAACAATCGTCTGAAACGCCTTCTGGAAATAAAGGCTCCCGAAGTGATTCTCCGCAATGAGAAGCGTATGCTTCAGGAAGCCGTCGACAGTCTTTTCGACAACTCCCGCAAGAGCAGTGCAGTAAAGAGCGAATCGGCACGTCCCCTCAAGTCACTGTCCGACGCCCTCAAAGGCAAGCCAGGCCGTTTCCGTCAGAACCTGCTCGGTAAGCGTGTTGACTATTCCGCACGTTCTGTAATTGTTGTTGGTCCTGAACTTAAAATGGGAGAATGCGGTTTGCCAAAACTTATGGCAGCCGAACTCTACAAACCGTTCATCATCCGCAAGCTTATAGAGCGCGGTATAGTGAAAACGGTAAAGAGTGCCAAGAAAATCATTGACCGCCACGATCCTATAATATGGGACATCCTTGAATATGTAATGAAGGGACACCCAGTGTTGCTGAACCGTGCGCCGACACTTCACCGTCTGAGTATCCAAGCCTTCCAGCCCAAACTCATCGAGGGCAAGGCTATACAGTTGCATCCGTTGGCATGTACTCCGTTCAACGCCGATTTCGACGGTGACCAAATGGCTGTTCACCTTCCATTGAGCAACGAGGCCGTGCTCGAAGCTCAGGTGCTTATGCTCCAAAGCCACAACATCCTCAACCCGGCCAACGGCGCTCCTATCACCGTGCCGTCGCAGGATATGGTACTTGGCCTTTACTACATCACCAAGCTCCGTCAAGGCAGCAAGGGCGAAGGACTCACCTTCTACGGTCCCGAAGAGGCCATCATTGCCTACAACGAGAAGGTTGTTGACGTGCACGCTCCTGTCAAGGTGCTTGTAAACGACATCAACGAAGACGGGATTCCCGAGAAGCATCTTGTGGAAACTTCCGTAGGCCGTATAATCGTCAACGAAATCATTCCCGAAGAGTGCGGCTATATAAACAAACTTATTTCGAAGAAGTCACTCCGCGACATCATATCTCTGGTAATAAAAACCGTAGGTATGGCACGCGCATGCGAATTCCTTGACGGCATCAAGAACCTTGGTTACAAAATGGCCTATCTTGCCGGCCTCTCGTTCAACCTTGATGACATCATCATTCCCGAAGAGAAGAAAGCCATTGTGGCACGCGGCAACAGCGAAGTTGACCAAATTACCGACAACTACAACATGGGTTTCATCACCGACAACGAACGTTACAATCAGGTTATCGATGCATGGACCCACGTAAATACCGACCTCAAGAAGGTTCTTATGGAGCAGATGTCGAGTGCCGACGGCGGATTCAATGCCGTATACATGATGCTCGACTCCGGAGCCCGTGGTTCGGCCGATCAGATTGCACAGCTTGCCGGCATGCGTGGTCTTATGGCCAAACCTCAGAAAGCCGGTGCCGAAGGTGCGCAGATTATTGAGAACCCTATTCTCTCCAATTTCAAAGAGGGTATGTCGGTGCTCGAATATTTCATCTCCACTCACGGTGCCCGTAAGGGTCTTGCCGACACCGCCCTCAAGACAGCCGATGCAGGATACCTCACCCGCCGTTTGGTTGACGTTTCGCACGATGTCATCATCACCGAGGAAGACTGCGGCACCCTGCGCGGTTTGGTATGCACATCGCTCAAAGACGGCGACGACGTGATTTCGTCGCTCTACGACCGTATACTGGGACGCGTTTCCGTACACGACATCTACAATCCTTCAACTGGCAAGCTCATTGTAGCAGCAGGTGAAGAAATCACAGAGCCTCTTGCTGAGGAAATCGAGAAATCGCCGATCGAGAGCGTTGAAATACGTTCGGTGCTCACTTGCGAAAGCCGCCACGGAGTATGCCAAAAGTGCTACGGCCGCAACCTTGCTACCGGGCGTATGGTACAACTCGGTGAAGCTGTAGGCGTAATTGCCGCACAGTCTATCGGCGAGCCCGGTACACAGCTTACACTCCGTACGTTCCATGCCGGTGGTGTGGCTGCCAACGCTGCAGCAAATGCCACCATCACTGCAAAACACAACTCGCGTCTTGAATTCGACGAGTTGCATACCATCGACATCACCCACGACGACGGCTCTACTGGAAAGATTGTTGTGGGCCGGTTGGCCGAAGTGCGTTTCGTTGACGAAAATACCGGTATAGCAATCTCCACACAGAACGTTCCCTATGGCGCCGAGTTGTTTGCCGACGAAGGTGATGTAGTGGAAAAGGGCACACTCATTGCGAAATGGGATCCTTTCAATGCCGTAATCGTTACCGAGTTTGGCGGAAAGATAAAACTCGAAGACGTAGTCGACAACGTCACGTTCCGTGTTGAAACCGATGAAGCTACCGGCCTCAGCGAGAAGATTATCATAGAATCGAAAGAGAAGTCGCGCGTTCCGACCTGCCACGTGCTCAACGAAAACGGCGAAGTGGAGCGTTCGTACAACCTCCCCATCGGCGGTCACCTTACCGTTGAAGACGGCCAGACTGTGAAAGCCGGCGACGTGCTTGTAAAGATTCCTCGCGCCACCAGCAAGGCCGGCGATATCACCGGCGGTCTGCCGCGTGTCACCGAGCTCTTCGAAGCCCGCAACCCGTCGAACCCCGCTGTCGTTTCGGAAATCGACGGCGAAATCACAATGGGCGGCGTGAAGCGCGGAAACCGCGAAATCATAGTAACGTCGAAAATAGGCGAGGTAAAGAAATACCTTGTACCTCTGTCGAAGCAGATTCTTGTTCAGCAAAACGACTTTGTGCGCGCCGGAACCCCGCTCTCCGACGGTTCGACCACTCCCGACGACATTCTTGCCATCAAGGGTCCCACCGCAGTGCAGGAATACATTGTCAACGAAGTGCAGGACGTTTACCGTCTGCAGGGCGTAAAAATCAACGACAAGCACTTCGAAGTCATCGTACGCCAGATGATGCGCAAGGTGCAGATTGTAGACCCGGGCGACACACAGTTCCTCGAAAAGGAAATTGTCGACAAAATCGACTTTGCCGAAGAGAACGACCGCATTTGGGGCAAGAAAGTTGTTACTGATGCCGGTGACAGTGAAAACCTGAAGCGAGGCATGATAATCACCGTTCGCAAACTGCGTGACGAAAACTCCATGCTCAAGCGCAAAGACCTTCGCCTGGTGGAAGCGCGCGATGCCATTGCGGCAACTTCAAACCAGATTCTCCAGGGAATCACCCGCGCAGCACTACAGACCAAGAGTTTCATGTCGGCGGCTTCCTTCCAGGAAACCACGAAGGTACTCAACGATGCTGCTATCCGCGGAAAGGTCGACCCGCTCGAAGGCATGAAGGAGAACGTTATCTGCGGACACCTTATCCCGGCCGGAACCGGTATGCGCCAGTTCAACAAGATAATCGTTGCCGACCGCGATGACTACGAGCAGGCCATGTACGACAAACGCAACCGCCAGATTGACGAATTGGCCGAAAACAATATCGACGCGCCAACTCCTACAATCTAACCTGTTGTAACAATCAGAATACTCTATGAAGGGTGTACCGGGATATTGTTTCCGGCACACCCTTCAAGTTTTTCCGTCGATGTATACACTCGGCATACGGCCGTAAGTGCCAAAAAATTCCTAACTTTGCGGT
>CAZDOH010000065.1:0-14882 GCA_964507005.1 uncultured Prevotella sp. | reverse complement strand
TTATTGATTCTTTGCGTACAGTATTGTGGAAATACTTTTACAGATGCAGATGCTACCGATGGGGTAATCCTGAATAAGAAGGTGGCGTGGTGAATTGAGAAGAAGTTGTATGGTAGGTGTGCTTTTGGGTGCACCTTTTTCTTTTCCTTTGTTTGTCGTTTTTCACTGCTGTTAGGATAATTCTTGCGCCCAAATTGTTCCTTTCTGCATGTTTTATGGTACTTTCATACCTGCATGTGGCATAAAAGCCTTATATTTGCACATAAGGAATGAGGCGTGCAATTCCGGCGAACTGCACAAAACCTTGTAAAAAGAACTATGTCAGTAGCAAAGACACGTCAGAAACTTGTTGATGTTGCCCGTCAGCTTTTCGCGCAGAATGGCCTTGAAGCGACAACAATGAACATGATAGCCGAGGCTTCGCAGAAAGGCCGTCGTACTCTTTATACGTATTTCAAGAATAAGGAAGAGATTTATTATGCCGTGATACAAACCGAACTGGAGCGCTTGAGTGACCGTATGGACGAAGTTGCGGCAATGGATATCGAACCAGAACAGAAGGTGATACTTCTCATTTACACTCATCTTAATCTTATTAAGGAAGCAGTAGTAAGGAATGGAAATCTTCGCGCCGAGTTCTTCCGCAATATATGGATGGTAGAGAAGGTGAGGAAACAGTTCGATACCGCCGAGCAGGAAGTTTTCTACAGTGTACTCAAGGAGGGATGTGACAACGGTAAATTCCAAATAGAGGACATCCGCCTCATGAGCGACATTATACATTATACTTTGAAAGGGCTTGAAGTGCCTTACATTTACGGGCGTCTAGGCAACGGAATGCGCGAAACGGTGTCGCGCCCGATAGTTGCCGGGCTTGTGCGTCGCGCGTTGGGTATGGGGCCTCTGAGATGAACATTAACGACAGAACATATAAATAATAAACAAAATGGGATTATTGACAGGAAAAAACGCACTCATTACAGGTGCGGCACGCGGCATAGGCAAAGCCATTGCCCTTCGTTTTGCCTCTGAAGGCGCAAACATTGCATTCACCGACCTTGTTATCGACGAGAACGGCAAGAAAACCGAAGAAGAAATTGCGGCTCTTGGGGTAAAGGCCAAGGGATATGCTTCCAACGCTGCGAATTTCGAGGAAACGGCAAAAGTTGTGGATGAAATCAAGAACGACTTTGGATCGATTGACATTCTCGTAAACAATGCCGGCATTACCAAGGACGGTCTTATGATGCGCATGTCCGAGCAGCAGTGGGATGCCGTTATTGCAGTTAACCTGAAATCGGCTTTCAACTTCATTCATGCCTGCACGCCTATCATGATGCGCCAGCGCAAGGGAAATATCATCAACATGGCATCGGTGGTCGGTGTTCACGGCAATGCGGGCCAGAGCAATTACGCAGCTTCCAAGGCCGGTCTTATAGCTTTGGCCAAGTCAGTTGCCCAGGAAATGGGTTCGCGCGGCATTCGTGCCAATGCCATTGCTCCGGGATTCATTGAGACTGCAATGACTGCAGCCCTTCCCGAGGATATCCGCAAGGATTGGATAAAGAAGATCCCCCTTCGCCGTGGTGGCCAGGTGGAAGACATTGCAAATGTTGCCACATTCCTGGCTTCCGACATGTCAAGCTATGTGTCGGGACAGGTTATCCAGGTTGACGGCGGCATGAACATGTAATAAACTTTTAAGGAATATATGGCAGGGCCGCAGTGGTGAGCAATACCGTTGCGGCCCTGCTTTCAATCTTAAAGCATATGCAGGTAGTTTACGAGGACAACCATATCATAATAGTCAGCAAGGATGCAGGCGAAATAGTTCAAGGCGACCAGACTGGCGACCGTACATTGTGCGAAGACGTAAAGTCGTATATAAAGGAAGCGTACGCGAAGCCCGGAAACGTGTTTCTAGGGGTTGTGCATCGTCTTGACCGCCCGGCAATGGGGCTCGTGATTTTCGCACGCACGAGCAAGGCATTGTCGCGCCTCAACGAAATGCTTCGCGAAAAGGAAAGAATACACAAGACATATTGGGCTATAGTTTCGAATCGCCCGCCTAAGGATGCCGACCATTTGGAACAGTATCTTGTTAGGAATGCCAAGAACAACAAAACCTATGTGGCCCGTGACGGTGCCAAAGATGCAAAACTTGCGGCGCTTGACTATCGGGTGATTGCGCATAGCGACCGCTATTGGCTGCTGGAGATTAACCTGCTTACCGGACGGCATCACCAGATCCGCTGCCAGCTGGCCGCCATGGGATGCCCTATAAAAGGCGACCTTAAATACGGCGCTCCGCGCAGCAATCCCGACGGCAGCATATCGCTGCTGGCACGGAAACTGGCCTTCGAGCATCCTGTGTCGCACAAGACGGTTGAAGTGGAGGCTCCGGTGCCAAATGAAAAGTTGTGGAATCTACTTGCAATCTGTGCCAACGGAAATAGAGAGAAAACAATTGATTGAAGATTTTTGTGTAAAGGAGAAACGGTGTAAATCTTTTTGCGCTAATTTTGCGGTATAGTAGAAAGTTGAAAATTATGAAAGCAAATAGACTTTTAGTGGTGGTGTGTTCGGCAACAATGCTTCTGTCGGGATGTACCGACCGTCAGTTGCAGGGAACAATGACCGGCGGTATGCTTGGCTCGGTGTTCGGCTCAAGTATAGGCGGACTTATGGGCGGGCCGCGCGGTAGCGATGCGGGAACGGCTCTTGGCATGGCCGTTGGCGCCGTGGTTGGCAATGCTGTCACCAAAGCGCATACCCGCAATGCCGACAAAGGCATTGACGAATGCGATGACAGTTGCAATACGCCTTCTTCGTCGGTAGGCACTGGCCGGTCGGCTTCCTATGCATCAAGCATCGAAGGTCTCAAGATAGAGAATGTGCGTTTCATTGACGAGAACCGCAACCAGGTTATTGATGCCGGCGAAAATGCAAAGATTTTGTTTGAGATACACAACACGGGCGACAAAACGCTTTACAATATCACGCCGGTGGTGTCTTGCAATGAAGTCAAGCGGATTGTGGTGTCGCCCACGGCGATAATTGCCAACCTCGCTCCAGGCAAGGCTGTGTCATACACAGCAAATGTGGTTGCTTCGCCAAAGCTCAAAGACGGAGAAGCTGCGTTCACCGTCGCTTTCCAAGACGGCAAGCGGCTCGTTTCATTCAAGAACTTTACGCTCAGCACGCGTGCTGCAAAATAACAGTCAGCGCCGGCAATCTCTCAATTCGGTAGATTGCCGGCGCCTGTATTTTAAATTAGTCTTCTTTACTCTATCTCGTTGCGTATTACGCGTCCCATCGAGATGACGCATTTCAGGTTAAGGTCTTGGTCGAACATCATTATGTCGGCGTCCTTTCCCTTTTCGAGAGTTCCCTTCCGCTTGTCTACTCCAATTATTCTAGCGGGCGTTTCTGCTGCCATGCGGCAAGCGTCGCCAAGGGGAATTCCCACGCTCTGCACCATGGTGCGTATCAGGCGGTCCATGGTAGCTATGCTTCCGGCAAGAGCCGAATGGTCGGCAAGTTTGCACACGCCGTCTTCGATGATGACGCGTGGGTCGAAAGCGGTCGTTGAGTCGCTGGCGGCACAGGCAAGCGCATCGGTAATGAGCGCGGTGCGGTCGGGTCCCTTTATCTTGTATACAAGGTTCAGTATCGTGGGCGGCACGTGCTTCCCGTCGGCAATTACTTCCACGGTCATGTCGTCGATGAGGTATACGCTTTCCACTGTTCCCTCGTATTTGTATTCGTGGTTTTTGTGGAATCCTGGCATTGCGTTGTAGAAGTGTGTGGCATGGGTGAATCCCACTTCGTATGCGCTTCTCACGTCGTGGTAGTTGGCCTGTGTGTGGGCTACACACGGCAGTACGCCATGCTCTACGCAGGTGCGGCCGAACTCGATTGTGCCCGGAAGTTCGGGGGCTTCGTCCCAGCGCTTAATCACGTTTGTAGAGTCGAGCAGCGGACCGTAGTCAGAAGGCGTGGGGTTCAGAATGTTTTCGGGTAATTGCCCTCCGGCCATTTCCATGTTGAAATACGGGCCTTCAAGGTGCAGGCCGAGAACGGGTGAATCCTTTTGCGCCATAAGTTTCTCCGTAGTTTCTACTGCGGCCCTTATCATGGGCATCGTTGACGAAGAGAGGGTAGGCAGAATGGATGTGGTGCCGTTGAACATGTGGGCGTTTATCGCTGTGCGGAAAGCGTCTTCCGTGCCTTCCATGAAGTCGCGCCCGCCGCCGCCGTGAACGTGAATTTCCACGCCACCCGGCACAATATAACATCCTTTAGTGTCGAAAAGCCGTGCGCTTTCGATGTGGAGCTCGTTGTTTGATACTTCCACGATTTTGTTTCCGTCAATTATCACGGATCCGCCCCTTATCCATCCTTGGGGGGTGAGTATTCTGCCGTTTAGTATTTGTGTCAGCATTCCAAAAAGTATACTTAATTATTCCCGAGAATATGGTCCTTATTTTGAAATTCCAAAGTTACAGTTTTTATTTTGAACCGACAATCAGTGATGCCTTTGCAGTTGCAAAAATCGCCGAAAGTGTTGGCGATTGCTATTGCAGAGCAATCTTTTGAACAGTTTTGAACTGTGAAAATAGCAGGCAATTGTTGAATGCCGGTTGGCTTGCATCGTAATGGCTGCCTTGAATGACTGCCTGGCTTCAAAGCGCGCACCGTAAGCTTCAGCGTCTAAATTATAAGCCTCAGCGCAGAAATTATAAGCCTTATCGTTTAAATTGTAAGCCTTATTATTCGGATTGTAACCTTTATGGTTTTGCGAATATGCCGGCTGCTGTGTTTCTGCGCAATGCAAAATTTGTGGCATTCATGTTTTTCATTTATTTTTGCCTATTGATTAGGCACTGTAGCCTAACACAAAGTATAACAATATTATGAAGAGAAACTTATTAGCTTCTATCTTGTCGTTGGCCCTCGCCGGTCCCGGCGCAATGGCCCAGCAAGTCAACGGATACCTATATGGCGCTTCGCAGGCGCCCGACGGCAGCGAATGGAAATCGCCCGAAAAACTGTCGCTGAACAAGGAACAGCCGCATGCGTGGTTCTTTGCGTTCCAAGATACAAAGGCAGCCAAAGGTGTTTTGCCCGAACACAGCAGCTATTACCGTTCGCTCGACGGAGAATGGAGTTTTCATTGGTCGGCCAACCCCGAAGGCCGGAAAACCGGCTTCGAAAAACCGGATTACTCAACTTCGGCTTGGGATAGGATAGAAGTACCTTCGGCCTGGAATGTAGCCGGAATACAAAAAGACGGCAAACACAAGTACGGCATACCGATGTACGTGAACCAAGGCGGAATATTCTATCACGAAGTAGCCGTGGGCGACTGGAAAAAGGGCGTCATGCGCGAACCGCCTAAAACCTGGACCACATACAAGTTCCGCAACGAAGTGGGGCAGTACGTACGCACTTTCTCGGTGCCGGCCGACTGGAAGAACCGCCGCGTTATGGTTAATTTCGACGGGGTTGACTCGTTTTTCTATCTGTGGATAAACGGGCAGTATGTGGGATTCTCCAAAAACTCGCGCTGTCTGGCGCAGTTCGACATTACGAAGTATCTCGTGAAAGGTGAAAACCGCATAGCCGTAGAGGTTTACCGCAGCAGCGACGCTTCGTTTCTCGAAACCCAGGACATGATGCGCATGGCGGGAATCATCAGATCGGTCTACCTTACATCGCTTCCGCAAATTCACGTGAGCGACATCAAGGCCATTCCCGACCTCGATGCCAATTTTATCAACGGTGAGCTCGACATTACTGCAAGTGTGCGCAATCTCTCGAAGAAAGACGCGAAGAACTACTCCATACACTATTCGCTCTATCCCGTGGAACTCTATTCCGACGTAGCTGCCGACAGTCCGGTTGCAGAATTCAATGCTCCGCTTTCGGCCGTCGGGGCCGGCGCAACGGTATCGTGCGAAGCGAAAGTCACCGTTACCGACGTACGCAAATGGTCGGCCGAAGCGCCGTGGCGCTATGTGCTGGTAGGCGAACTCAAGGACCGCAAAGGCAATGTGGCCGAAACGTTTTCTACATACACCGGCTTCCGCAAAATTGAAATACGCGATACGCCTGCAAAGTCCGATGAATTCGGCTTGGCGGGGCGCTATTTCTATGTCAACGGCAGAACCGTGAAGTTCAAGGGCGTAAACCGCCACGAAACCAGTCCCGAGCGCGGGCATGCCGTGACGCGCCGGCAGATGGAGAAGGAAGTGATGCTCATGAAGCGTGCCAATATCAACCATGTGCGCAATTCCCACTATCCCGACAATCCCTATTGGTATTACCTCTGCGACAAATACGGCATCTACCTTGAAGACGAATGTAACCTTGAGTCGCACCTTTATTACTACGGCGACGCTTCGCTTTCCCACGTTCCCGAGTTCAAGGCGGCCCATGTGGCGCGCGAACTGGCAATGGTGCATGCCGAAGTCAACCATCCGTCGATAGTGATATGGTCGCTTGGAAATGAAGCGGGACCGGGCGACAATTTCAAGGAGTGCTACAAGGCTATAAAGAACTACGACAGTTCGCGCCCGGTGCAGTATGAGCGCAATAACGACATTGTCGACATGGGTTCCAACCAGTATCCGTCGATAGCTTGGGTGCGCAATGCAGTCAAGGGAAATGCCGGATTGAAATACCCGTTCCATATCTCCGAATACGGCCATTCCATGGGCAACGCTACTGGAAACCTCATCGACTACTGGGAAGCCATCGAGTCAACCAATTTCTTCTGCGGCGGAGCCATTTGGGAGTGGGTTGACCATGGGCTGTACGACTACACTTCCGACGGCACGCGCTACCTGGCCTACGGTGGCGATTTCGGCGACTATCCCAACGACGGTACGTTCTGTCTTGACGGCGTGATGTTTTCCGACCTTGAGCCCAAACCGCAGTACTACGAGGTGAAAAAGGTTTACCAGAATATCGGCGTAAAGGAAAACGTCAGCTTGAAAGACGGGAAAGGCCGGATAGAGATTTTCAACAAAAACTATTTCGAGCCTGCCAACTACGACATACACTGGGCCCTCATCGAGGACGGGCGCGACATAGCCAGCGGAGCTTTCGAAAACGTCAAGTCGATACCCGCACGCGCGAAATTCCTTGTGCCTCTGCGTTTCGATGCAAATCTTCTGAAAGCCGACCGCGAATATTTCGTGCGCATAGAGTTCCGCCTGCCTAAGGACATGCCGTGGGCTAAGAAAGGCTATGTGCAGGCCGAGGAGCAACTGCCGGTGAAGGAAGCCTCGCAGCGCGAAGATATCGCAAAGGCAGCTTTGGGCGCCGCTCCGCAGGTTACGCAAAGCGGCAACGTCATAAAGGTAAGCGGCAAGAGTTTTTCGGCAGAATTCGACAATGCAAAAGGCACACTGTCTGCGCTTAAGTACAATGGTCGGGATATTATCGTAAACGGTGAAGGCCCCAAACTCGACGCTTTCCGCGCACCGCTCGACAATGACAACTGGACGTGGAACTCCTGGTATACAAACGGCCTTAACAACTTGCACCACAAGGCAGTTTCCCATACCCTCTACGTGCGCAAGGACGGAAGCGTGGTGGTTTCCTACGACGTGGTGGCTCAGGCAGCGTATGCCTACAAGCGTTCGGGCGGTACTTCTGGCAAAATAAAGGTGACAATCGCCGATGGCCGGGCATTCGGCGAAAACGATTTCAAGTTCAATGCATCGCAGGTGTGGACCGTATATCCCGACGGCAGCGTGGAACTTGAGTCTTCGATAAATTCCAGCAACCCGTCTGCCGTGTTGCCGCGCATCGGATACCTGATGCGTGTGCCCAAAGGCTTCGACAAATACACATATTACGGTCGCGGCCCGATAAACAACTACAACGACCGCAAGACGGGCCAGTTTGTAGCCGTTCACGAAAGCACCGTAGGCGATCAGTTCCTGCCTTTCGGTAAACCGCAAAGCATGAGCAACAATGAAGACGTGCGCTGGTGCGCGCTTACCGATGCATCGGGCACGGGAGCCGTGTTTGTGGGCAAAAGCGTGATGAGCACATCGGTGCTGGCTTACTCCGAGCAAGCTCTTGATACGGCAGCACATCCCTACCAGTTGCCCGAAGCCGGCGACACTTATCTGCACCTCGACTGTAAGGTTACCGGCATAGGCGGCAACAGTTGCGGCCAGGGCGGACCGTTGGCAGAGGATGTTGTAAAGGCTGTGCCCTATGCTTTCGGCTTTATAATACGTCCAGTCTACAATGATATCCGGCAGAAGGCCGCCGTAAGCGCAACGGGCGAGACGCCGCTTGTCGTGAGCCGTTCGAAAAACGGCGAGGTTAGCGTGACTTCGCAAAACAGCGCCGCTAACATATATGTTAGCCTTAACGGAAAGCGTGCACAGAAATACACCGGACCGTTCGGCTTCAAGCAAGGCGGCAAAGTGGTGGCCTGGGACGCAAATTCGCCCAAACTTAAAACCACGGCAAGCTATGAAAAAATCTACAGCATTCCCGCCGAAGTGATATTCGCAAGCAGCGTGGAGAGCGGCGAAGGCGATATCTCGCACCTTACCGACGGCGACAATTCAACCTATTGGCATACGATGTACAGCGTTACAGTAGCCAAATATCCGCATTGGGTTGATATGGATGCCGGTGAAACCAAAACGCTGACGGGCTTTACGTACCTTCCGCGCCAGAACAGCCGCAACGGAAGGGTGAAAGGCTATAAGGTGCAGGTGAGCAGCGACGGCAAGACGTGGAGCGATGCCGTGGCACAGGGAGAATTCGAAGACAATCAGGCCGAAAAGAAGATAGTGTTTAGCAAACCGGTAAAAGCACGGTACGTGCGCTTCACCGCCCTCTCGTCTTGCGACGGCCAGGATTTTGCCACCGCAGCCGAAATGGGAATACTTGCCGAATAGTAACGGCAACCTTGCGGTAGACTGCATAACATCAGCCCCGAAAGTTTCTAACGACTTTCGGGGCTGATTGTAGAAGGAAAAGCCTTGCGGCCGGATCGTGGGAATCAATTGCCAATTAAAAACTTAATTCAAGCCTAATACGTCTCATCAATTTTCTTCTGAAATGTTTGTTATGCCAAAAATATGAAGAAAGCAAGTGGTCTATTTTGTTTATTATATAGGTGTATCATTTCATTAGTAGACATTAATGATGCAAAATAGTTGTTTCTAAGGGTGTTTGAACTACTTGTGGTTTGGGTTGTTCTTATTGTCAAATATTGGTTTGTTTCAAATAAAAACCGATGCATTTGTGTTGGGCAAATGCATCGGCTTGGAAATATTTTTTCGAGCTTTACGGAATCGGCCGCGGAGTTATTAGAATTGTTCCAGTATCGCAATGCGTTTCTCGGGATCGGGATGCGTGGAGAACAGCGAATTGACGAATCCCATGATTCCTGTTTTCATCTCGTCGGGGTGCATGATGAAAAGTTGCGCCACGTCTTCGCGGTTTACGTTGTCAAGCCCGGGATTTTTCGAAATCTTGCGCAACGCCGATGCCAAAGCCAAGGGATTTCCGCACAGCTCAGCTCCCCCTGCGTCGGCCATGTACTCACGTTTGCGCGATATAGCAAAACGCGTGAGAACGGTGAAGAGATAAGCTATGGCACAGCATACTACGGCCACCAGAAGCACAATGACAATGCCGGCCGCGCCGTTTTTGTTGTCGTCGCGGTTACGGCTGCGGCTGCGGTTGTCTCCTCCATAAATCATGGAGTTGAAAAGCATTCTCACTATCACGGTCATTATTGTGGAAATAATGCCCACGAAGACAATGCTTGTAATCAGAAGCCTGGTGTCCTTGTTGCGGATATGCGTAAGTTCGTGCCCGATGACTCCCGCCAGCTCGTCGTCGTTGAGCACTTTCAGCAGCCCCGTGGTTACGGTAACGGTATACGACTGCTTGTTGATGCCGCTGGCGAACGCATTGAGTTGCGGGTCGTCAACGATGTTTATCTTGGGCATGTCCATGCCGCATGTCATGCAAAGATTCTCCACGATGTTGTATACCCGCGGGTTCTCCATGCGGCTTAGCGGCCTTGAGCCGACAGCGGCCTTCACCATCGAAGCGTTGGCAAAGTAGGCGATGGTGAACCATATTCCCACGATGCCCACTACCCACGGCAGGGCTTGAAGGAATGTGTCGTTTGTTGCTTGCACGTCGAAGTAGCCAATAAATTCGCCTTCGGCATTGAAATCGCCGTGGGAAAGATAATTGAATACTGCCAAGAAGCACCAAACCACTGCCAGGATTATCAGCGGAAATGATATGAGCAGCAAGCCGGAGTAGAAGTTGTTGCGCTGTATTTGGGAGTGCATCCCAACGTATTTCATAAGTGCGGATTTTTACGTAAGGCTGTTTCTTTAGAATTCCACCTTGGGCGCGCGTTCCACAGCTGCACGTTCTTCGGGAGCTATCTCGAACATCGGCTGTACGGTAAAGCCGAACATTCCTGCAATGATGTTTTTCGGGAACGACTGTATGGAAGTGTTGAGTTCTTTTGTGGTGGAATTGAAGTAACGGCGTACTGCGGCCAACTTGTTCTCGATGTCGGAAAGTTCGCTCTGAAGCTGAAGGAAGTTCTGGTTAGCCTTCAGTTCGGGATATGCTTCGAGAGAAACTTTCAGGCCGGCAAGCGCGCTGCTCAGCTGTGTATCTGCCTGGATTTTATCGTTGATGGTAGTGGCGCCCATAGCTGCGGAACGGGCCATGGTGACTTTTTCCAGCAACTCTTTCTCGTGTTTCGAATAGCCTTTCACTGTTTCCACCAACTGCGGCACAAGGTCGTAACGCTGTTTCAACTGAACGTCGATGTTGGCAAAAGCGTTTTCGCGATTGTTGCGGAGCGCAACAAGACTGTTGTACATGCCGGCAACCCACAGGGCCAGCAGAACAACAACAACCAAAACAATAATCAATGTTGTCATAAACTGTCTGCTTTAAAATGTATTGTACTATTGTGCAAATGTAGTGGTATTAATCGAAACTGAATGCCGTTTTTGCCGCAAAACCTAACTTTTCGCGGCGTTTTCGTAGACTGCATGGCCGTGCGGCGTTTTTTGCGCGGGAAAACTGCGCCATTTCCGGTTGCTGAAACATAATATATTTCCGCCACGAACGTTTGTGAATATATAAAAAACTTCAGAACTATGGAATACAGACATTTGTTGCCGCCCGCTGTGGGCTGCATGGCAATCATGGCGCTTCTTTCGTGTTTCGCCGGATGCAAGAATAACGGCGCTGCAGGAAACTCGACTGACAGCATTGCGGCGGATTCCGCTGCTGCTGCCGACTGCAGCGGAGTGGTGGACGGCCATCGGGTTGTTGACCTGGCTTTGCCGTCGGGCACGCTTTGGGCCGAAACGAATGTGGGCGCCGAAAGTCCGGCCGATGCGGGCAACTACTATGCCTGGGGCGAAACCGAAACGAAAGACGTGTATGTGTGGGGCAATTCGAAACTCTACGGCGAAGGCGACCGCAGCAACAACGGGCTTACGGCCGAAGAAGATGCGGCTACGGCGGTTTGGGGCAAGGCATTCTGCATTCCGTCGCGCGAGGATTTCAATGAGCTTCACTCCGAGTGTTCGTGGACGTGGACTTCAAAAGCCGATTCGAAAGGGAATGCGGTTGCCGGCTATGAGGTGAAGGGCAGCAACGGCAATTCCATATTTCTGCCTGCTTCGGGCTCGCGCAGCCGGTCGGATGTTTACGACCAGGGCACGGCGGGCTACTATTGGTCGCGCAACGCTGCCGACAACGACGAGCAGGCTTGCTATCTGTATTTCAGCAGCAGCGAAATCGACGCGGAAGCCTGCGACGGCCGCTACAACGGCTATGCTGTGCGCCCCGTTTCGCTGCGCAGCGATGAATAATTGCAGGCCCGCGCGTTTTGTTTGCGGTAAATTCGTAACTTTACGGCGCAATTGAAGACCGTTTGACATCAATCACAACTTTAAAATAAAAAGCAATGAAAAATCTGAAAACTATCGTAGGCGCAGCTGCCATGATGACGGCTCTCGTGCTTACCGGATGCTCGCAGAAACAAGCTGCCGGCACCGCAACTCTCTCGGGTCTTGACCCTGCCAAGTTCGATTCTACAATCGACGGCAAGAAGACAGCCCTCTACACCCTTAAGAACGCTTCGGGCATGGAGGTTTGCATCACAAACTTTGGCGGCCGCATCGTTTCAATCATGGTTCCTGACAAGAACGGCGACATGAAGGACGTTGTGCTCGGCTTTGACAATGTTTACAACTATGCTGACGCCGAACATACTCCCAGCGATTTCGGCGCTGCCATCGGCCGTTATGCAAACCGCATTGACCAGGGCAAATTCACCCTCGAAGGCAAGGAAATACAGCTGCCGCAGAACGACGGCAAGAACTGCCTGCACGGTGGCCCCAAGGGCTGGCAGTATGCAGTTTATGAAGCCAACCTCGTTGACGACAAGACTCTTGAGCTCACTCTCAACTCTCCCGACGGCGACATGAACTTCCCCGGAAACGTTACGGCTAAGGTTACCTACAAGCTCACCGACGACAATGCCATCGACATCAGCTACGAGGCTACTACCGATGCTCCGACAATCATCAACATGACCAACCACTCGTATTTCAACCTCAACGGCGACCCCTCGATGCCTGTAACAAACTGCAAGCTCTACGTGAACGCCGACAGCATGACCCCCATCAACGACACGTTCATACCTCTGGGCAACATGGTGGCTGTGAAGGATGTTCCCGAACTGGACTTCACCACTCCCACGGAGATTGGCAAGAATGTTGAAAACTTCGACAACGAGCAAATCAAGTTCGGCAACGGATATGACTTCAACTGGGTTCTGAATACATACAAGGACGGCAAGGGTGACGATACACAGGTTGCAGCCAGCGTGGTAAGCCCTGAAACCGGCATCAAGCTTGAGGTTTACACCAACGAACCGGGCATACAGGTTTACTCGGGCAACTTCCTTAACGGCTCGGTAACCGGCAAAAACGGCAAGACCTACGAGAAGCACGCTGCCATCTGCCTCGAATCGCAGCACTTCCCCAACACCCCCAACCAGCCCGAATGGCCCACAGTTGAGCTTAAACCCGGACAGACCTACAACAGCCACTGCGTGTTCAAGTTCTCGGTAGAGAAATAACTTCACCAGGGTAATACCGAATATTGAAGGCGGTGTGTCGCAAACGGCGGCATGCCGCTTTTTGCTGCGTTTTTTCTCCGGCGTAAAGTCAGCGGTTTGCAGCGCATTGCTGGCGGCCCGAAAAATGTTCTTTGCTTTTTGAAAACCAAAGCATATTGTCGCGACGCTGTGCGCATAGCGGAAAAATTCTATGCGCACAGCGCGAAAATTCTTAGCGCTCAGAAAAAAAATTTTGTGCGCACAAAAGAAAAATTGTCTGCGTACAGCGCGCCGACGCTGTGCGCACAGAATTTTTGCAATAAGGCTTTTTCGCGCTTCGGGCTGAATGTGGATTTTTTCGTAAATTAGCGCCACAGTTAGAAACAATAATCCACATGAAAACCTTTACTGAAATGAGAAAAACAATCGCCCACGCACTTTTGGCTTCATTCATTGCCGCCGCCGTTCCCGCCGTATCCGTTGCCCAGGCGACTGGCAAGTATCAACCTTCGGCCGAGAATCTGGAAGCCCGCGAGCATTTCCAGGACAACAAGTTCGGAATATTCCTGCATTGGGGGCTTTACAGTATGCTCGCTGCCGGAGAATGGGTGATGAACAACAACAATATAAACTATAGGGAATACGCCAAGCTGGCCGGCGGGTTTTACCCTTCACGCTTCAATGCACATGATTGGGTGGCTGCCATAAAGGCTTCGGGCGCCCGATACATCTGTTTCACCTCGCGCCATCACGAGGGCTTCTCAATGTTTCATACGCGCTATTCCGACTATAACATTGTCGATGCCACGCCTTTCAAGCGCGACATCGTTAAGGAACTTGCCGACGAATGCCACCGGCAGGGCATCGACATACATTTCTATTATTCGCACATCGACTGGCAGCGAGAAGACGCTCCCGTAGGGCGCACCGGACAAGGCACCGGGCGCCCAAAAGAAACGCAGAACTGGCCTTCGTACTATGAATTCATGAACAACCAACTCACCGAACTTCTCACCAACTACGGGAAAATCGGGGCCATCTGGTTTGACGGATGGTGGGACCAGGAGCAAAATCCCGCTTTCGACTGGCAACTGCCACGGCAATATGCCCTTATCCACCGCCTGCAGCCTGCCTGCTTAATTGGCAACAACCACCACAAGGCGCCATTCGACGGCGAAGACTTCCAAATGTTCGAGCGCGACCTTCCGGGCGAGAACACCGCAGGATTTTCGGGACAAGAGATAAGCCGTCTGCCGCTTGAGACTTGCGAAACCATGAACGGCATGTGGGGCTACCAAATCACCGACCAGAACTACAAGTCGGCAACTACTCTTATACACTATCTCGTGAAAGCGGCGGGGCGCAATGCCAACCTGCTGCTGAACATCGGGCCGCAACCCGACGGTTGCCTGCCGGCGGCAGCGCTTGAGCGCCTTGGCGAAATTGGGAAGTGGATGCAGACTTACGGCGAGACCATTTATGGCACTCGCGGCGGATTTGTCGCACCGCACGACTGGGGAGCTACAACACAAAAGGGCAACCGCCTTTTTGTGCATATACTCAATCTTAAAGACAGTACGCTCTTTGTGCCAACGGGAGATAAACGAATAAAGAAGGCCGTAGACTTTCTGACGCGCAAACCGGTGAAAATGAAAAAGCGCGAAGGAGGTATTGTGCTTCTTCTCAATGCCGTGCCCGCCGAAACCGACTATGTGGTGGAACTGCA
>CAZDOH010000064.1:0-14981 GCA_964507005.1 uncultured Prevotella sp. | reverse complement strand
TGTTCGCCCTCTTCGAGGACGAGATATGGCGGGGCGCACTGTCCGCCAGCTCCCTTCGGGAACAGGCGGTTATGCTTGTTCACCCCCTTCGGGGATGCAAAACCGCTCAGAGCAGTAGACTAGCTGATAGTCTCAAGTGCATCGAAGCCACTCATGCCACAAGATAGCCACCCAGCGGCTATGAGGTCTCCGAAGGAGGCCAACAAGCATAACCTCGGGTGACTGACCGCAGGGAAGGAACCCGAGGATAGGGAACTAACTAACTTTCGTCCTCGAAGAGGGCGAACATGCGCGGGGGATGATGCATGCGCGATATACATGCATCTTATTGTTTTAGTGTGTTTTAAGGGGAAAAGAGTAAGGAAATGCCCTAAAATATAACAATCTTTAGTTATTTTGATAGCTAAAAGTAAGAAAATCAGCAGTATCTTTGCAGTGTCAAAAACAATGGCAGACAAAGGCGCAGTCTCCCCGCCGCAAACCGGCACAAGCGGCCCGGAGCAGTCCCAGTGCAAATTATTCATAAAAAAACGGGAGGCCGTTAAACCACGGGGGATGTTTTGCGTCAAAAGAGCAGTAAAAAGAAAAAGGCTCCGGGCCATGCCGCCCATGCCTGCCGTTTATTTGAACAATATGAAGAAATATCTGATGCTTTCACTCGCATGCCTGGCCTGCATCGCCGCCCGGGCCCAGTATTCAATCACGGGAAAAGTCACCGACAAGGCGTCGGGGCAGCCCATCGAGCTGGCAACAGTGCAGTTGCTGAAGAGCGACTCGTCGTTTGCAGGCGGAGTGAACTCGAAGTCCGACGGATCGTTCGCGCTCAGCACCAAGAAAGCCGGCAGCTACATAGTGAAGGTGTCGTTCGTGGGCTACACGCCGCAATACCGCAAAGCCACGGTGGGCAAAGCCGCCGAAGCCGTAAAACTGGGCACCGTAGCGCTTGGCACCAACGACGTGGCGCTCAAGGGGGCTACCATTACGGCCAAGGCTGCCAAGGTGGAGATGAAAGCCGACACGTTCCAGTACAATGCCTCGGCCTACCGCACTCCCGTGGGTTCTACGCTCGAAAACCTCGTGGAGCAGCTGCCGGGAGCCGAAGTGAGCGACGACGGCACCATAAAAATCAACGGCAAGACGGTGAGCCAGATTCTCATGAACGGCAAGGACTTCTTCAAGGGCGACACCAAGATTGCAATGAAAAACCTGCCCACCGAACTGGTATCAAGCATAAAGGCTTACGACAAGAAGAGCGACTACTCGAAGCAGACGGGCATCGACGACGGCAACGAGGAAACCGTGCTCGACGTGGGCCTGAAAAAGGAACTCAAGGAAAGCTGGGTGAGCAACATATCGGGCGGCTACGGCACCAAGGACCGCTACACAGGCGACCTCTTCGTGAACCGCTACACCGACCACGACCACGAAACTCTGTTTGCCAACGCCAACAACTCGGGCGACCGCCACTTCGGCCCCGGACGCGGAGGCGGCAGCGGACTGACGGCCAACAAGAGCATGGGCTTCGACGCCGGATGGGACAACGGCAAGAAAGAAGGCGAAGCCGGACACTTCGACATCAACGGCAACATACGCTGGGACCACAGCGCCACCGACAGGCAGTCGCGCTCGAACTCCGAAACGTTCCTCAACACGGGCAGCTCGTCATCGTTCGCCAACTCGAAGAGCCAGGACTACTCCCACTCCACCAACTTCAACATGGGAGCCACACTGCGCTGGAACCCCGACACCATGACCACCGTGATGTTCGGCCCGCAGTTCTCGCACAGCCAGTCGAGAAACTCGAGCCAGAGCCGCTCGGCAACGTTCAACTCCGACCCCTACGCCATCGACGGCATCACCGACCCGCTCGAGACCATGTTCGCCGACTCGCTTGCAGCCCTGCACGACATAGCCGTAAACACCAACCACCGCATCTCAATAGGCTCCAGCCAGAGCACCTCGGCAAGCTACTGGGGAATGGTGGTGCGCAAGCTCAACAGCCGCGGACGAAGCATAGCCCTGCACTCCAACGGCAGCTGGGGCAACTCCAAGAGCAAGAGCTTCTCGCGCTCCGACATCAACTACTTCCAGGCAGCCTCGGCCGGGCAGAACACTTTCACCAACCAGTACAGCAACAACCCCTCGGAAAACTGGTCGCTCTCGGGACGCCTCTCCTACAGCGAGCCCATCACCAAGAACCTTTTCGCGCAGGCAAGCTACGACTACTCCTACTCCTACTCCAACTCCGACCGCTCGCTCTACCAGCTCGACTCACTCGCAGGATGGCGCGACATGTACTCCCCCGTCATAGGCTCGCTGCCCACCGACGCCGACTCGCTGCGCGCCACGCTCAACATGCGCAACAGCCAGTACGCCACCTACAAGAACTACACCCACCGCGCTTCAGTGGGCATAAGATACAACTCGAAGACCATCAACTTCCACGCCGCAGTCGACTTCAACCCGCAGCGCACCAAACTGGAATACCAGAAAGACAAACTCGACACCACCGTGGTGCGCAACGTGTTCAACGTGTCGCCCAACGTGCGCCTGCGCTACAAGATTTCGAACACCTCGCAGCTCGACCTGCGCTACCGCGGACGCTCGTCGCAGCCCTCGATGACCGACCTGCTCGACGTAACCGACGACTCCAACCCGCTCAACATCTCGAAAGGTAACCCGGGACTGAAACCCTCGTGGAACAACTACTTCGAAATGTTCTACAACAACTACATACCCACCTCGCAGACGGGATGGATGACGCGCATCACCTTCAACCAGACGTCGAACAGCATAAGCAACGCCATGCACTACGACGAAACCACCGGCGTGCGCACCACACGGCCCGAAAACATCAACGGCAACTGGGACACCAACGGCGACTTCATGTTCAACACCTCGTTCGGCAAAAACAAGAGCTGGAGCATAAACACCTTCACCGGCGCAAGCTACTCCAACAGCGTGGGATACGTCAGCACGCAGACCGACACCGTGAGCCAGAAGAACACCACGCGCAACCTCAACCTGCGCGAGCACCTGCGCCTCACCTACCGCACCGGGCTCTTCGAATTCGGAGTGCGCGGAGGAGTGAACTACCAACACGCGCGCAACGAACTGCAGAAAAACGCCAACCTCGACACCTGGAGCTTCAACTACGGCACCGAAGTCAACGCCACACTGCCCTGGAACATGCAGATATCAACCGACATCCGCATGAACTCGCGCCGCGGATATTCCGACAACACAATGAACACCAACGAGCTGATATGGAACGCGCAAATCGCCCAGAGCTTCCTCAAGGGCAACGCAGCCACGCTCTCGGTACAGTTCTACGACATACTCCACAACCAAAGCAACGTCTCGCGCTCGATATCGGCGCAGATGCGCTCCGACTCGTGGAACAATAGCATCAACTCCTACATCATGGTCAAGTTCCTCTACCGCCTCAACATCTTCGGCGGCAGCAGCAAGGGCGGCGACGGCAACTTCCGTCAGGGCCCCGGCGGCTTCAGAGGAGGACCGGGCAGAGGAGGCCCGGGCGGCGGCCCCGGCGGACGACGCTAAGAAAAGCCCCTGGCGCCATGCGCCAGAAAGGCGAACTTTTTTCAAGACATTTTTTCTTTATAGCATTTTTACTGTGCGGCCGTTGTGAAACACCCGCACAGTTTTTTTTGGCTTCCGCGCTTTTGCCTACCCGCTGTTTTGCCTCCGCGCAATATTTATTTGTTTCCGCACACAGCCTTCTGACGACGGTTTGCGACAAAGATTTCCGAAAAACTTCATTTTTTGCTGTTAAAAAAGTGCTCGCTTTGTAAAATTACTTATATTTGCAATGCGGCAACCACAAAAACGCACATCTACAGATGCAAAAAATGCCGCAGCAGGCGCATTGCTGCGCCCCGACAACAGATTTTACACTTCCTTTCATAGCAATTTTTTCAGGTGCCGGTAGTTGCGAAAACTCCCGGCACCGACTTTCTCCGCACGGCACTTTTGGCACTGTGAAACGTTTTCCCTAAATTTGTAGCCGTCGGCAACATTCGCATTATGGTGGCATACATAGCATTCCGCATAGCGGCAGTCCTGTATTTCCTCGTGGTGGCCGCCACGATAGTGGTGGTGATACTCGAAAAGCGCCAGCCCGTGAAAACCATGGCATGGACCCTAGTGCTGATGGCCCTGCCGGTGCTGGGGCTGCTGCTGTTCTATTTCTTCGGGCAGGACGTGCGCAAGGAACGCCGCCTCGTGCGCCGCGAAATAAAATCGCTGCTGCGCAAGGACCTCGCCGCCTACATCCCACATGCCGAAGCCGCAGTGCCCGAACGCTATGCCACGCTCGCCAACTTCTTCCTGAACCGCAACTTCGCTCCGCCGCTCACATTCAACGACGTCCAGGTTTTCCGCCATGCCACGCTGAAGATGCAGGCACTGCTGAGAGACATTGCCGGCGCACGCCACCACATAAACCTCGAATACTTCATCCTTGCCGACGACGCCCTGGGCCTGCTGCTGCGCGACTTCCTTGCCGATGCAGCCCGGAGAGGCGTGAAAGTGCGGGTGATGTACGACGACGTGGGCTGCTGGCACGCAAAGGCACGCTTCTTTGCCGGGATGCGGGCAGCGGGCATAGAGGTTGAGCCGTTCATGCCCGTGAGGTTTTCGCGCCTCACACGCCGCGTGAACTACCGCAACCACCGCAAGATAGCCGTCATCGACGGGCGCATAGGCTATATCGGCGGCATGAACATAGCCCGACGCTACCTCGGCACCAGCGGCAGCGAGGAATGGCGCGACATGCATCTGCGCCTCACGGGAAGCGCAGTCTACGGGCTGCAGCAGTCGTTCGTGGCCGACTGGTACTACAACAGCGGCACCCTGCTGCCCACCGACGGCTTCTACCCCGCCATCCCCGAAACCGGCAACGGCAGCGGCGGCACCGTGCAGATAGTGGCCGCATCGCCGGCTTCCGACCTGCCCTACATCATGAACGGATTCGTGTGGGCGCTGCTGAACGCGCGCCGTTACTTCTACCTTGCCACGCCCTACCTCATGCCCACCGAGCAGGTGCTCTCTGCCATACAGACTGCAGCCGGCGCGGGAGTGGACGTAAGAATCATGGTGCCGCAAAACGCCGAGCACTTCTGGATAAGGAAAGCCAACGAGTCGTACTACGGCGACGTGATGCAGGCCGGAGCGAAAGTCTACGCCTACGGCCCGGGATTCCTTCACGCAAAATACTTCGTGAGCGACGACATGCTCGCAACCGTAGGCTCCACCAACACCGACTTCCGCAGTTTCGAAGACAGCTTCGAAGTCAACGCCTTCGTTTACGACGCACAGCTCACGCGCCAGCTGAAGGCAAGTTTCGAAGCCGACATGGAGAGCTGCATACCGATTGACGCCGACGCATGGAAATGCCGCCCGAAGGCACGTAAAGCCTGCGAAAGCTTCGTGAGAATCTTGGCACCCCTGCTCTGAGAGCACGCCTTCCCCATGAAAACAGAACTGCCAGCCCCGCCCCCGGCTCTGCAAGAAGATGAAATTTCTCCTCTAAAATCCCTCCGCTTCAAAAAAACATTCATATCTTTGTAGTTTGAAAATGGCGCGGATAGCCGTGTCTACACACCCCGCAAGAGGATAAAACAAAACTTTGATGAAATATACAATAGCAAAATGGGGAGCCGCTGCAGCGCTTGCACTGACACTATGGTCATGCTCCGCCCCAAAGAACATCACCTACCTGCAAGACGCCGCCAACGGCAGCTGGCAGACCATCGACATGTCGGCAACCATCAGGGTGCAGCCAGGCGACAAGATATCAATCGTGACAAAGAGCAAGGACCCGCAGCTGTCCGAACTGTTCAACCTTCCCGTCACTTCCTACCGCGTGGGCAGCACCGGCGGCAGTTCCTACAGCCAGCAGATGTCGTGCTACAGCGTGGCTTCCGACGGCACCATCGACTTCCCCGTCGTGGGAAAGGTGTCAGTGGCAGGGATGACGCGCGAGCAGGTGGCAAAGACACTGAAGGAAAAGCTCGTCTCGGGCAACCTCGTGAAAGACCCCGTGCTCACCGTGGAGTTTGAGAACCTTCACTTCTCGGTGCTGGGCGAAGTGAGCCGCCCGGGGCAATTCAATATAGACCGCGACAGGGTTTCGCTCTTCGACGCCCTCAGCCAGGCCGGCGACATGACCATCTACGGGCGCCGCGACAACGTAATGGTAATGCGGCAGCAGGACGGGCAGCAGAAAATATACCGCGTAAACCTCAACGACAGCAGCGAAGTGTTCAACTCGCCCGTGTGCTTCCTGCAGCAAAACGACATCGTGGTGGTGGAGCCCAATGCCACACGCAAGCGCCAGTCTACAGTCAACGGCAACAACGTGCTTTCGGCATCGTTCTGGGTGAGCATAGCATCGCTGCTCACATCAATCGGAGTACTCATATTCAAATAAGAGCAGACAATGAGCAGCAACAACCCTTCGCAAAAAAACGCGCATCAGGAAGAGGAATCTTTCCTCAGCCTGCAGGACCTCCTATGGCTTTGCCTCGCACGGTGGAAATGGTTTGCCGTGTCGCTCGCAGTGTGCATAGGCATCGCAGTGCTCTATCTGCTGAAGACTCCGCCCGTATACCAGCGCACGGCTTCGATATTGATAAAGGAAGACGGCAAGTCGAAATCCGTGAGCAGCGACGTGGCTTCGATGTTTTCCGACATGGGCCTCAGCGCCGGGCAGAGCAATGTCTACAACGAACTGAATGCCATACAGTCGCCCTCAGTGCTGCTCGAAGCCGGCAAGCGCCTGGGCTACGACGTGAGCTACTCGGTGCAGGGGGCGTTCCACAAGGAGCAGCTCTACGGCAACGACCTTCCTGTGAAAATAGTCTTCCACGACCTCAAACCCGAAGAAAATGCCAGCTTTACGCTGCGCACTGCCGACGGCAAAACGTTTGAGGCATCAGATTTCAGCACAAACCGCAACACTTCGGGCGACAACGCTCCGGTAACGGGCAAGTTCAACACCACGGTCAAAACCCCTATCGGCAAAATCACCGTAATCCCCGCAGCCGGGCTGTACAAGTTCGTGAGAAACGGCGAACCGCTTTACGTAAGCCGCGTGAACCTCTACGACATGACCGACAACATCAAGACAAACCTCAAGGCAAGCATCGTTGACGAAAAAGCCACAATGATAGAGCTTTCGTACAAAGACCTGCTGCCGCGCCGCGCCGAAGACGTGATAAACATGGTGATAAACGTCTACAAGGAAAGCTGGATGAACGACAAGAACCTCATGACGGTGGCCACTTCCAACTTCATCACCGAGCGCCTCGGAGTGATAGAGCGCGAACTCGGCGACGTGGACGAAAACATAAGCTCGTACAAGAGCTCGCACCTGCTGCCCGACGTGGAAACCGCCTCGAGCCTTTTCATGGAGCAGTCGAAGGAAAACAGCAACGAAATTCTCAAACTCAGCACACAGCGCTCGATAGGCAACTACGTCAAGGGATACCTCACCGAAGAATCGAAGCGCAACCAGCTGCTGCCAGTGAACTCCGGCATTGAAAGCCAAAGCATAGAAGAGCAGATTGCCGAATACAACTCCACACTGCTGCAGCGCAACAGTCTGGTTTCCAACTCCAGCGAAGACAACCCGCTGGTGCAGGACCTCGACCGCAACCTGCTCGACATGCGCAAAGCGATACTGATGGGCATCAACAACCTCATCGTGAACATCGACACGCAGATAAAGCATCTTGAAGAAAGCCAGCGCTTCACCACCGGGCAGATAGCCTCAAACCCCAACCAGGCAAAGTACCTGCAGTCGGTGGGACGCCAGCAGAAAGTCAAAGAGGCGCTCTACCTCTTCCTGCTGCAGAAACGCGAGGAAAACGAACTGTCGCAGGCTTTCACGGCCTACACCACACGTATGGTGTCGCCCCCTAGCGGAAAACTCAAGCCCGTGGCCCCCGTAAAGCGCAACATCCTGCTGATTGCCGTTCTGCTCGGACTGCTCATCCCCGTCGCAATAATCTTCGTGCGCGAGAACATGAACACCAAACTGCGCGGGCGCAAGGACCTCGAAAACCTCGACATCCCGTTCCTGGGCGAAATACCGCTCTACTCTGACAAGCAGAAACGCAAATGGTGGCAACGCACGAAACACACCAACCGCAAACTCGTGGTGGTGAAAGCCGGAAAACGCGACATCATCAACGAAGCCTTCCGCGTGCTGCGCACCAACATAGAATTCGTTTCGGACGAAAACCAGGCTAACGTAATACTCCTAACCTCGTTCAACCCCGGAAGCGGCAAGAGTTTCCTGTCGGTAAACATCGCCAAGTCGTTTGCCATACGCAACAAGCGCGTGCTGCTTGTCGACGGCGATTTGCGCAAAGGCTCGGTATCCGACTATGCCGGGCAGCCCGCCTGCGGCCTCACCGACTGGCTGAGCGGCAAAGTTGACGACCTCGAAAGCCTCATCGTCACCGACAACACGCTTTCGTCGATGAACATACTGCCGATAGGCACAATACCGCCCAACCCCACCGAACTGCTCTTCTCCGAGCGGCTGACGCAGATGTTCGAAAACATGCGCTCGCAATACGACTACATCTTCATCGACTGTCCTCCCATAGAAATCGTGGCCGACACGCAGATTCTCGAGAAATATGCCGACCGCGTGATATTCGTGGTGCGCGCCGGACTGCTCGAACGCTCGATGATAAAGGAACTGCAGAAAATCTACAACGAAAAGAAGCACAAGAACATGGCCCTCATCCTCAACGGCACCGAAGGCGGAGGAAAACGCTACGGATCCCGCTATGGCTACGGTTACGGATACGGCTATGGTTACGGATACGGCAGTGGCAGCGGAAACAACAAAAGCGAGGACAATTCACAAACGGGGGGGGTAAATGGCTGAATGTCAATTAACTAAAGCCACAAAAGAGTAACTGGATGTTTCTCTTCCGTACCTCACCAAGGCTTGAAGACTGCGCATTTTTCGGCAGTCTTGCCGACTGCCATTGCCACATCCTTCCCGGTGTGGACGATGGCGTGGGCACGCCCCGTGAGTCTTTGCTCATCCTTGAGAAATACGCCGCGCTGGGAATAAGCGAAGTGTGGTTCACGCCCCACATCATGGAAGACGTGCCCAACACCACAGCAGCCCTGAAACAGCGCTTTGCCGAATTGCAGTCGGCATACAGCGGTCCCATACGCCTGCAGCTCTCGGCCGAATACATGCTCGACCACCTGTTTGCCTCCCGTTTCGACAGCAACGATTTGCTTCCATGGGGCAACGGGCACGACAGCGTGCTTGTAGAGACTTCCATTTTCAGCGCGCCACAGGGCTTCCGCACCATGCTCGGCAAAATATCGGCGAAAGGCTACAACCCCGTGCTGGCCCACCCCGAACGCTACAGGTACATGGACGAAGACGACTACATGCAAATCAGGCGCCAGGGAGTGGAAATGCAGCTCAACCTGTTCTCGCTAGTGGGAATGTACGGGAAAGACGTGCAGCAAAAAGCCGAAACATTACTCAAAAAGGGCCTTTACAGCCACCTTGGCACCGACCTTCACAGCTACAACAGCCTTGAATGGGCCTTGAAAAGACGCATAAACCGCAAGACACTGGAACTCCTTAACGGGTTATGCACGGCAAAAGACTGAATGCGCCCTCCGTGCCGACAATAAAGCTTTCCGTAAAAATTCTACCTAGTCTAATACAGCCGGCATGCCTTGCCGTTGAATTCATAAACTAGATTCCGGGGCCTCTCCCCCACTTTGCGTGCCGGAATGCCGGCCACAACGGCATACGGCTCCACGTCTTTGGTCACCACACAGCCTGCGCAGCACACCGCCCCTTCACCGATATGCACTCCGGGCAGCACCATGACGTTGCTGCCGAGCCACGCGCGGTCGTCGATTTCCACCGAAAACTTCACTGTGCCTTCGGCAGGACACCCGAAATTGGGATCGCGGTGATCGTGCTGAAGAGTGTATATCGAAACATTGCTCGAAAGGTTCACGTTGCTTCCCAAGGTAAGTCCGCGCCTTGCATCGAGTATTGCATTGTCGCCTACAATGGTGCCTTTGCCTATCACTAAACGTTGCGGGCACCTTATCTCGGCGCGGAAATACACCACGGCGCGGGCGCCAATCTTAACGCCCATTCCCCTATAAAGCATGCGGCGCAAGTGTACCGATGGAATGCGGCCTATGTGGTAGATAACAAACCTTGCGCCGCCGTCACGCAACAGGCGCTCGCACGCAGCTAGAGGCGCACGCAGAAACAGGCGCAGCATGCCGCTGCAACGCCCCCCTAGCGCCGACAGCACCATAAGGGGATAGTACAGCGCCACGAAGATGGCCTTGGCATACAGCGCCGCAACCAAAAGGCTCAGTATTGCTATGTAAATATTCATGGGCTCTACCTATTGTAATATGCCGCCATAAAGCTTTTGCGCAGCGGCAGTTTGCTTTCATGCAAAAATACAAACATCCCCACGATATTTCCGCACGGCGGCAACATTTTTTGTTCCGGTACATGCAAGCCGCCACCGCCGATTTTCATACATTTGCATTTCAACAACATCCAAGAATCATGAAACTGCCAACGCACTCCCTTTCCGCTCTGCTGTTCGCCGCCCTCACACTGCTGCCTCTCGGCATGCAGGCTGCTGCGCCCGGCAGCAAAGACGGCGTATGGAAAGCCGTAACTCCCCTGTTCCCCTGTTCGGAAAAGATTGACTCCCCTTACGGAATATGCACACACATCACGCGCCCGCACATGGACTATCCGCTTATGGACCGTGAGCTCGACCTCTGCGCCGACATCGGTATCGACTGGGTGCGTTCGGATTTCGACCTAGGCACGGTATTCGGCAGCCCTACGGAATTCGAGCCGCGCATTTTCGACAACGTGGTTGCTTCGCTCCGCAGCCGCAACCAGCACCTACTGCCCATACTCACATGGCTCGGCAACTATCCGTGGGACGACCCGAACTACGGAGCCTATGCCGACTCGCTTGCAGCCCGCTACCGCAGCAGCATAAACTATTGGGAAATCATGAATGAGGTTGACTTCATGCGCGGCATCGACTCGCTGCCAGAGAAATACGCGCGGGCACTGCGCGTGGCCGCCAGCCACCTCCACGCTGCCGGCCCAGGCAACAAAGTGCTGCTCACGGGACTGGGCTCGGCCACAAGCCATTTTATCGACGACATGTTCCGCCTCGGCGCAATGGATGACGTGGATGTAATGAACTTCCATTCCTACGCACGCCCCGAAGACATGATAGAAATCTACGGGAAAATAGACAGCCTCATGCAGCGCTACAACCGGCGCAAACCCGTATGGCTCACCGAATGCGGTCTCAACACATGCCGCGACACATGCCCCGTAGGCGATTTCTACCGGCAGCTGCTACCCTACGCGCTCCGGCGCCTCAATATGGACGAGCGGCAACTGTGCGTGGGCTATCTTGCCGACCGCCCCACGGGCTACACAGCCCTTATGCCCTCGCAGGCCGAAGCCTACCTCAAGCCCCATGCCGCCAGTGTGCGCCCGATATCTTTTGACGAGCTCAAGAACCTCAGCGTCAAGAAAGTGCCCGTACTGATAGCCACTTCCGACGAATACTTTCCCGATGCGCATTTCCCCGCCCTCGTCGACTACGTGAAGCGCGGAGGCACCATAGTGCTGGCCGGGGGATTCCCGTTCTACTACGATGCCACGAGTTCATCGTGCTCCCAGCTGGACGCACCCATAGTGTCTGACCGTCAATACCAAAAACTGCACATGTCGCACCTCGCCGAGAGTTTCGACCCCGCTACAGGCGAGAGGCTTTCCGACGTTCCGCCGCTGGTGTGGCGCGACGACGCAAACACGTGCCCCTATGTATGGAAGATTTCCAACCTGAGCCCGGCCCGCTACCTTGCCGATGCGAACCTGCAGAAAGGCGACACGCTGATACCGCTCATCTGGGCCGGCACAAAGAACGTAAAAGGCATGGTAGCTGGCATCTACCGCCTCAATTCCGAACTGAAAGGCAACATAGTGTTCCAAACGCGCATGTATTTCAATCCGCCAGCCGACAAGGAAAACGACCAGGCGCGCCGCGTGGCCCGCACATACATCATAGCCCTCTGCCACGGAGTGGACCGCGTATTCTGGTACAACCTGCGCTCGCGCGAAGACAATCCTTACGAGCCCGAAGACTGCTTCGGACTTATACACCGCGACTTTTCAGAGAAACCGGCATGCCGGGCCTACCGCACACTCACCCGCATGCTGCCCAGCGGAAGCACGCGCCCTGCACTGCGGATAAACGACAACGTATTCGAGGCTACCTGGACTCGCCCTGACGGAAAACGCATTACGGTTTCATGGTCGCCCTATGCTAATGTCACGATAAAGGCAGGGCCGAAGGGAAACGCCGCTTACTACGACTTTCTGGGCAACCGCCTCGACACGCCGCGCAAAAGCATCACGCTAACCGAAGCCGTGATATATAAAGTGGAATAGCTGCCCATTGCCATCCAGCATTCTTTTCCTACTTTTGCACCCGAAACAAAAAGCAAGCAACATGAAACATACTATCGCGCTTCTGTCGGCCATTCTGATGCTCACAGCCACAGTCCGTGCCAACGACGGAGTGTATTTCACCAGCGGCAACTTCCTGGTGCCGGTGCACGAAACCGACATTTCCGCCGCAAAGGAAATCCTCACAATAACCATCGGGCACGACGGCTACGCTTCGGTAGACGTATACTACGAATTCATGAACAGCGGCAATGCCAAAACCGTTAAGATGGCATTCGAAGCCGCGCCGCAATACAACGACAGCGCGCCGCTGAACCGCAACGGCATACATCCTTACATCAAAGACTTCACAGTAAGCATGAACGGCACTGCGCTGCCCCACGGCAACAGTCTGGTGGCTTTCTGGGGCAACGACGACGCACGCAGCCGCGAATTCACAGTTCTCGACCCCAGCAAATGGAAAGCCTACGGCGAAGTGCCCGACTCCATTCTGCCCGCAGGCGACGCCCTCTACAATGCCGCGCTCGACAGCATCTCCCCCTTTGCCTACGCCTACTGGTTTGACGCGCCCTTCAAGCCGGGCCTCAACACCGTGCACCACACTTACCGCTACCGCATGAGCTACAACGTGGCCGAGAAATTCAACATTCCCTACTGGCTCACGCCCGTGACGCGATGGGCCAACGGTCAGGCCGACGACTTCACGCTGCTCATAAAAGCCGATGACACCACGGAGTTCTGCCTTTGCGACTCGCTCTTCAGCGCCGCCCCCTTCACCTCGGCCCGCGGACGCGAAATCTACCGGTTGACGTCCGACTACGGAGAAAACTTCATCTTCACCACCATTCTCCCCGACGACACCATAAGCTGGCACAGCCGCAATTTCCACCCAACAGCCGACATGTGCATCACGTCGCCCGCATGGAGCCAGGGCACAGTGGCAAGCAACAGCATCACGCAGGCAAAGGTGGTGATTGATGCCGAAGGACACGCTTCGCGCTACCTTGCCCGTTGCGGTGACAGCTATTTTGTGGACGTGCAGGACTATGGTCTAGTTAAGCAACAGGGAAGCCGCATCGAGGAATACAGTGCGCGCAACGGACAGGGCTTCATAACCATAAACAGCAATGCGGCAAAGCGGGTAAACGTGCGCCGGCGCCCCACAACTGCAAGCGCGGCAATATGCACACTTAGCAGCCGCGACGGCGAACTCCCCGACGTGCTCCCTTGTCTGGGACTCACAATGGAAGCCGACGGATATATGTGGTACAAGACAAAAGTAAACGGCACTACTGGATACATACGCCAGGACTTGATGGTTTGGGACGCAATAAACACTTACTAGCCGAACAAAACCTGCGCCGGAACAATTGTATAATACAAATAAGAGGCTGCCTCGGCAGCCTCAATTTGTTATGAAAAACAATTCTGCAATGCCTCACGGCATAATTCTTCAAAATACTGGCTATGAAGCCAACACTAATCTTAAAAAGCGCGTCACCGCGCATACCATGATGATTGCAAATGTAGTAAAAATATTGACACGCGATCAAAAATCCTCCAAACTTTTCCGAGAGCGAAAAAGGCCTTTCAGGAATGCGCCTTTTATTTAGCGCAAGATTTCCTTTTGGGGCCGCAGCAAACCTACACTTTATAGCGCATCCACACGGTATCGCCCATGCGTTCCACTGTCTGCAGGCTGAGCAGCGTAGCCGGGCGGCAGGGGTCGTCGATGCCGTCGAACACAGCAGCCATGCCTTTGCGCCCGTCAATGCCGGGACCTATCATCAGGCTCACCTCGTCGAGAAGCCCGGCTGCAAGAAAGGCTCCGTTGATATGGCCGCCGCCCACGAGGGCAATGCGCTCCACGCCAAACTCAGTGTTGAGCATTTCCACGGCGCGGGCCAAGTCGATGCGCCCCTTGCCGACGGCTATCCACGAGATACCCTGCCGGTTGAGCGTGTCGAAATACTCTTTGGGGCAATCTTCCGAAGCAATCACAAGCAGCGGCTGACCGTTCTGCTCATTTGCAGGCCAGCGCAGTTTGCCGTGCGTGTCGATGGCCACGTCGTAACCCGGCTTGCCGTCGGCAGCCTTGCTGAAGGCAGTATACCCTATGGGCTCGGGCGAAGAAGCCACAAAAGGTTCGGGCAGGGCGAAATGCATCTGCATCGTGACGCGCCCCTCTATGGTTGTGGGGCAGCGAAGTTGCTCAAGCGCTTCGTAGTAAGCGTCGGACGAGTCTATCTGTTCGGTCATGGCGCAGTCTATGCGTCCGTCAACCGATGCCATCATGTGGCAGATAATGTATGGTTTCATAATAGTGGAAATTGTGCACTGCAAATTTACGAGGAAAAATCCATTGCCGCCGCCCCGCTTGAATGTGATGCCCCGCTTCAGTTACAAAACGTTGCCGTTTCCGGCAGTG
>CAZDOH010000063.1:0-15113 GCA_964507005.1 uncultured Prevotella sp. | reverse complement strand
GCGGGGAGGGGTGCACTGAATGATGCGCCCCTCCCTGTGCACGTATAATAACATAGACTGCATCTCAGCAAGGCTGCGCATGTGCCATAATATAGGCTGCGCCTCAGCAATCGAAAGCAATGCAGAGTCGCGCATGTTCGCCCTCTCCGAGGACGAGATATAGCGGTGCATCCTATCCTAGGGTTCCCGGTGGTCACCCTAGGTTATGCTTATTGGACCTCTTCGAGGCCCTCAAGGCCGCACAAAACATGGATATCTCATGGTAAGAGCGACACATGCATCCCCGAAGGGGGTGAACAAACATAACCTAGGGTGACCAACGGGAACCCTAGGAAAGAACACCATCTGCAATGCGTCCTCCTTGGAGGGCGAACACCAGCGGCTTTGAGGTCCTCGAAGAGGGCGAACATGGGCGTGTATGCTACAATCTTCCCGGCTTGCGGAAAGCCATAAAAAACAAGGGGCAAACATCGCGGGATGCTTGCCTCTTGTGTAGGTGCAGAGTTGTTGTGACTCCTTATTTCTTTACTTTTCCGTAGCGGCTCATGAACTTGTCTACGCGTCCTGCGGTGTCTACCAGTTTGTTCTTGCCGGTGTAGAAGGGGTGCGAAGTGCTCGAGATTTCAAGCTTTACCAAAGGATAGGTTTCGCCTTCAAACTCCACGGTGTCGTTGGTCTTGCATGTGGAACGCGAAAGGAACATGTCGCCATTGCTCATATCTTTGAATACCACTGGGCGGTAGTCTGCGGGATGAATGCCTTTTTTCATTGCTGTATACTGATTTTATTCTATTTTTCGTTCGAAAAGCGGTGCAAATTTAGCGCTTTTATTTTGACAGGCAAAGTTTTATTGCCGTTTTTCGTTGTTTTTTGCGCCCGAGGCCCCGTTTTCGCCCGTAGCCCTGCGGTTTTCTACTCGAATTCGAAGGTTTCGATTTTCATCGTGGCGTATTTCTCCATGTTTCCCACGTGGAGCTTGAACTCGGGTGTCTGCATGTGTGCCTTCAGTGCGTCGGCGTCGCGCCACGTTTCGCATATCAGTGCCACGTCGGGGCGTGTGTGGCTGGGGAAGATGTCGTAGGCCACGTTGCCGTCGTGCTTCAGCGATGCCTCGGTGAGCTGCGCGGCGTTTTCGGTTACCTCGTCTTTGTGGGCAAGGTCGTTGATTTTCAGGAAGCAGTTTACTCTTATCATGATGCTTTACTTTTAGGTTGGGTTTACGGTTGCAATATTAGCGATTATTTTGCTTGCGCCGTGCTGCCGGCTGTGAATTTTTGCGGTGAGTTCCAGAATTCCCACGAGGCTTCTGCCTGCAGGTGCAGCATTTCGAGTCCGTTTTTCACGGTGGCTCCCATTTCGCGCCCCTTGCGCAGGAACACGGTTTCGGCGGGGTTGTAGACGAGGTCGTAGAGCAGGTGCCGCGGTGTGAGCAGGCTGTAGGGAATGTCGGGCGCCGTGTCGGTGTGGGGCAGCATGCCCAGCGGCGTGCAGTTCACTATCAGTGTGTGGCTCTCCATGGTTGCGGCGTCGAGGTCGGCGTATGTCAGCAGGCCGTCGGCGCGGCGGCGGCTCACGCCCTGCACTTCAATGCCCATTGCGGCAAGCGAGTGGACCACGGCGCGCGATGCTCCGCCGGTGCCCAGCACCAGTGCGCGGCGGTGGTGGGGCTGCAGCAGGGGGCGCAGCGAACCGGCAAAGCCTGCGGCGTCGGCGTTGTGCCCCGTGAGGGTTGTCTTACCGTTGCGGCGGTCTATGCACACCACGTTTACTGCCCCGATGCCCGAGGCGGTGGCGTCGGTGGCGTCGAGGTAGCGCATCACCTGCTGCTTGTAGGGGTGGGTGACGTTGAGGCCCCGCAGTGCGGGCGTCGACTCTATGATGCCGGGCAGCTGCGAGATGTCGGCAATGGGGAAGTTGCGGTACTCGGCATTGATGCCCAGGCGCTTGAATTTTTCGGTGAAGTAGCTTTGCGAGAACGAGTGTTCCAGCGGGTAGCCTATCAGTCCGTAGACTGCCGTTTGAGTGCTGTCGTCTGTCATTTTGCTGCGGTGTAGAGCGTGTTGATTCCCAGCAGGAAGTCGTTGTAGGCGATGTCGCTGAAGCCGGCGCGCCGGAGTATTTCCTTCATCTCGTTGCCGTGGGGGAAGGCGCGCATCGTGGCGGGGAGGTATTTGTAGGCACTGTCGTCGCGCGAGATGAGGCGCCCCAGCAGCGGGAATACGGTGTGCGAGTAGAGGGCGAAGAGCTGCTTCATGGGAAAACGCTCGGGCGTGGTGAGCTCCACTATCACCAGTCTTCCGCCGGGGCGCAGCACGCGCAGCATCTCGCGCAGCCCGAGGTCGAGGTTCTCGAAGTTCCTCACTCCGTAGGCCACGGTTACGGCGTCGAAGCTGTTGTCGGCAAACGGCAGGTGCATGCAGTCGGCTGTCTCGAGGCTTACGGTGCCCGAGAGCCCGGCTTTCTCCACCTTCTTCAGTCCTTCGTCGATCATGCCCTGCGAGATGTCGATGCCCGTGAGCTTTTCGGGCTTCAGCATGCGGGCTGCAAGTATTGCGAAATCGCCGGTGCCGGTGGCCACGTCGAGCATCTGCCGCGGTGAGTGGGCCTTGAGCGAGTTGATGGCGCGGCGGCGCCACAGACGGTCGATGCCGAGCGACAGAGAGTGGTTGAGCAAGTCGTAGGAATGGGCTATGTTGTTGAACATCTCGGCCACCTGGCTTCCCTTTTTCCCGTCGGGGGAGTAGGGCTTTATGGTTTCCTGTCGGTACATGTTTGTTGTTGGGGGTGTGTTGTGGGTTTTACGGTTGTTGCAATACGCTGCCGGCAGCTATCTCGCCGCTGGCTATGCAGCGGTGGAAGCGGTTGTCGTAGACCACGGCAAACTGCCCCGGGGCGATGCCCTGCACGGGAACTGCCGATGTGAGGCTGTAGGTGTCGCCGCTTTTGCGTAGCGTGGCGGGCGTGGCAATTGGCGTGTGCCTTATCTTGAACGTCACGCTGTATTCGCCGTCGGTGGCAAAGGGGTTGGCGGTGATGAAGTGCGGCGATGCTATGGTGAATTCGCGGCCGTAGGCTTCGGGAGTCTGGAATCCGCGGCTTGCGTAGATGATGTTGCGGTCGATGTCCTTGCCCACCACATACCACGGTCCGCCGGCAAGCCCCAGGCCTTTGCGCTGCCCTATGGTGTGGAACCAGTAGCCCTTGTGGCGGCCCAGTATGTTGCCCGTCTGCCGGTCCACTATCAGGCCTTCCTTCTCGCCCAGGTAGCGGCGCACCAGAGTGTTGTAGTCTATCTTGCCCAGGAAGCAGATGCCCTGGCTGTCCTTGCGGCTTGCCGATGGGATGTTCTGCCGCTGCGCCGTGGCCCGCACTTCTTCCTTCGTCATGCTGCCTATGGGGAACATGGCGTGCGAAACCTGCAGGCTGTCAAGCTGTGCCAGGAAATCGGTCTGGTCCTTGACGGGGTCGGGGCTCGTGGTGAGCCATGTGAGGCCTTCGCCGTCCTTCTCGGTAGAGGCGTAGTGCCCCGTGGCTATGAAGTCGTAGTCGTGCCCCACCTTCTCGTAGAAGGCTCCGAATTTTATAAGGCGGTTGCACATGACGTCGGGGTTCGGGGTGAGCCCGCGGCGCAGGCGCTCCACGGCATAGCCCACAACGTTGTCCCAATACTCGCGGTGAAGGTCGATGCGGCTTAGCCGGCATCCGTATTTACGCGCCACAAGGCTGGCCATCTCCCAGTCTTCCTCTTCGCTGCAGTCCCAGTTCTCGGAGTCGTCGCTGGCTATCTTGATGTAATACAAGTCGGGGGTGTAGCCCTGTTCCTTCAGCAGGTATACCGCCACCGAACTGTCTACTCCGCCTGACAGCAGCGCCGCAATTCTTGACATGCTTCTTATGTGTTTTGTGATTGATGACGCAAAATTAACGCTTTCGCCCGAAATGAACCTCTGTTGCCCGATAATTCGGTAATTTTGCTGCAGAGCCTAACAAAAAACCCAACATTATGGAAAAGCAGCAGACAGTGCGCCGCATAGGTCTGGTGGCACACGACGCAAAGAAGAAGGACCTTATAGAATGGGTGTTGTGGAATTCGGAGCGCCTCAAGGGCCACAAGTTCTACTGCACCGGAACCACCGGCACGCTTATACTCGAAGCGCTGAAGGCAAAGCATCCCGGCGTGGACTGGGACTTCACCATTCTCAAGAGCGGTCCGCTGGGCGGTGACCAGCAAATGGGGTCGCGAATAGTGGAGGGGTACATCGACTACCTTTTCTTCTTTACCGATCCGCTTACCGTGCAGCCCCACGACACCGACATCAAAGCCCTTACGAGGCTTGCGGGAGTGGAGAACATAGTGTTTTGCTGCAACCGCAGCACTGCCGACCATATCATAACCAGTCCGCTCTTCACCGACCCCGACTACCGGCATACGATTCCCGACTACTCCTTCTACACCAACCGCTTCAAAGACAAGCCGGTGGTTACCGAAGCCATGGAGCAGGAACGCCGCCGCCGCGAGAAGGAGTCAGGCGCTTCGCAGCAGCAGGGCAAGAAATAGCGCGGAACATTCTTCGCCCCTCAAACAGTCAAGCCGCCCCCAGGTATCAGAAATATCAGAAGTACCAGGGGTGGCTCTTCACGGCTGTGATGCCGTCGCTGCCTATGTTGCCGTCGATGCGGCTTATCGACAGAAAGGGAGTGGAAAGGTAGTTCTTTGCCTTGGGATTGACGCTGTTCACCCTGACACGCCCGCTGCAGTGCACGTATTCGCCTTTGCCCGAATATATGGCCACGTGGGTGACGCGCCCCGAGCTTGTGCCGAAAAACAGAAGGTCACCGGGCCGGGCTTCTTTCCAGTCGGAGGCTTCGAGCCTTGTGCCCGTCAGAGCCTGCTGCCATGCGTCGCGCCGCAGTATCACGCCAGCCGACAGGTAGCTTATCTTGCTGAGGCCCGAGCAGTCGGTCATCTTTGTTGACGTGCCGCCCCAAAAGTATGGCGCTCCCATCATGCCGTATGCGGTTTCGAGCACTTTTTCGGTAGAGAAGGGGCGTGAGGCCCAGGCACTGAATTCCTCAACGTCGCCCGCGGCAACGTAGCCCTTGCGCCCGTCGGGAGTGGCAAGTTCCATGTAGTTGTCTTTTGTGCCGCGGTATTCAAGTATGTTGCCCATCACCAAATCGCTGACGGCACTGCCGCTGCCGGGCTCGGAAAGCAGGCGCGAACTGGGGGCCGTGACGATGTAGCGCCGCGACTTCTTCCAGGCATCAAGCTTTGCGCTGTCGAGCAGTTGTATGGAACTTCCCGGTACGTACGACTGATAGCCTTCGGGGGTTTCAGCCTTGTACCATTCCCCGTCCTTGTCGAGGATGCGCAGCGGAGTCCCCATCACCGACTGCGTTGCCATTTCGGCGGCATGCGAACCCTCGGTGCGCATCGAGGCTACCGACAACTTTGTGAGGGCCCAGGCAGTTTCCGGCTGGCTGGTGCTGATTTTTACGCACGAATCTACATGCAGTTCCGACGACCAGTCCTTGTATTCCAGGTTTCCGCCGCGCCATTCCACTTCGCCTGCCTGGTTGTCTACGGTTTCCGAGCGGATGTAAAGCTTCTTGGGATAGAATTCCCCGTTCACACCCTTGTTTACACAAAAGCGGTAGAGGTCTATGCCCGTTTTGTAGTAGTCGTGGAGCTCAAAGCCGCGGGTGCTCCGTCCGAAGGAAGCGTCGGTGGGAACCCAGCCTGTGCCTTCGAAATACGTTTCGGCCCAGTCGTGGTAGTTCTCTGCCCCGGGATGGAGCATGAAACCGCTTTCCCAGCGTGCGGGAATGCCCAGGCTGCGCATCATTGAAATGTAAAGCAGTGCCACCTGCCCGCAGTCGCCGTGGCGGTTTGCTATCACATATTCGGGAATGTTGGGAATGGTGCTGTATTCGCGTGCTCCGGCCCAGGGGAAGTTGCTCGTAATCCAGTCGTAAACCATTGACGACTGCAGCACGGGGTTCTTCTCGGTGCCTACAATCTGCCGTGCAAGCCGGGTTATTTCCTCCGTCTTCATGATGTGCGGATACTGCTCGGAGGTGTATTCGCGGTATAGGGCCGACTCGGTGTCGTAGGGCTTGAGATTTGCCATTATCTCGGCGCGGCTGAAATGCTGCTCATACGACGTGAAGCCGTATGTGATGCTGAACGTGGTGGGCTTGTCTTTCTCGGCAACGGCAGTCATGTAGGCAGTGTGGTGGAAAGTGCCCTGCGAGAGCGTTACCGGTGCCGAAGCACCCAGCATGTGTACGTCGGTTTGCCGTGTGGTTTCCATGGGGTAGGGAAGCCATGCCCGCAGTGTGTCGCCGTCGGGAACGGCGTTGGCATTGACAGTCAGAGTGAAAGTGAGCTGCCAGCGGTGGGGGTTGCGCAGGTTGTCGTCGAGTTCCGGCTCAAGCGCGGCTTCGTGGCAGAAGCGTGCATAATAGTCGTGAGTGGATTTTCGCTCTGCTTCGTTTGCTGTCTTGAAGTCTTCGTTGTTGAGCAGGAAGAAATTGCCCACTCCGCGGCGGAACCACCATTCCTTGCCGTCGATGGTGAGCGCCTCGATGTATCGCTTGCTTTTCCAGTATTCGATTTTTTCGTCGCTCACGCCGTGGCCCATGCGCTTTTCTATCTGTGCGCGTCCTGCGGTGGGCGAGAGTGAAAAGTCCTTCCGTATGCGGTACATTGTCTGGCGGATGGAATCGATGACGAAGCGTTTTTCTTCCTTTACGCTGCGTGGAAGCGATTTGAGCATTTTTTCCGCTTTGCGGAATTCCCCTTTGTTTATCAGTTCGCCGGCCTGCCGGCGGAAATCGGTGTTTTGCGCACATGCCATGCATGCCACGCACAGCATGGCCGTGAGCAGTGAGGTGAATTGCGATAGAAAGTTCCTGGTCATATTCTTTGTCATATTCGGCATTATTTTCGTTGCAGTGTTGTTTTCCCCAGATATTTGCGCAGCGCTTCGCTCCAGATGGCGTAGCCCTGTGAGTTGAGATGCAGCCCGTCGCCGGTAAGTTCGCTACGGAGAGTGCTGGAGCCTTTTTCGCAGAAAAGCGGAAACAAGTCAATGAAGTCAACGTTGTTTTCGCGGGCAATGGCTTTGAGCATTCCGTTGAGCGCCGGAATGCTGTCGGTTTTTCCTTCAAGCCGTTTGTAGCGCTTGAAAGTTTCGTTTATAGGCAGCAGTGACTGTAATGCGAGCTTCGTTTGCGGCGATTCGCGCTTTATGCGGTTTACGGTTAGCGCTATGGAATGCGCTATTTCTGCGTTTGTGAGGTCGTGGGAAATGTCGTTGATACCTTCCATCAGCAATATGCCGGCAGGATGGCAGGGGAGTATCTGGTGCAGGCGTTTGTAGATTCCGGGAACATCGTCGCCTATTATTCCGCGGTTTACAACGTTTTTGCACCCGAGCAGTCCGTTCCAGTCGCCCCCGTTTTCGGTGAGGCTGTTGCCAAGCATTACAATGTCTTTAGTGGTGATGGGGCTTTCGCTCTCGAACTGCTGCATGCGGTCGAGGTAATGGGCTGTGAGGCTGTCGCCCGTAATGGCGGCTGCCACTGCGTTTGTCACCACGGCCCGCAGGCGTATCATGCTGCCTTTCCCGTCGGGATGCACGGCATTTGAAAGCAGTATGACGGCAAGGCGGTTTTCGGGGTCGATGTCAATCATGGTGCCTGTAAAGCCGGTGTGCCCGTAGGCGGAAGCGCTCAGAAGGTCGCCGAGGTTCGAAGAGTAGTCCGAGGAATTGTCCCAGCCCGGTGTGCGCCCGAACTGCTCGAGGCCTTTCGGCACCGTCTGCATCATCCTTACCGTGGCTGGACTCAGAATGCGGCGGCCGTTGAGTTCCCCGCCATTGATTAGAGCCGCGCAAAGCAGGGCAATGTCGTCGGCAGTGGAAAACACTCCTGCATTGCCGCTTATGCCTGCGTTCATCACTCTTGCCAGCGGGTCGTGAACTTGTCCGCGCAGCATTTGGCGGGTGTTCTCCTGCTCTTGTGTGGGTGCCACTTCGGAGGTCCACGAATCGTCATGTGCCCATACCGGAAGGCTTGAAGTTATCCATTTGCCGTTTTTGTCTTCAAGGCATGGTATGTAGTCGGTGTGGTTCATGCCGAGCGGTGCGAATATGTTGGTTCTCGCAAAATCGCGCAACGACATGCCGCTGATTTTCTCTACGATGCGCTGCAGTGTGATGTAGTTGAGGCAGGAATAGCTGAAGTCGGTGCCGGGCTCAAAGTTCCTTCGCCACGAGGCTATGTAGGCTATAAGACTGTCGGGGTTGTTGCTGCCGTATTTCGCTTTCAGTTCTTCCACCGGTGCGTATGGGGGAAGCCCGGAGGTGTGGGTGAGAAGATGGCGCACACGGATTGTGGTCTCGCGTTTGCCGTCGGGAGAAGTCCAGTTCTTGAAACCTGGAATGAAATTTTCCACGGCATCCGAAAGTCTCAACATTCCACGGTCGACAAGAACCATGGCGCACATGGCGGTAGACATTGGTTTGCTGCACGATGCCATGTCGAAGATGGTGTTTGTAGTCATCTTCTCGCGCTTGGGCCTGATGCTGCGGTAACCATAGGCTTTGAGGTATGCCATTTTCCCGTCTTTCACCACGGCAAGCACTGCTCCGGGAATGTCGCCGGCATCAATGGCGCGGAGTATGGCGGTGTCGGCATACGCAAGGTGCCCGCTGCTCATTCCCACGCTTTCGGGGAGCGTGCGCGGAAGAGTCTGTGCGGCGGCACTTGCCGCCAGAAGTAATGCCGCAACAATACAACTTAATCTCATGGCTCCTGCGGGTTTTGGCTTTCGTCTTTGCGAAAGGCGTCAACGGCTTTCTGTACCGAGCCGTACATGCCCAGCAGATTGCGTGCCTGCTCATAGCTTATGCCCAGTTCCGCAGCAATCATGCGTGTGCCGCGGTCGCGAAGCTTTTTGTTGGTTATCTCCATGTTTACCATGCGGTTGCCGCGTACCCTTCCCAGGCGTATCATGACTGCCGTAGATATCATGTTGAGAATCATCTTCTGCCCTGTGCCCGACTTCATGCGCGAACTTCCCGTTACGTATTCCGGACCTACTATCATCTCGATGGCAATTTCTGCAGCCTGGCTTAGCGGCGAGTCGGGATTGCTTGTTATGCAACCGGTGAGAATGCCGTGCTTCCTGGCTTCGGTTATGGCCCCGATGACGTATGGGGTGGTTCCCGAAGCTGCGATGCCGATTACCGTGTCGTGGCTGCCGACGTTGTGGGCAAGAAGTTCCTGCCATCCTTTCGCCGTGTCGTCTTCGGCATTTTCAACGGCGCGGCGCAGGGCTTTGTCGCCTCCGGCTATAAGTCCTATGACAAGCGTGGGCTCCACACCGTAGGTTGGCGGCAGTTCCGAAGCGTCGAGCACACCGAGCCGCCCGCTGGTGCCTGCCCCCATGTAGAATATACGGCCGCCTTTGCGCATCCTCCTCACAATGCCGTCTACAAGTTTTTCGATTTGCGGAATGGCTTTCTCTACGGCAAGAACCACTTTGTGGTCTTCGGCATTGATATCTTTAAGAATTTCGGCCGTCGTCTTTTTCTCAAGATTGTCGTAGAGCGACGGCTCTTCGGTTATTTTTTCAAAACTCATTTCAATATGTCATATTTTTATGAATATCTTGCGTTTATAGAGCGGATAAGCTACAACTGCGAAGTTGAACAACACGAAAAGAACGGCAAAAACGCATGAGCCTCCCGTTTCTCCGAACAGCGGTACAAGAGCATTGTAGAGGGCGCTGTGGAGCGTGGTTCCCGAAACCCTTATGCTTCCCAGGAGTATGGCGAACACGTCGGACATAATGAAAAGAAACAAGGGGTTGGCGCCGAACGAGGCAAAGAAATTGCCCCACCGGCGGAAGCCTTTCATGTCGACGGCATACATGAGCAACGCCAGAACGAGGCTTGCGAAACCGCATGTCACCATGGCAAACGTCGGTGTCCATATCTTTTTGCTTATGGGGCAGGCATAACTGAGCAGGAATCCTGCCACAAGCAGCGTGCTGCCGAGAATGAAGAGTTTCAGTACGGCATCTGCCAGCGGACGGGCAGCGCCGGCTTCGCTTTTTTGCGGAAGCATCAGTCTGCCGGCCATAAAGCCTGTCATTACATGCGCCACACTGGGCAGAGTGCTCAGCAGGCCTTCGGGGTCGATGCCGTTGTCGTTGTACATGTGGGCAGGTGTCAGCAGGGCGCGGTCAACGATTGCCAGGACGTTGGTCTCGTCGTAGGCGTAGCCGTTGAACAGTTCAAGCACAACGAAATAAACCGCGAATATAATGCCTATTATCCACGGAAACCGTTTGTGGCTCACCGTCAGCGCCAATATGGCCACGATGCAATAGCACACGGCAAGGCGGTGGAGCACCCCTGTGAGCCTCATCGTGGGGAACACATTAAGGGCTTCAAGCAACTGGACACCGAAACTGGCTTCGGTGTCGGCATGGTTCCAGTAATAGCAGAAATGCGCGAACATGCCTATCAGCGAGCCCACAAGGAAAATAACGAGTGTCCGCACTATGATTTTGCGTATTGCAGCTGCCGACGCTGAGAAATTGTATTTGCGCAGGGATATGAAGGTGGTGATTCCCATTATGAACATGAAAAACGGGAATACAAGGTCGGTGGGCGTGAGCCCTGTCCACGGCGCATGCTCCAGGGGGGCATACATGTAGCTCCACGAACCGGGATTGTTGACGAGTATCATTCCGGCGATGGTTATTCCCCTCATTATGTCAAGGGCCAGTATGCGGCCCGGGGTTTTGGCGGTTTCCATTACAGTGCTTATTTGTATAGATAGTATTTCCTTGAAAGCTGCTTGAATTTTGCCGCGTCCTTGTACCAGTAGGGCTTTGCGTCTTCCCATCTGTTGCGTTGCGCAAAGAGCCGGCGTATTTCCGAAGTGCCGCACACGTTGTCGAACATGGTGAACCGTTTTGGGTCGGCAACTTTGAAGATTGCCTTGTCGGGATACATGGCGGCCACTTCCTGTGCCACGAGAAACTGCAGGTCGGTGAGCGGGGCCCGGTTGTAGTCGGTGATATGCACCTGCACGCCCTGTATGTTCTCGCCCTGGAACGAGGCATAGAAAGGCTTGGCGTATATGGGGCGGAATACCACTCCTTCGATGCCCAGGGAGTTGAGGCGGCGTGCGAGTGCCGGAGCATCTGCCCACGGCGCGGCAAACATCTCAAACGGTATGGTATAGCCCACGCCGATTGACATATAGCTGAACTCGCCCATTATGCCGCTGGCAGGATAGTAGTACGATGTCTCGGCGTGAGGTATGTGGGGCGACGAGGGAATCCACTGCAGGCCCGTGGCTGCGTAGTTCATGCTGCGTTTCCATTTGCGCATTTTTATGACTTTGAGGTTGCATTGCACTCCTCCCTGCAGCATGCGCTCGCCGTTGAGCATAAGCGCCAGTTCACCGCAGGTTAGGCCGTAGACGTAGGGTATGGGATATTGGCTCACAAACGAAACAAAGCCGTTTTCCACCAGACACCCCTCTACCCGGTTGCCGCCCAGCGGGTTGGGGCGGTCGAGCACAATGAATTCCTTCCCGTTTTCGGCTGCGGCTTCCATGGCCAGGCCCATCGTGCTTATGTAGGTGAACGAGCGGCTGCCGATGTCCTGTATGTCGTAGACAAGCACGTCGATGTCTTTTAGCATTTCGGGCGTGGCTTTGCGCGTCTTCCCGAAAAGCGAATGGACGGGAATGCCTGTAGCCGCGTCGCGGTCGCTGCTTACGCTTTGTCCGGCATGGGCGTTGCCGCGCACCCCGTGCTCGGGGGCAAACAGTGCCACAAGTTTCACGTTGCCTGCTTCGTTGAGGATGTCGATGTCGCTCTTCAAGTTGTTGTCCACTCCGGTAGGGTTGGTGATAAGCCCCACGCGCTTCCCTTCAAGGCATTTGAATTTCTGTGCCTTAAGCACTTCAATGCCCGTCTGGATGTTTATTTTCTGTGCCTTGGCCGGTGCTGCCGAAATCAGAAACAGCGACGCTGCCAGTATTGTGCCTATTTTCATTTGCCGTAATTGTTTTGCCGTAATTATTTGGATGAGAGAACTGTTACGGTGCCGTCGCTCGATGTCGCCGCCACACTGTTTCCCGACAGGGGCAATATGGTGTTCACGAGCGAATTGCCTATTTTGTATTTCCATTTAAGGCTCCCTGTGTGCCCGTCAATGGCATATACTAGTCCGCTGCATGTTCCGCCGAACACGGTCCCGCCCTTTTCGAGCGGCATGGAAGGCGCATGCTCGTAGCCGAACCCTACGTTGCACGCCCATATCTCCTCGGGGGAATCGGCGGCGGTGGAGTAGCTTACCACACTGTCGTTCATGGTTTTGCCGTAAACCATGGTGCCGTCGCCCGAAATGCCTATCGACTCCCTTACCGTTGAGGCGTTGGTGCGCCAGATGGTCTTGCCGCTGCCGAGGTCGATGGCCGACAGGTACCTGTCAGGCGCTGCTATGAACACCCTGCCGCCGGCACTTACGGGCCACGCCGAAGCAGGCGAGAAGTGCATGCCCGGGCGCCCGTCCTTCCATTTCCATGCCTCGCTGCCGTCGCTGGTGTTGAGGGCATAGAGCGTGTTGTCCCACGCTCCGAATATCACTTTTCCGCTGACTACAAGCGGGCGCGTGACGATGTATCCCGAAATTCCGCTGTAAGTCCATACGGCTTTGCCCGAATGGATGTCGATGGCGCGGAACTTCCCATCGCTTGCCCCGACGTAGGCAATGCCGCCGGCGATGCTTACGGCTCCCAATACCGGGCCTTCAGCCTTCAGCGTCCAGAGCAGACGGCCGTCGGCGGTGTTGAGGGCATATACCGTGCTGTCGGCACTGCCGAAAATCACGCGTCCGTCGGCACAGGCGCAGTCGCCTATTATGCGCCGGCGGGCTGAGAACTGCCATAGGCGGCGGCCGTTTTTCAGACTGTAGGCAGTAAGCTTCCCTGCGTCGTCGCCCACAAAGAGGCGGCGGCCGTCGCTTGCAGGCGAAGAATAGATGCCGGCTTCGCCTTTCACCGTCCAGCGCGGGCGGGTCGGGCTTGTGGCGTTGACGGTATAGTCGGGATATTCGTCGGCCTTGCCGCCGTGGTCGAACAGCGGGGTGCGGAGCGGAAACGATGCCCACTGGCTTTTGGGCTCGCCCACGTTCTGCGTAAACACCTTTATGGAGTCTTCGGTAACTTCGTAAATGCCGTATCCGTTTTTGCCGCTGGCATCGCTCAGGTTCGAGCGCATCAGAATCCCCGGAATGCCGTCGTAGAGCAGGCTGCGGTTCTGGTGGTAGTGGCCGCCTATCATCAGACGGATGTTGTAGGGCCGCACGGCATCGGTTACGTCGTACCAGTTGTCGATGTCGCCTTTTGTGAGCGGGTAGTGGGTGACGAGCACCACGGGCTTTTCTTTCCCCCATTTGTCCATCCGCTGTTTCAGCCATGCGATGTCCTGCGGCACCACGTGGCCGTAGGCCATGCGCATGAAAGGACCGGTGTTGAAACCCAGGAACAGAATGCCGCCATGCTCGAATTCAAAGCGTTCGCTGCCGAACGTTTCGCTGAAGGCCATGCATCCGCTGTCGCTCCACGTGGTTTCGTGGTTGCCGAGGATGATGTAGTATTTGTAGCGCAGAAGGTCGAGGCACGCTTTGGCTTTCTGTATCGTGGCGCGGTCGCCGTAGTCGGCAATGTCGCCGGTGATGAGCACGAAGTCCAGCCCATCGGTGGCATTTATTTGCGCAATGGAGCGCAGGAGCGCTTCGGTGGGGGCGGGATTGCCGGGGTTGAGATGGATGTCGGTAATCTGTGCAAAACTGAAGGGTTTGACTTGCGCCGGTGCGCTGCCGGTGGCAATGCAGGTAAACACCACTATTGCCGCGAAATATTTGCCAAGTGTCATTGTCGTTTTAATTGTCGCTTTATTTGTGTTGAAAATCAATCGATTGGCGTTGGTTGAATGTTGGTTGAATGTTGGTTGAATGTTGGTTGAATAAGGTAACCACTCCTTTCGCGTGTAAAATTATAAAATTAAATCGTAATGAAGTTCTCCCGGCGGTGTTTTTTGTTGGTTGGGAATGTGGGGCAGAGTCAAGTGTCAACTGCAAAAGTTGTCAATTCCCCTTTTGGGCGGAAATACTCTTTACCTTTAGGCTTCAAGACTTTTGACGCCCAGCATTGCGCTGGTTTCATCACTTGCCAGAAGGCGTGTCTTCAAACCGGAGGCTTTCAACTTTGGCGATATGTTCCAGCTTCAAAACTTACGCTTCCCAAAAGCCGAAAAGGCAGGCGTACATATAACTTGTTTCTTCATTTCTTCTGATAGGTAATGATTCTATGACAAACTACCTTACATCCCTCTTGCGGGTTTGTCCAACGCAGACGCACCCGATGCCGCCCCTGTTTCAAGTCGTAATTCCAGTAGAGTTCCTGGGTACGACGATGGAAATCGGCCGGAGCCTGTACTGTCTTCACAATCTGTCCGTCTATCTCGATTTCAATCCGTGCTACATAGTCGTTCTGCACGGATTGCACGTCACCTTTAAACAGAATGGCACATCCGTCGAAAGTGACATAGCCCAAATCTTCCAAAGGTTTCCCCGGCAGAGTCGTCCCCAACTTCAGCCCTGCAAAAGATTCCTCATACCGCACTGCCTTTGGTTTTTGTACCTTTATCCGCACCTTGTCGCCGTCGTTTTTCCCTCCGTTGCGTTCAATCATCTGCATGGCTTGATTCAGACTTTTCTCATATACTTGCAGCAGGGAAAGCTGCGTAAAGGCAAAATTGCGGTTTTCCACTTCATGAAGATTGCGCATCCATTTTTCCGGAATGTTGCTATAGCCCATCAGCGTCCCCAATATACCGCAAGCGGATGCCGGATTGCAGTCAGAATCCTGCCCGCAACGGGTGGCGATGTCCATTGTCCGCCCAAAATCGCCGTTGCCGTAAAGCAAGCCTATAAGTATATAGGCACAATTGATTCTTGCATCGATATTGAACGGTGCGTCCACGCCTTCAGGACAGCCAATCTCTTTGTCCCACTTCG